>JAPLUY010000020.1 GCA_026397385.1 Candidatus Aenigmatarchaeota archaeon
GCGTACTCTGCTACTGATCGCAGCTATCATATCGTGAATTTGGCCTTTGCCCCGACTTTTATCTCGTGCCTCTGCACGAAGCCCGCGGAGACTTCGAGCACGTACATCGCATTCTGCGACGGTGAGAAGTTCGTCGACGGGTTCGAGAAGCTGAACGGCTGCACGTCGCGCTTCACGTCCACGACCGTCCCGTTGCTGTCGAAATATACGACGTCTATCGGAATCCTCATGCCCATCATCCAGAAGCTCGGACGGCTCTCCTGCCAGAGCGGGAACAGCATCCCTTCGCTTTCGGACAGCGCGCCGCGTCCCATGAGCCCCAGCATCTGCTTGATGAGGTTGTCCGCAAGCTCGGCGTGCACCGTGGCGTTGCCGACGCGCACGTCCGTGTAGCTTCTAGTACGCAATGAGATGAGCACGATCACGGCCAGAAACGCTACGAGTACGACCCACGGAGGGATGCTGGCTACGGCCTGCACGAGCGTCATGAAGAGACTATCTGCGGAGAAATTATTAAGCATATCACACATAGTCCAGTGCTGCCAGCGCTCCCAGGCTCAATGTTAAATCCTTCAACGTTTTCTTTCTTTTCGGGTTAACATGAGCGAAACCACGATCGGCGTCTCCGTCAGGCTGAAGCGCGCGCTCATTGCGCGCAAGGAACAATTCCGCGAGAGCTACGAGGACGTCCTGTGGCGGATTCTAAAGGACTGACCCGCTTCGGACCACTCATCACGCGAGTAATACCATTTAACTAGTATCTTCCTAATAGGTTTCTTATGAGCGAAGTGTGCCGCAGGGAGAAATGCGTCCAGTGCTGCCTCGAGACCGAGATGCCGCTATCTGACGAGGACGTCGAGCGCATCGAAGGGCTGGGCTTCAAGCGCGACGAGTTCGTGGTCGATTCTGATGGGTGGATCCGCCTGAAGAACGCCGGCGGACGGTGCGTGTTCAACGACGGCAGCGAGTGCAAGATATACGACGACCGTCCGGAAGGCTGCAGGCTGTATCCGGTGGTGTACGACGAGGACAAGGAGGACGCCGCGCTCGACAATGACTGCCCTTTCAGCGAGGAGTTCGGCATCGTCAAGGACGAGAAGCGGGAACTGCTCGAGCTCATAGGGCGTCTGAAGGACGAGCGCAAGGAGAGGCTCGGAGAATGAAGAAGTGCGACTGGTGCGGCAAGGAGACGCCGTTCACGCAGATAAAAATCAAGGGTAAGTTCTACTGTTCCGAGAAGTGCATGGAAGAAAGCAAGTAAGAATCTCAATTCTTTGCCGGGACTATGCGACCAGCAGCGGCACTAGCATCAGCGCGGTCATGCCCACGACCTTCATGAAAATGACCAGTGACGGCCCGGCGACGTCCTTCATGGGGTCGCCGACAGTGTCCCCGATTACAACCGCCGCGTGGGTTTCGCTGCCCTTGCCGCCGAAGTTGCCTTCCTCCACGTACTTTTTCGCGTTGTCATACGCGGCTCCGGCGTTGCTGAAGTATATCGAGAGCGGCACCGCGGATACGGTTATGCCTATGATGAAAGACAGCAGCACCTGCGGGCCGAACAGCACGCCCGCGACCATCGGGGCGGCCACTGCTATTATGCCGGGCACGGCCATCTCCCTCAGCGCGTTGCTCGTCGAGATGTCGATGCACCGTGCATAGTCAGGCTCGGCCTTTCCCTGGAGCAGTCCTTTGATCGTATGGTACTGCCGCCTGATCTCGTCCACCATGACCTCGGCCGTCTTCGTGGTCGAGCCTATCAACAGCGCCGCAACGAGGAACGAGGTGCCGGCCCCGACGAAAACGGCGGCGAGGTTCATGGGCGCGAGCATGTCCAGCTGGGTGATGCCTGCGATCTGCGCGTACGTTATGAAAACCACGACCGCGGTAAGCGTGCCCGTAGTCATGGAAAGCGCTTTCGTATACGCCTTCATGGTGTTCCCGACCGAGTCGAGGCGCGACAGGCTGCGTTGGGCGCGGGGCTGCTTGCTCAGCTCGGCAACGCCGTCCGCGTTGTCCACGATTGGCCCGAACACGTCGGCCGACATCATGAACCCTATCATGAGGTCCGTGCCGATGTTCGCTATAGCGACCGCATAGAGCGAGTATCCGGACACGATGTAGGACACGACCGATGCGCCTAATATCATGATTATGGGCACGATGGGGCTCTGCATGCCGTATGACATCCCCTTCAGCACGTCCAATGCAGCTCCGCGGCGTGCGGCCGAGGCTATCTCCCTGACGGGCTTGCCTGTGACGCTCGTGTAATGTCTGGCTATGAATATCGCGGCGAAGACGGCCAGAACGCCGCTCAGCGCAGCCACGAATATCGAGACGTCGTTAAGGACGTATACCGAAAGTGCAAACGCGGACAGGATGGCTATCGCGGCCGTTATGACGAGGCCTGTGTTCAATATCCTCGACGGGCTGAAAGCGCCTTTGGCGGACGACATGAACATCCTGACTGCCATTATGCCTATGTTCGAAGCCAGCACGCCGGCCGTCTGCAGCAGCAGCGGGAACACGACCGCGCCCGGGCCGTACTTCGGCACAAATGCGATTCCCATTATTATCCCGGTTATCACGTCGCCGCTGAAGGACTGGAAAAGGTCCGACCCTCTCCCGGCACAGTCGCCGACGTTGTCGCCCACGAGGTCTGCAATCACGCCCGGGTTCCTCGGATCGTCCTCCGGCATGCCATGCTCGACCTTGCCCACGAGGTCGGCCCCGATGTCCGCCGCCTTGGTGTATATGCCGCCGCCGATCTGCGCGAACAGCGCGGTCAGGCTGGACCCGAAGCCGAACCCGATCAGCATCGTGTGGTCGGGAAAGTAAAAGTATAGCAGCGTGAGTCCTATCAGCCCGGCGATAGGGACGAGCATGCCCATCGAGCTTCCGCCCATGAACGCGATCCTGAAGGCGTCGAGCGAGGAGGTGCGCGCCGCGTCCGCGGCCTTTCCGTGCACCTTGATTATCATAATCATGGTATGAAGACGAAGATGGTCTTGAACTGCCTGCCGAGGTAGGCGAACGCGCCCTTCTTGATGAGGTCGGACACCTGGTCTATACGATTGTTCCGTATCTTGACGGCGTAGTTCGATACCGCCAGGTAAAGTATGGTCGCTATTCCCAGCGTGATAGTAATCGCGGGCAGTATCATTTCCCAGGTAGGTATAACCGTAAAGTCGTCACCTTCTAGCTTTCTCGGATTCGCAGAATCGATAAGCAGGTTCTACGTTAAGGTAATCCTTGTCGGTTGCTTTATTTAAGCGCTCTTCTTTTGCACTGGTTGCATCCGTGCTTGGTTTTTAAGGATTGCTTTCGAAATAGGGATTATGCCAGGAAGCAAGGGCGACGAAAAGTTCGTGACGGATTTCTTCAGCGAAGCCGATGCCAACGTGGTGGCGTTCGGCGTCGACTGCCAGACTTCGCTGCGCGAGGCCAGCCAGCTGGTGGAGCCTTTCGACTTCACGGACAGGCGCAACTGGCTTGAGGACGCGCGCATCTTCGACGCGGGCGACGTCGCGATGGAATCTGTCGAGGAAAAAATCAAAACGATTATGTCAGGAAAGAAACTGCCGCTGATTCTGGCTAAGGAGCACACGGTGACGCT
>JAPLUY010000003.1 GCA_026397385.1 Candidatus Aenigmatarchaeota archaeon
CGCCGCAGCCGACGATCTTTATCTTGGTCTTCCTAGATTCGAGTATCGAGCGTATCTCTGCGTCATCCTTGCTCTCGGTGTCGTACTTGCTTGGCCGAGCGCCCTTCTTCGCTATCTGTTTGACTCCCACTTGACCACCAAGGACCTTTAAATTAAATTCGGGTCGAAAATATTTATTTCTCGGTCGGACGCCCGCCAGGCTCGCACGGCCCAAAAACGCTCACTTCTCGTCTTTGTGCTCGAACGTCTCGATGAACCTGGCCTTGTCCACGCCACACCATTTCATGACGTTCTCGGCCACCATGCTCTTCACCGGGCGCACGACGTCCACGTCCTTCAGTATGCTGATGTCCGCGGTCTTGTCAACGACCTTGACGTCGACCTCGTCCATGCCGGTGAAATAAAAGACTAACGACTTGACCCTTTCCTCCGGCTTTTCGACAAGAGATTTGACTTCCAGGTCGTAAACGAGCGTCTTGCCGGCAAGAGGGTGGTTGAAGTCCACCTTCACCCGGCCGCCGTCGACGCTCATTATGCGCCCGCGCATCTCGCCGATGCTCACCACGGCCCCAGGATAAGGTTCTATGTTTTGTTCCTTGAACCGTGCGGCCGGAATCGGCTTGATCAGGTCGTCGCGCCTTTCGCCGAATGCCTTCTCCGGCGCGACTTCAAACGTCTTCCGTTCTCCGACCTTCATGTCGTGCAGCGCCTCGTCAAGCCCGCGCAGTATGAAGCCGCCGCCTACTATGAGCGTCACAGGCTTGTACTTGATCTTAGGGTTGTGCGCGTTCTCCTTCTTAGCAACGTCCTCGATAGTGACGTCAAAAATCTCGTTAGTGCCCTTGATGCGACCGACATAGTCGACTGAAACGAAATCTCCGTCTTGCATTATTACTACACCGCCGGGCACGTTTAAAAAGATTTAGACGCGCTGCTTCCTCACGCCGCCGCAAAGCATGCAGACGCCCGCCCGCGCGTCGACGCACCGCGGGCAGCAGCGTGAGCCGCATGCCTTGCAAGTGAACAGCGCAATCGAGTAGTTGCCGCACCGCATGCACGTACCGCCGACTGCCATAATGCGGGGAGTGGGATTCGAACCCACGAAGGCACTAAGCCACAGGATTGCTTATCGTCATCTCGATGTCAGCACTTAAGCGAACTTAAGTCCTGCGCCATTGACCGGACTAGGCGACCCCCGCTCGCATATGTGTCTCTACGCGTTTCCTTTATTTAAGAATTCGCGCGAGGAAGGAATCATTTTAACTTCTTGAGCTCCTTCTGGAACTCCTTCATCTTCTCGCCTAAGACTTCCGTCGCCATCTGCACGACGTCCTCGGCCCTGATCCCGCTCGCGGTCTCCACGGTGAACACGAACGCATCCTCAACGGGCGTGACCTCGACTTCGCCCTTGCGGCTCGCTTCGACGCAGTTCATGCACAGGATGCACTTCACCGGGTCGGTGACGATAAGCTTCCCGTCCTTTGTCTTGAAGACGTCCCTCGGGCAGACCTTGACGAACTTGTCGAGGTCCTCCTTCGCGATGTCGCCGATTTTTATGCTCGGCAGGTTTTTGTATCCTACGACTGCGCCCTGCCATTTGGAGTGCTCGCGGCCCATGCCCAGCTGCGCGGTCGCCACGAACTCCAGCTCCTGGTCGGCGAACAGCTCGACGAGCGGTATCTTCTCTATGAAAGGCACGACGCTCTTGTCCGTCGTCTTCAGATCATCAGAGTAAACCATGGCCGGACCCTTCTTCTTCAGCACCAGCTTGACCTCACACCGCGAGCATCCTTTGTTGTCGCACTTGCAGTCCTTCTTCAGGTTGTACGCCTTCGGGTCGTACGTCAGAGGCACCTGCCCGAGACGGTTCGCCAGTACTTCGTCCGGCATCGCGGACGTGTTGGTGTTGTATTCGACCCACTCGATCGCCATTGTCGGGACTTCGGATATCATCACCCTGCGCAGCGCTCCCGCGAACGACGACTTAACCCCGCTCACTAAAAACTTGATTTCCCTGTCGTTCCTCTCTAGTATCTTGACTTCCATAAGACCACACCCTGCATTTATTCAATTGTCGAGGTCCGGCTATAAACTTTCACGGGAGCTTATACTCTGCGTCCGCGGCGTCCGCCCTTCCTTCTAGTGACGTCGTGCGGTATCGGCGTGACGTCCTCTATCATTCCTATTCTCAGGCCCGCCCTCGCGAGCGCGCGTATCGCTGGTTGCGCACCTGCGCCAGGCGACTTGGTGCCGTGCCCGCCTCTGGCGCGCACACGTATGTGTATTCCAGTGACGCCCTTGGTTATGGCTTCCTCAGCGGCCTTCCTCGCAGCCTGCATCGCCGGGAACGGACCTCCTTGTTCGCGGTCGCGATCCGTCATCATCCCGCCAGTGTACTTGGCAATCGTTTCCGAACCGGTCACATCAGTGATATGAATGACAGTGTTGTTCGCGGTGCTGTAGATGTTCGCGATTCCCCATTTGATTTTTTGCGGTTCGGCCATTCAAAACACCTAGCTTTCCTTAGTTCCCGCGCCCGCCGATTCTGTGCTGGCAGGTTCCGCCTTGGCCGGCTCGGCCATCTTGGTTTCCGCAGGTACCGGTTTTTTTACGGCAATCAAAACTTCTATCTTGTCCTCGTCCGACGTAGGCACTATTGTGCTCGGGTGTGTCGCCTTGCGCCCGCCGATCTTCACGTGACCATGCACAATCAGCTGCCTCGCCTGCGCCGGCGTGGTAGCTACCCCCTTCCGTATGAGTATCGTTTGCAGCCTCCGGCCAAGCACGTTCTCAACATTCATTCCGAGGACGTCGTCCAGCCCTGCCCCCTTATCCATCAATCCGAGGTTGACCACCTTGGTGAGAAGGTCCTTCTCCGCCTGCTTGTCCCTCGTCGCGACAAGGCTTCGCGCTAGGCGCCTGTACTTACGCAGAAGCGTCTCGGCTTTCCATATCTCCTGCTTCCTTGTCAGGCCGAACGTCTTCTTCAGCTCTTTGTCGCGTGCTATGCGCGCGCTGTCCCACATTATCTGCGGGCGCTTGTACTTTTTCTTGAATCGTCTCATAACAGCACCAATTATTATTTCTTCTTCTCGCCGGCGGCAGGCTTCGCAGCCGGTGCAGTCGCGGCCGGAGCAGCTGCGCCCGCAGCACCGCCCTGCGCGAGTCTTGTGGACTTCTTTATGACGCCGACAGCCTTGTTATGTCTGAAAGACGCGCGCGTGCGCTGCCCGCGCACCGGAAGCCCGAGCATGTGCCTTACGCCTTTGTATGACTTCGCGTCCACCATGCGCTGCACGTCGAACTTCTCGACCATGTCGACGTCCGGCCCGGACATGTGCCCGACCGCGCCAGTCTCCACGTCGCGCCTCCTGTTCATCACCCACTCAGGTAGCCCGAGCTTGGCAGGCTCCCTAATCGCATCCTCGAGCGCGGCGATATCCGCTTCTGTGAAAGCCCCGAGCTTCTTGTTCGGGTCTATCTTAGCTGCAGTGAGCACCGCCTTGACAAAAGAGTGACTGACGCCTTTTATGTGCAATATCGCGTGGCTGACCGACTTTTCACCGTCAAGGTCCGCGCCAAGAACACGAACGAGAACTCGTAGCCTCTTCTCTTCCTTAGGCCTACCCTTCTCCTCTTTCTTCTTTTCTTCAGGCTTCTGTTTCTCAGACTTGTCCGTCTTTTCGGGGTCTTCGAAGGCCTTGTCAGGCTTGTCCTTCTTCTCGCCCATTATCCCACTGCCAATGCAATCTTGTGTTTCGTATCACTATCTTCATTCAGATAAGTATAATAATCTATTTGGATCCTTTAAAAATCCAAGTGGACCGGTCGGGATTTGAACCCGAAGCCTCCACCCTGCCAGAGTGGCGATCTGCCAGTTGATCTACCGGCCCCTTTCGAAAGAAAGATTCTATTTTTCGGCTTAAATATTAATCCGGCGTCGTTTTCCAAATGTTTTAACATCGCGTTTTCATACGACCATGAAAAAAATTCGAAGTAGCTTGGTTATAAGACTGAAGAACTAAACCCGCGCCTAGCCTAGTGCGCCCTTTTCGCCGTCTGGCCGAACTTGACCTCGCACCTGCGTGAGCACCAGTAGTAGATAGTGCCGTCGTTCTTCACGAACATCTTGCCCGTGCCCGACTTGATCGGCTTGCTGCAAAAAGAGCACTTCATCCTTCAACACCTACCTGGAGCCCATCTTGTCGACCGATTCCATCTCGGTCTCGCGCAGCATGAGCACGTCGTTCACGCGTACCGCGCCTATCACGTTACGGACGAGCACGCGTCCCCTGTCCGGGCCGTCGAGGACTTTGCATCGTACCTGTACTACTCCACGTACGCCTGTCCTTCCCAGCACCTGCAGAACTTCGGCAGGATAAGCATCAACCAATCGTATCACTTCCAATGCACAGTCGTGACAGCTTACTCAGGCTTGGCCAGCTTCGCGGAGACTTCCTTGAACAGGTCCTTACCGTCGCCCACCTCGACGACCGCTACGGCCGCCGATCCGACGTCAAGGCCTACCGCGCGTCCGAGTTCGACCTTGCTAGGCACGGTCGCGCATAGGGTCTTCTTCTCCTCGCAAAGCGCCGGCAGGTGCATCACTATCTCCTTGGGCTCGACGTCCTCGGCTATCACAACGAGCTTGGCGACGCCGCGCTCTATTGCCTTGGTAGCCTCGTTCGTGCCCTTGCGCACGCTTCCGGTGTTTTTCGCTGCTTCCACTAGCTGGAGTATTTTGTCAACGACTTCTTTCGGTAGTTCGCTTGTCATTTTCCAACCACTTCATTCTTTTTTCGTCTGTGTTGTTTTACGCGCGTTTCCGTGCGCGCATCTTAATTCTGTCTGCATTCATCTTCTTAAATATGCGCCCAGGCCCGATAGCCGGAGCCTTTTAATCTTATTTATGGGCGAAATATAAAACCATATCCTTCCCGGCCTTGTCGACCCGGCAGAAGCCGAATCGTACGAGCTGCACGACATCGTCGACTTTCGCCTTGGCGATGTCGGGCTCTGCTACGGCAGACCGGCTTTCACCGTCAGGCATCACGACCGTTATGCTTACGTTGGGTTCGCTTACCCACTGGGTCTTTTGGTCTGACATCTCTATCTCCTCGCTAGAGAACTTCACATTGTCACCAAGCTCGACGGAAAACAGGTTCATCAGGCCGATCCTCCTGCCGTGCAAGTTTTCCAAGTCATGCCGTTCGACGTAGACGGCTCCCAGATTCAACGGTATCTTCCTCTCGCCGAGCTTCTTGTTTTCCGGGTGCGCGGGGACGACGACATCCTTCGTCTTCGCCAATTTTGCAGGTACATCCTCGATGGATATCTTCACCGGATTAAACACTGCGAAATACCGCCTAGCGTCCGAGTCGATGATCTTGCGGTTCTCCGCGTAAAAGATGTCGGCAGGCACAGTCACGTCTGACAGGCTCAGCCCCATACTGAGCACGAACCTGCGTATTGCTTCCGGGCGTATGCCGCGGCGCCTCAGCGACTGCAGCGACCATGTGCGAGGGTCTTCCCATCCGGCGAACGCGCCGGCCTCTATCGCAGCGCGCGACTTGGACTTGCTGAGCTTCGCCTCGGCCAGTCTCAGAAGACCGTAGTGCAGGAACTCAGGCTTATTCCAGCCGAGTTTTTCCCATATGAAAGTCTCCATCAAATCCTCCATCACGAGGTCCTTGCCCCTGAGTATGTGCGTCATCCCAAGCTCGTGATCGTCCACTGCCCATGAGAACTCGAGCATCGGCCAGACGTGGTATTTGTGGCCGACGCGCACGTGCTCCCTGTCGGAGACGCGCAGCAGCACGCGGTCGCGGAACGCCGGGTTCGGATATTTCATGTCGGTCTTCAGGCGCACGACCGCTTCGCCCTCCTTGAAGCCGCCGTCCATCATCTTTTTCCAAAGCTTCAGGTTCTCGGCCGCGGTCTGCCCGCGGTGCAAGCACTCGGTTGCGGCTTCCCTGTTCGTGCGCAGCTCATCGGCGCTGCACAAGCACACGTATGCGAGCTTCTTCTTCAGCAGCTCCTCGGCGTGCTTGTAGAAAATTTCCAACCTGTCGGACTTGTATAGCTCCTTGCCGAATTTCACTCCTAGCCACTGCAACCCTTCGCGCACAAGGGCGTAGCCTTCCGGTATCAGCTTCTTCTCCTCGCTTCCAATAGTGTCGTCGTATACAAGGAACAGGATGCCCTTGTACCTGCGCACGTATTCGTCGTTCAGAATCGCCATCCGCGCGTTGCCGATGTGCAACGGTCCAGACGGATAAGGCGCCATGCGCATGACGACTTTCCCGGGCGTCGCGTTCGGCAGAGGCGGCAGTTCGCCCTCCTCCTTCTCCGGGGCTTTTCCTTCATCTATGTCTATCTTCAGTCTCTTCATTTCCGCGTCTTGCTTCTCGGTAGGCCAGGAATTGACTTCTGATACAGCAGCTTTCACATCGGCGACGAGCGCTTTCATGTCCTTCTTCATCTCTGGGCTCTCGCCCAGAACTTTTCCAACGACAACGCCCTCACTGGCCATGCCTCCGTGTTGTACAGCGTTTAGTAACGCGTGCTTAGTAGCGACGGTTTTCGCGTCGTTTTTCTTGGGCATAATTAGAATTATCCCGATACGCTATTAAGCGATTGTGATTAGGCGTCAGAACACGATGCTTGCGTAGCCTACTACAGAGCCGAACTCGTTGGTGACGTTTCCCGACGTGGCGTACTTCAGCAACCTGCCCTTCTCAGCGCCCAGCTTCTTAGACGCGGCCATAGCCGTTATTATCGGTCCGAATCCGCAGGCGCTAGCGTTCAGCTCGTTCACGCGTTCGAAGAAGAGCTTCTCGTTCAGCTTTACGATGGCCTTGATGAGCGCCCCGTCAGTCTCTTCGGCGACGTTCTGCGGCACATAGTGCGAAAAATCCGAACTAGCGATAACGAGCCACTTCTCCTTGCTCTTGCGCACCGCGTCGGCTATCGCGCAACCGAGCGCCTGGCAGCTCGAAAGTATGTCAGGATCCCCGACCTCGTTTGTTATGACGATTGGCACGAACTTGAATTTCTCGCCGAACCTGTTCTGCAGGAACGGCAGCTGCACCTCTATGGAGTGCTCGTTCTGGTGCGGCGTGACGTCTATCTGCAACAAATCACAGCCGCGCATAAGCGTTTCTATCATCGAGTCGTCCTCGGCCACTCCGCCGAGGGGCGTCTTCCAAAGGCTGTTCTTCATCGTCGCGAACTTGGACCCGAACATGTAGTGGTTCGGGCCGATAATTATGCAGTTGTACGGTTCCTTGTCGTTGAGCATCGCATAGAATTTCGCCGCGACATGCCCGGAATATTCGTAACCTGCGTGCGGGAGCACGGCACCGCGCAGCTTGCTCATCTTAGGCCTGCCTTTCATCTCGGCACCCTCGTCCGCGCGCCTGAACGACGAGTCTATCTGCTTCCTGAGTCTTTCCGGGTCCAAATCGTAGAACTGACCGGCCGCCACCGGAGGCCTGACGAACATCATCCTTGCATGCACCCCGCCAAAGCTCTACAAATATAGTTGGATTCTGTAATAAATCTCTGAACAGCCACGTTCCGGTGCGGAGCGACGATTTATATACTGAAACAGATATGTTGAAAGAATAAATATACCGTACAGCCTATATTCTATTAGATTTGTATGGTGTCAAAAAATATTGAGCCGTCCGTTGTCCTTTTCCTGCACACGAAACCCGTCAGGTTGATCGTAAGCCTGAAGAAGGGACCGCAGTATGCGACCATACTTTCCAAGGAGATAGACTGCACGTACTCGCACACGGTCAAGCTGCTCGACCACTTCAAGAAACTCGAGCTCGTAGACTTCGAGAAGAAAGGTCGCATCAAGATAGTCAAGCTCACGCCGGTCGGCGAGGCGCTCGCGCACGGCTTCGAGGGCGTGATGATGCAGCTGGCAAAGATCAAGTAATCGTTTTCTGGAGTGTTTAAATTCTTTAGACTGAGTGATGTTGCTATGCATTCATTCGAAAGGTACGGCGACGTGGAGATAGGAGCCTTTTGGTATTCCGAACGCTCAAATTCCGCGCTTAGCGGCGGATGGAAGCCCCCGCAGCCGAACAACTACAATGGAACACACTTGATTGTTATCGCAAGAGACACGGCAACTGGATCTTTAAACTCGTATGCCGTCGATTCTGCGAAAATTGCTAAAACCAAGGAAGGAAAAAGCAGGGAAGGCATGGTGAACGCGATACTCGAACACTATGCCGTGGACGACAACATCCGCTCCGCGCTGCAAGGATTCATCGAGTTCACAAAAACACCGCATGCATAGGGAACCGTCTCATTCGATTTAATTCCTTCCAGTACATCTTTAATCATGACGCTTCCAGTGTCGACGGTCTGGCTGTACGGCTTGTGCTTCTTCGCAGGTCTGATATTCCAGAGCGTTCTTCCGAGGAACATCAGGCTGGCAGTCTATCCGATGTCATTCATACTCGGGTTCCTAGGAGTAAGAACTCAGATGTACTACCTTCTTGCGTTCAACTTGGGCATGATATCATGGGCCGCGGTCGGCAGATATTGGCACTGCGTCGCAATCGAGGCGGTGGCACTTCTGCTCGGAATCGCGTTGGTTTCTTTCGTTTAGGCTCTCCATTGCACTCCAACTGGCGCAGTTAACTAAATACAAAAAGAATATACTAAATTATATATTTTAAACAAGAGAACTGATAATTATGTATCTTCTTATGTTGTTATGTTATTTCTTAATTTGTTATGTATGTCAAGTCAGCTCCGGGGGCGCCTAAACATAAAATCATGTTCAACGACCAGATGGCGGCTTTCTTTATTAATCGCAAGTTAACGTTTTCGGCTATGAACCTGGCCCCCCATCAAGGTCAAACGTTCTCTCTTTCATGTATAAAAAGTAGAAAAGAAGGTCATATAGGCCTCATCACTACGTTCCTTTCCATACATAGAAAGCGTTATTTAGAAGAAAATACAAGTATCTATCAAGTCGGATCACAAATTTGCACTCGACAAGTGCGCCAAACATATGGAGGGACTGAGCAAATATGAAGATTATACCATATCTCTTGGTCGGTAACCACCCGAAAACAGCCAAGTTGAAGGAACGAATCATACAGATAATCAAGATTTTGAAGGAAAACGGGGGCAAGATCGAGGCCGAAGACCTTGAAAAGAAGCTTAACATCTCACGCAGCGAAGCTCCGAGCCTATTCTACAAGCCTCTGGCTTCCATGAAAAAATGGGATTTGGTTCAATCTCATAGGAAAGTCGAGATTGACGAGACCGGAAAGAAAAAATTCCGAACGACTTACGAGCTCACGCAAGGCCTTTTCTACCATTACATAGAAAAGACGCTAATAGAATTGGCCAAAAAAGAGCTTGAAATGGTTTAGTTTCTCATATTTGCATGGAGTTTGCATCAAATGCGCCAGCCACTATGGCATACTGCGCATTTAGCTTGATTGAATAATTTTAAAATTTACGAAAAATTGATCTAAATTTTGAATTAATTCGATTTTTTCAGTTTTTATATAAATTTTGATTATTTTTCAAAATATTTTCCGACAAAAAGGTTATTCTAAATAATATAGTTTAGTTAAATATTCTTACAAAAAGAAATTAAATAAATAAATTAAATTTTAATATAATTTAAATAAATTTTATATTAAAACATTCATTAAAGCACAATAATTTAACTTAATTTTATGAAAAGTTTTCAATTATTTTACTTAAAAATGTTAAACTAATCATAATACAAAATATATTATTTAAAGTATATAATAATAAAGTTTAGTAATAAATAATATATTATAAAATATCTTTTATAATTGATGATAAGCAAAATATATAATCTACGACTACAGAGTGAGCTCCTGAGGTTCTTTTCTAGGAGTGAGGGTCAAAAGGTGACTTTGCTAAAAATATAAAAAATGTCTAAGATCTCACGTAGTGAGGATAATTAGCTATAAGATACTTGTGAGGGTATTGGTATTTTGCTGCATGTGAGGACAATCGATTTATACTTGAAAAACTAATAGAATGTATGGGTTTAATTGATAATTTGAAGAAGATTTTTGGATCTAAATCAGCGATTGAATCACGATTTAAATCAGATTTAAATCAGAATTCAATCAATTCAAGCGATTCAATCAGCGATTCAAGCGATTCAAATCGCGATTTAAATCAGCAATCTGCTGAAATTCAAGGTTCTACGGATTTTACTCCCAAAGAAGAACCCGGTCTATTCTACCAGCCTTTACCGAACATGATTTCGCCCAATCAACAAGCTTCAACGCCCAGAGCTCCAGAAACACGACCTATGCAACAGCCCACCATGCTTCCAAAAAGACAATTATCATCCTTGCCACAGATGCCTGCTTTGGCGGAACCAGTAGCTCGTCAGCCGACAATCGAACTCCAAAAAGATTCACTCGAGCTTGGAATGGCAGCCGGCTACGCAGGTCGATCTCTAAAGGAAATAGAAACATCCCTAAACAGGATAGAAACGTTCATGGCTTCCAAAGAATGGTTCACCAACCAATTCGGGCCACAGTTGCACGCAATCTACGACTCTATACACGTACATGACGAAAATACGATTAGAAAACTGGAAATGATTGAATTTATGATTCAATCGCTCGAAAAAACGGCTAAACGGGCTCCTGAGCCTCTTAAAACCGAGCTTCTGAATCAGATTGAAACCTTGGAGTCGCAGATACGCACACCTACCAGGAAGATGCAAAAACTTGTAGAAATTGTAAAATCACGCGGCGAACTAAGTTACTCGGAACTTGCTGCAGGCCTGGAGATATCCGAGTCCGCCTTGCGAGGTCTCCTGTCTAACACGGTACGCCGCACTAAAAACATAACACGCGTGTCCAGAGACGGGAAGGGATTCGTAAGGTACATTGGTGGCGAGAACGCCGATTTGAATCAGCCACATGCCGATTTAAATCGCTCCCACGGAGATTCAAGCGCTGTCGGATTCTAAAAAGTCCAATTTTTGTACCTTATTCTTGCTTTCCAGTTCGTTATCCAACTTTTCTTTCATGGTCAGGAAACGGAAAACAGCATCCACGTCGGTCCCCGGCTTCAGCCTGATCATTTGAACATTAAACGGTTCCATGGTCTGCGTCTCTATGAACATGCTAAGATGCTTGGTAATAAGGCGTGAAACCGTCTTGTGATGCATTCCAGCGCGTCTAGATATCTCTCTTACCCAAAGCCATCCTCCTTCTGCCTCTTTTAGGCATCTAACGATTTTAATAAGGTTTTCTGCTGCGTCTTTTCTCATTTTTCATGCCTCTCTCCAAGCACATATCCAGCTGGCGCATTTACATTAATTTTAGGCACACTCGAATAAAAAACAACCGGCTTCACGCTAATTTTTCTGCGCAAACAAATTTAAACTACCTTGGCCTATCATTAATACGACCTTAAAAGCGGAGTGGAGCAGCTTGGAGTGCTCGTCGGGCTCATAACCCGAAGGTCCTAGGTTCAAATCCTAGCTCCGCTATCCCGCATTTTTTGACAGGTTTTTAGTTGCATGGTTTGTAGAACTTCTCTTTGCCAACTTCCACGCCTTCGACAAGTCCCATGGTTTCCATCTGTCGGAAGTACTCGTTGCAGCGCGTGCGTGACAGGTTCATTATCGTCGCCAGCTGCGGCGAAGACAGCCTGCCATGTTCCTGCAGGACGGACAACACCTTCTCTATGCGCTTCTGTTCTACGATCGTCATCTGATCCCTAGACGCTACTATCGGCCTGGCGTTCGCGACCACTCTGACTTCTTCCTTTACGCCATCTATTATCTCCTGCGCAAGATTCCCACTGTCCACTATCTCCTTCTGAAAAGCCTCCTCGCTGAGCGTCTTGCTCGGCACTCGCTCCTCGAACTTCCTTTCCAGCTCTATCATTTTCAACGTAATTGTCTCGATTTTGCTCTTTAGGTCGCGCAGTATCTCTAGCGCGGCTCCGGAGTTCGCCGCGGCGGCGAAAGGATCGGCATGAGGAGGTTTGTCGATGCGTCGGATGTCGGTTTCGACAGGAAAACGGTCTACGCCCAATTCGCGTCTCAGCTCTTCCATTTTCCGTTCGTGTTCCTCGATAAGTTGGTCACGAGATTTCATAATAGGCATATTATATTTATGGATTCGGCTTAAAAAAACGATTCGTATGCTTCATAACAATTCTCCGGTATGTCGGCGAACCGTCGGTTGCTTCGACAAAGAGCCTTCGCACCAATTTCCGTATCCGACATGCATGTCGCCTTCACCTTTTTCGGATTGACGGAAAAAACATTCGGATCCTCGGCGAACGCTCGGGTTGGACGAAATTAGTATACCCCTGATATACCCACATTCACGCAGCATCGTCCCATGAAATTTGCCGATTTGACGCGTTGTACATCGTTTTTGAGTCGATTTGTTCAGGATGTCGAAAACGACATACGGGCATTATTGCGTACTCCTCCGATTCAGTGCGATTCCACATATAGGGTAGCAACATCGCCTCTCGTCAGTCGAACAGTTCTATATCCGCTTCTTTTGCCGCCAATCGCGCCGTTTCCGCTCTTTTTTCTTGACAATCTCTGGCACTTTTAGATAGTCCGACATTTATGCTAATCATATCTGCATAGCAGAACTGCATACCTCATGTGCTACGCACGGATGCTGAGCTCAACCGAGTAGCGATATGGAACACCGAGGCTACGGCAGTCGACCTATGCAAGAGTGCACTCAGGTATCCGCATGGCTGCAAAGGCCGAGAACGACGTACGGGAACGCATGGTCGACCTACTCGAGGCTCATCCCGAGGGGCTGACTATCCTCGGAATAGCCGACGCGCTGAAGCTGAACCGCAACACGGTCACTAAATACATCTACGAGCTTTCCGGGGCGAACATAATCGCCCAGAGACGCGTAGGCAGCGCAAAACTCTGCTTCCTGGCAAAACCACAGACCGCAAAAGCCATGCTTAAGGCGAGAAAGGAGGCGAAAGTTCCAGGATTCATGCCGATAATGGCACTTCTGCCTCTGATTGTGCTGTCGATTCTGTCGACGGCCGTTCTGGCAGCTAACTCGCAGTCCCATCCTCTGAGCGAGCTGACGCCGATCGATACGAACCTTGACATGAACCAGTACTACATAATTAACGTCACTAAATTGGGCATAGGTACGACATCGCCCGTCAAATCTTTGGACGTTGTCGGGGACATAAACGCGACGAATAGCATCTGCCTGCAGGGCATATGCAAAACCGCATGGCCCGTCGGTACAGTAACCAGCGTGGGGCTGAGCGCGCCTTCGGAGCTTACGGTCGGGGACAGCCCGGTAACTGGCAGCGGAACTCTCTCTCTGACATGGACTTCCCAGACTGCGAACCAGATCTTCGCATCGCCCTCTAGCGGTTCCGGCGTTCCCGGGTTTCGAACATTGGTAAGCGGGGACCTGCCCAATTTCGACGCAAGCAAAATAACCACAGGGACGTTCAGCAATGTACGTCTGGACGTCAACATCGGCTTCCTGAACAACACCCAGGCATGGGCAGGCATCAACACCTTCAACAACCTCAAACTCGGCGGCAACATGGACGCGAGCTCGAACAGCATAACAGGTGCCAGCTGGCTGAATTCGACCAATTTCAACGCGTCCAACCAGATATGCGTGGGCAACGTGTGCCGCACAAGCTGGCCCGCTAATTCAGGCAACACGACCAATGAGATTTTTGCGGCCGTAAATAATGGAACCTTCCAGACCGGATCCGAGTTGTGGAACACCACCGCGCAGATACGCGCTGCGCAGACCGTGAACACGACCGCGGAAGTTAGAGCAGCGCAGACAATCAACACGACCAATGAAGTCTTCGCAGCCGTCAACAACAACACTTTCCAGACCGGCTCGGAACTCTGGAACACGACCGCCCAGGTACAGGTAGCGCAGACTGTCAACACCTCGGCCCAGATAAACGCCGCGCTGAACTCCACGTTCACCAACCAGCTCGGCAAGAACACGACTGCCGAGATACGGACGGCGATATACTCCACGACCATGAACTTCTCCAACCTCACCACCTGCGCAGAAGGCCAGATACTGAAGATAAGCGGCGGCATCTGGACCTGCCAGGCCAGCACGGCAGGAGGCAATACAAGTGCGGAGATAATAAACGCCGTCAATGCAACGAATAACGGCTTCTTCAACCTGACGTCGTGGTTCTCTTTGTACATAAACAACGCAACCGAACGTGCGCTCTTCACAGCCGACTTATTCAACACTACTGCTCAGGTGAACACGACCGCAGAAGTCCGCGCCGCCCAGACAATCAACACCACCAATGAAGTTTTCGCCGCCGTCAACAACAACACCTTCCAGACCGGCACGGAACTCTGGAACACGACCGCACAGATTCGCGCCGCCCAGACGGTCAACACCAGCGCGGAAGTGAACTCGGCCCTTAACTCGACATTTACGAGTCAGCTCGGTCACAACACTACCAATGAGATATTCGCAGCCGTCAACAACAACACTTTCCAGACCGGCAGCGAGCTGTGGAACACGACCGCACAAGTCCGCGCGGCGCAGATGATCAATACCACTAACGAAATTTTTGCAGCTGTGGACAACAACACGTTCCATAAATTCAGCCAGACATTGAACTTTTCGAACCTGACCACTTGTGGCGAAGGCCAGATACTGAAGATAAACGGCGGCGCTTGGGTGTGTCAGGCCGACAACCTCGGAGGCAACACTAGTGCAGACGTGATAACCGCAGTTAACAACACGAACAACGGCTTCTTCAATCTGACTTCATGGTTCAGCCTTTATATCAACAATGCGACCGAACGCGCTCTCTTCACGGCCGACCTGTTCAACACTACCACTCAGGTAAGGGCGGCACAGACGATTAACACGTCTTCCGAAGTCAACGCCGCCATAAACTCGACATTCACTGGCCAGCTCGGGCACAACACGACCGCTGAGATAAACGCCGCGCTGAACTCCACGTTCACCAACCAGCTCGGCAAGAACACAAGCGCGGAAATAAACGCAGCCATCAACTCCACGTTCACCAACCAGCTCGGACACAACACCTCGACCGAAATAAACGCCGCCCTCAATTCTTCTTTCTTCACGCTCAACAGGCCTTGGCTAGGGTTCCTCGGGATAGGCAACCTGTCTGGGATATCAGGCCTTACATCAGCCAACTTCTCTAGCACGTTCTCCATAAACGCTGGGAACGTGACCGGAGCCACGACATACAACGCGTCCTACGACGCCCAGCTCGGCCACAACACGACCACGGAGATAAACAATGCGCTGAACTCTTCCTTTTACACGCTCAACAGACCGTGGCTTGGGCTACTCAACGTAGGCAATCTTACCGCCATCAACGGACTTACTGCATCCAATCTTTCATCAACGTTTAGCATAAACTGGGGCAACATCAGCAATCCCGTAACCTACAATGCTAGCTATATGACAAACACTTATAACGCAAGCTATGACGCCCAGCTCGGGCATAACACCACGAACGAAATCTTCGCAGCCGTGAACAACAACACATTCCAGACCGGCTCGGAACTCTGGAACACGACCGCCCAGGTGCAAGCCGCCCAGACGGTCAACACATCGGCGCAGATAAACGCCGCTCTTAATTCCACGTTCACCGGTCAGTTAGGCAAGAACACCACCGCCGAAGTCCGCGCTGCCATATACTCGACCACGATGAACCTCTCGAACATAACCGACCCGACGGACTGCGTCGCGAACAATTATATGTACGGCAAGACCGGGGCGCTGTGGGACTGCAGGGCCGACCTCTTCAACACGACCGCACAGATTCAGGCCGCGCAGACCGTCAACACGACTGCTCAAGTGCAAGCCGCCCAGACCATTAACACTTCTGCTCAGGTAAACGCTGCGTTGAACTCGACCTTTACAGGCCAGTTAGGCAAGAACACCACCGCAGAGATACGGACGGCGATATACTCCACGACCATGAACTTCTCGAACCTTACGACCTGCGCGGACACGCAGATACTGAAGATGAGCGGCAGCAGCTGGACATGCCAGGCCGACAACCTCGGAGGCAACACTAGTGCAGACGTGATAACCGCAGTTAACAACACGAACAACGGCTTCTTCAATCTGACTTCTTGGTTCACGTATTACGTCAACAACGTCACAGAGAGGAACCTGTTCACGAGCACGTACAACGCGTCCTACGACGCCCAGCTCGGCCACAACACCACCAACGAGATTTTCGCAGCCGTCAACAATGGCACGTTCCAAACAGGAAGCGAGCTCTGGAACACCACATCCCAGGTGCAGGCCGCGCAGACCGTCAACACAACCGCGCAGATAATAGCTGCGATGAATAGCCAGAGCCTGACATGGTCCCAGACACAGGACTTTGCACAGGACGTGACGTTCGAACGCAATGTCCGCGTATTCGGTAACATAACCAATGTCAACGTGAGCACGCTAAACGTCAACGGCAGCATAGTGTCGCCGATAAACAACACGTTCAACGTAGGCAGTTCGACGAACATGTGGAAAGACGCATATTTTGGTGGCACGGTATACGCCAGTTCCTTCTCCGGGCCGGTATCGGCGCACATACATTCGGCGGCTGACATAACCTCTGGCACTTTGACCAATTCACTTTTGGACGGCAAGGTCTACCTCATAAACCAGACCGGCGGACTGACATGGGCTAACCTCAGCAGCTGGAGCCTCAACAACGTCTGGACGGGCAAACTCGACTGGGGAAACATTAGCAACCCGATAACCTACAACGCGAGCTACATGACGAACACGTACAACGCATCCTACAACGCCCAACTAGGACATAACACCAGCGCCGAAGTCAACGCCGCCATCAACTCGACGTTCATAGCTCAGTTAGGCAAGAACACTACGGCCGAAGTCCGCGCCGCAATCTACTCCACTACTATGAACCTCTCTAACATAACCGACCCGATGGACTGCGTCGCGAACAATTATATGTACGGCAAGACCGGGGCGCTGTGGGACTGCAGGGCCGACCTCTTCAACACGACCGCCCAACTCCAGGCCGCGCAGACGATAAACTCCACCGAGGAGGTGCAGGACGCCGCATGGTCCTCGAGCATCCTCGGCGGCACTCAGACGCTTATAGCAGTCACGTACAACGACGCCGGCAATGCCGTGAACTTCGTAGTGACGCCTACTGGTAACACCACGGCCCAGATACAGGCCGCGCAGACTATCAACACGTCAGCACAGGTCAACGCCGCTCTCAACTCGTCGTTCTTCACGCTCAACAGGCCTTGGCTCGGCTTCCTCGGCATCGGCAACGTCAGCGCCATCTCCGGCCTTACATCTGCTAACCTCTCGAGCACGTTCTCCATAAACGCTGGCAACGTTACCGGAGCCACGACTTATAACGCGTCCTACGACGCCCAGCTCGGGCACAACACGACGGCCGAGATTCGCGCTGCCCAAACAATAAACACTACGGCCGAGGTTCGCGCAGCGCAAACCATCAACACCACGAACGAAATCTTCGCGGCCGTCGACAATGGCACCTTCCAAGAAGGCACAGAACTCTGGAACACGACCGCACAGGTCCAGGCCGCGCAGAAGATAACTGGAAACACGTCATCGGAGATACTCTCAATCGCAGTCAGCCGTACGGATTGGACTACGCACGATAATTATCCGACCGCCTGCGGAGCGAACCAACGGATAATCGCCATAGGCGATACGCTGACTTGCGCAAACGACCTGTTCAACACGACCGTGGAAGTTAGGGCAGCTCAGACGATTAACACATCGGCCGAGATAAACGCAGCCTTGAACTCGTCGTTCTTCACGCTCAATAGGAAGTGGCTCGGCACCCTTGGGGTAGGCAACGTCAGCGGATTCCCGCCAGGAAACGTCACAGGCATAGGAGCGCAAGGCAACATAAGCATGTGGTCCAACACCACGGGATTGAACAGTTCGGCGCTTTACCAGTACAACGGCAACATAGGAATAGGCACGACGAAGCCGTTGCAGGAACTGGACGTGGTCGGAGTCATAAACTCGACCCAAGGAATGAACATCTCCGCGGGCGTTGGCAACCAGCTGATATTCGGCGGGGATGCGAACCTCTATCGCGCGGGAGCGAACCAGTTGAAGACCGACGACTCGCTGATAGTCGGATTGTGGGTGAATGCGTCCAATGTCAACGCATCCAAAAGCGTCAATGCGACCCAGGTCTGCATAGGCACGGACTGCCGCACGGCCTGGCCCGTGGCAGGCGGAGGCACGGGCAACGTCACAGGCGCAGGTTCGCAGGGCAACGTATCGCTCTGGTACAACGGGACAGCGCTCAACTCGTCCGCGATATTCCAGAAGGCTGGAAACATAGGCATAGGAACTATGACTCCCGGCCGACTATTGGAAGTCAACGGAGTTTCAAGGTTCGATGACGCTATGTTTTTCGGATCAAGCGACAATGTCGCCGTTATCACATGGGACACTCCGGGCACGATTTTCAAGGCAGGAACCGGACAGAATCTCAATCTCGGTGCGAACAATGCTGATAGTAATATTGTGATAAACACCAGTGGCAACGTCGGCATAGGGACGACGAGCCCGGAAAATAAACTGGAAGTATCAGGAGGAGGATTGCGCGTATTGGGAGGTGTGGCAAGTGCCACATCTGGGGCGGGTGTGGAAGTCGGCTACGACGGGACTGAAGGATACGTGCAGGCTTACGACCGCGCAGGCGGAAGCGGCAAGCCATTATGGCTCAACTATCAGATAGGCAACACGATACTCGGCACTAAAGTAGGTGTAGGCACGACCGCGCCTGTGCAGGAACTCGACGTCGTCGGCGACATAAACGCCACAGGCACGCTGTACATTGGTACGGATACGAATCTTTACCGTTCTGCAGCCAACGTGCTCAAGACCGACGACGCGCTTCTTGTCGCAGGTACGTCCGGTATGGCCATAGGCAGCGTATCCGGACAGAACAGGCTACAGAGCTCCGGCACTGGGCCGCTGATAAGGGTGCTGGACTCGGCGGACAACTATGGAAGCTTCGGAGTTTCAGAAATCTCGGTTGGAGACACTTATGCCGCCAACTCCGCGCCGAATGGCGGCATGCTAGTCGAAGGCAACGTCGGCATCGGCACGGCGTCGCCGCAGATGAAGCTCGACGTGGTCGGAAGCATGAACATCAGCACAGGCGACCTGTGGTTTAACACCTCGTCCCAACCCAAGATTAAAGTGCCCTTCGATTTCGGCATATATGACACTTCATACAACGAAGAGAAACTGAGATGGTCATGGTCAGCGACGCAAGGAGATTATGTGAACCTGACAGCGACTGGTTCCAATTCCGTCAATCCGAGGCTTATCCTAGGCGCGAGCTCAGGGCTGTCGTACGAATCCAGCGGTGTAAGCAAATTTGTAGTTAATGGTACGACCGGCAGAGTCGGCATCGGCACGACCGCGCCAGTGCAGGAGCTGGACGTCGTAGGCGACATCAACTCCACATCGGCCGTGTATGCCAGGAACATGAACGTCACGTCGTCCGTGAACGTCACCACGGTACGCCTCGGCCCGACGGCTAACATGACATGGAACGGGACGCACCTCTACATAGCGGGCTGAAGGCGGTATACGGAAGATGGTTGGTGAAAGTGTCCGGAGATAACGATGAAAAATGCAACCAGTCGGATTCGGGATACGACATGGACATCGGCAGAGCTACTTCTCCGGCGCCCGCAAGAGACAGGAGAGCTGCGCTGCTATTATCGATAGCCTGCCTTTCGTTGGCTGTATCGATAGCCTGCTTTTCCTTGGTAGTGATCACCGTTTTTAGGGGTGCCGTATCACCGGCAACCAGCGTCGGGTATTCCGGATTTGCCGTCGACGCATCCTCGGCCGAAAAGCCCGCCGCCGAAATATCCGAAGCCGCAATACCGTCATCCTCTTACCGGGTCGCCGAAGACGTCTCTGAAATAGAATCGGCCATCACGTCGAGCTACATGGACGGGAAGGACTTTGTCGTGGAATTCATTAACCCCATGAAGGAGGAAGTGCACGTGGACGGGCTGGCCACCGGCAGGTACTCGCTGGAGGGAAACCGGCTCGTCGTTTACGATTACAAGAACGAGAGGTTCAAGCTCGTGATCGGCAGCGCATCCGACGTATACGAGTTCGGCATCACTGTGATAAACGTCCAGAGCTACCCGGTCGTAGGAGGGGAGTGGAGGGTCGGATTCGCGACGGAAGGCATCGCGAACCTGACGATAAGGGCGACTGGCGGCACGACATGGACCGATTACGCGGAAAGCGGGCACGATTTGAAATTCCTGGAAGTGAAGTGCGGCAACAGGACACTGGACTATGAATGGATCGGCGGCGCCGCGGTCTTCCACGACTACAGCTGCGACGAGGACAGCACCGAAATCTCGAAGGTGCTGACGACCGGCAAGCACACGCTCGAGTTCAGGTTCGGGGACAGCGTCGTGTACGCATACAACCAGGCCGGCCTGACGCGGCTGAAGACCGTGGAGTACTTCATAAACACGAGCAAGACGCAGGTCGCGTCGAACGCCTGGTACAACAGCACTTTCTACGTGCAGCTCCCCGAAAGCGGCGTCAGCGTGGAATCCGCCTGGCTCGAGATATCCGGCATCTCGCCTCGAGGTGCGGCGGGCGCCATAAGGTCGTACCTGAACGGAACCTACCTGGGCAACCAGACGATCGGCAACAGGACCGGCGCCAACCTTGAAACGGGAGGCATCGAGACGTTCGCTTTCACATACCTCGTCAACAGTACAACCTCAGCAGCTCCGACAAACGGCCTGTACGGGATATCAGACACTTCGAACAGGGCATATGTCCTGGCTTTGCGCCCGACGAGCGCTTACAACGTGCTCTCCGCAAAAGCCTTCATAACATACGCCTACGAGGACACGTCGTCCACGCAGTTACACACCGAGCAGTTCTACGTCAACCAGAGCATGAACACCGTCAACTTCGCAAGCAACGCGTGGTTCAACTCGACGTTCGATGTCCAGCTTGCCGGCACCAACCCGTCTGTCAAGTCCGCCTGGTTCGAGATAGGAGGCGAAGTCCAGCACACCAGCGCATCCGTGGCGACGCTCACCGTGGCGCTGAACGGCTCGCAGGCGCACCAGTCGCCTTTCAACATCGCCGACGCCGGCTCGACTGACGAGACAGCGTTCCATATGATAAACGTCAACGCGACCAACACCGCCACATCCGTATACAGCATAACCAACAACCGCAAGACGATATTCAATCTCGGCATGAAAATAACGAATGAGATATCAACCGCACCTAACGCGAAGCTCTACGTCACGTACACCGCCGGAGGCGGGTTCTCGAACCAGACCACGCACGAGATCTTCGTGAACTCAAGCGGCGCCGCGGTGACTGCTAACACATGGCAGAACTGGACGTTCCCACTCCAGCTGCTCGGCTCGAATCCGAGGGTACTGAGTGCGTGGTTCGAGATATACGGAGGCTCCATCGACAGCGCTTCACGCGGCCAGATCCAGGCAAATCTCAACAACACGGCCATACTGACGAACACCAACGTGACATTGGGCTTTAGCGAGTCCGGCAGTTTCAGGGTTTTTGCGAACGCCTCGAAAATAATCAATGACGTGACTGACAACAGCCGCAGGATTTATCTGCTTAACATAAGCTGTCGCGTGCTCGCATGTAATTCCTTGTCAGCGAAGCTCATCCTAACTTACAACTCCACAACAATGCCGAACCAGACCACGGTGAAGTTCCTAGTCAACTCGAGCTCGAACTACATGGCCACGAACGCATGGCATAACACGACATACTATGTCGCGCTCGGGAACACGCCTCTCGTCCAGCGGGCGTTCTATGACATCGTCGGCAGCAATGGCGGAACTACGGGCCTCACGATGACAGCGCGCTCCGGCCCAGCCACCATACCGTATGACACGAGCGTGTGGGATTCCAGCGCCCAGGACACGCCATTCTACAATTTCCGTAGCGTCTACAATGCGACGAACTCCACCACGACCCAGGCGGACACGCCATATGAGATCAACGACGGCCTCGTCCACGATTACGACCTTGATCTGCGATGCACCGGCTCGCCGTGTTTCAACCTTGGTTCGAAGCTTGTCATGCTGTACAGCTTCTCCGACACGGTCGTGTCATCCGCGCCAAAGTTCTCCAACAACCAGACGATGCTTGTCGGCATGTACAACCCGGCGTACCTCAGCAACTTCACGGTTACGTGGACCGATGACTCGGGCAGCCTCAGCAACGTCTATCTTGAACATAACGACACGGGCACGCTATCGAACCAAACCATGTCAGGCACCTACCCGAACTACTATCTGAACGTCACGCTTCCGGCAGGCGCCTTCCGGTACAGGTTCGTCGCAATAGATGCGTCCGGGCTGCAGAACGCCACGTCAGTGCAGTACTTCAGCGTGGCCA
>JAPLUY010000023.1 GCA_026397385.1 Candidatus Aenigmatarchaeota archaeon
TCGAACATCCTGCGCGCGCTCTACCTTTCGACGTACCTCCACCGGTCGTTCTCGCAACTGGCGCTGTCGATGATGTCCGAGACGGACTATACGAACCAGCTGCAGGCCGGCATACCCGCTGACATAAAGGTCGCGCACAAGATCGGCTTCTACGCCACAGGCGGGTACTACCACGACTGCGGCATAGTGTACGTGCCGGACAAGCCGTACATCGTCTGCGTCATGAGCCGTGACAGCACCCCGCAAGAGGCGAACGTCGCTATAAGCGGCATATCCGGCATAGTCTACAGGTACGTGACCACCGGCAGCGCCGCGTAGCCGTACACGGCAGACCGTCCCGCCTCCGGAGGTCGAGCGAATCCCGTCGGATCTAAAAATTTAAACGCAAGAACCGTTAAGAATGTTATCTGAAAATGTCAGAAACTTCCGAAGGCATGCAGCATGGAGGCGTCGCGGCGCCGGCCGGCACAAGGCCGACCCGGGTCAGCAGGACCGTCGCGCTGCTCGTGGCTACGAACATAGTGCTCGCTGCCGCGCTCGTTTACGTGCTCATGCAGAACGCGCAGATACAGGCAGCGCACAAGTCGAATTTCGACCTCCTGTCGGCGAACATCGCCTGGATGGACCTGGACGATTTCCTGCAGAAGCAGAAGACGATGACCGTCTCCTACTTGGACCTCAAGCAGAGCATGCTCGGCTACATGGACTCGCAAAAGCTGAGCGGCAGGTACAGCGTCTACTTCGAGGACCTCACCACCGGCGCTTGGACGGGCATAGACGAGAGGGAGACCTTCATCCCGGCCAGCCTGCTCAAGATGCCGACCGTCATAGCGACACTGAAGAAGGTGGAGCTGGGCAGCCTGTCGTTGGACACGGCCATAGTGCTCACCGACGACATGATCGACTACAACTTCGGCAACCTCTCCGACAAGGGGCCGGGTTACGCCATAACCGTGAAAGACCTGCTGAAGTTCGCGGTACGCGACTCGGACAACACCGCGTTGTGGGCGCTCGACAGCCTGCTCACGCCGGACGAATACATCGCCGCGCGCGCGGCGGTAGGAATGCCTTACGTGAGCCAGGCGGACGACCTCAAGGTCTCGCCAAAGTCGTATTCGAACATACTGCGCTCGCTGTACATGTCCACGTACCTCAGGCGGACGTTCTCGCAGCTGGCGCTGTCCATGATGGCCGAAACGGACTATAACAACGAGATGCCGGCCGGCGTGCCTGTCGGGACCACGGTCGCGCACAAGGTCGGCTACAACATGTACGGCGGGTATTATCACGACTGCGGCATAGTGTACGCGCCCGACAAGCCCTACATACTGTGCGTCATGAGCAGGAACAGCACCCTGGAAGAGGCGGACATCGCGATAAGGAAAATATCGTTTATGACGTACAACTACGTCATGACCGGTCACGCCGAGTAGTAGCCGTCCACGTACACGTCCACTGCCAGGCTGTCCGTCAGGTCGAACGACATCGCGTACATGCCGGCAGCGTCGCTCGCCGTCTGCTGCAGCGCGGCGCTGGCGTTCGCGTCCGCGCCGTCATCGAACGCCGCTATCGCTACGTTGCTAACGGGCTCGCCTGTCAGGTCGTCCGTGACGTAGCCGGACATCGTCGCTGCAGGATAACGCACCTTCACGGTGATGTACGCGCTCGTGCCGCTGAACGACAGTACGGTGTCGTTCACGAGCTGTCCGGCAACGTCCGCGTAGCCGCTTATGTCAGCTGCGTTCACGGTCGCGACCGACGCGAGCTGGACGTTGGACATCGCTATGTACGCGCGGCCGTTCTTCACGCCAGTCGCGTTCGCGACTTCGTTGCCTGCGGCGTCCTTCAGCGACACGAAGCTGCTGCTGTCGTCGAACGACAGGTAGCTCGAACTATTCTCCTTCTGGAATCGTATGCTGACGTTGTAGTAGCGGCGCACCGTGATGTTGTGCACATACTGCTCACCGGGCGCGAGCGTCTTGTCGAACGCCTTGAACCATCCTGCGAAGCCCGTGCCGGACGCGAACGACGACGTCACGACGAGCGCGGCCGCGGCCAGCACGCTTCCCACGATCACGTTTCGATTCATGAATATGACGTGCAAAGGCGGGGATGATATGGATATGCGACCGCGTTCAGTGGTTGCTGAAATTACAATTTAAATCTGGGTTTATTATCACTTTCAGAGTGTCGTTTATAGCCGGAGTAATCAGTTTTCTCAAACTTCCCTCCGACAATGTCTGGCTGTCATCGTACCATGTGGACATTAGCATATTCGAATTCCCCAAATCGGCCAAGTTTAGAATGTGTCCAATTTCATGTAGATCTGTTTGAATCTCTTTAGAGCTGTTTTTTACAGAAAGGACAAGACTTCCGCCGTCGATAAACTTGTAATTTCCGCAATTGTACGTCGACGGTGCCGCATACGCTATATATTGCGACCCTCCTTCGGTTGTTGGCATATCTCCAGACCATTTGACATATAAGTTATAATTTTCTCCATAACTGACGAAAGTAAAATGAACCAATTTTGTCTCTTCTTCCCATATCGCAAAAGCTTTCTTCAGGGAGTACATGCTATTGTTGTAGAGGCCTTTCATCGCATTCGGATCGATTACCTTTAGGAACGAGTCGTTGATGTAAACTCGAAAGTCATTCGTAATGTAAGTTGTCCTGTCGCTAAGTAGTTCTGGCGTGACTAAATTTACATTGGGGATAGTCGTTGTAGTCGTCGTTTGTATAAACGTGTCTTTTACTCTAACAGTTACTTTTTGGTCAGAAGTTCCATATAATTCCAACTCTAAATCGGAGTACGATATTTTCCATCCGGTTTTCAATAGTCCGTCCAAAGGCGGGCCGAGGTTGTACTCATCAATCTCTCCAGAGAATTGTTCATAAAAATAAATGGTTTTAAACGAATAGTCCAAAAGGTATGGGATGCTTAAAGTGCGGTACTGATCTGTCGTTGTAGTTTGGTACTGCTGCGTAGTTGTAGTTGTTCCTATGTTCGATTTGTTTGGATGGTTAAAAATGTTTTTTACCAAATCAGGATTTCTATACATGGAATACATGAAAATGACTACAAGCAGGAACAGGACTATCGGTCCAGCGGGAGACTTTGTTCTATGGCTGCCCGTTCTTTGGGGGTTACGTTCGGGTGGTTCCTCCGGTGCATGCGGCCGTATATCAATTTCAGGTGGAAAATAAGGATGTGAATGTTCTTTGACGACCTTCTGCGATTCAATCCGTCGAACCATCGCAGGTATTTTTTCAATTCTTCTCCTTCCTCGGCTTTCAAATCGTCAAAATGTTTTCTACTCCATGACCAATCGGGATGGCCTCCTTCTCTTTCCCATTCTTTGTAGAGCTTGTCGCGCAATACG
The DNA here is from genome assembly GCA_026397385.1 of Candidatus Aenigmatarchaeota archaeon. GTDB lineage: Archaea > Aenigmatarchaeota > Aenigmatarchaeia > CG10238-14 > SCSR01 > JAPLUY01. Next base: position 3,384 of record JAPLUY010000023.1, read on the forward strand.
CGATCCTTTGTCGAATCGATAAACTCCCTCGTGAGGACCATTTTAGGAGATAAATGTTTTTTGCAAAAATACCGCTCGCAGTGTCTGCACTTGAAAAGAAGCTTTTTAGAAAAATCATCATCCCTGATTTTACACTCTTCGCACCGACCTTCCATATGTTAGCCTTATTTTGACATTGATTTAAACGTTATTATAATTCCAACGTTTCGGAGTTCATGCATTAGCTCTCGTTGAACTCGCGGCCCCAGCGTAAGTCCACGGCCGGGAACCACAGCTCGCGCGCCTCGCCCACGACGAACAGCGACCCTGTCACGAGCACCAGCCCGTCCGTGCCCGCGAGCTCCATGGCCTGCCGCACGGCTTCCTTCGGATCGTATACGACGACGGCGTCCTTGCCGGCTTCGCGCGCGAAAGCCGCGAGCTTCTCCGGTTCTATCGCACGGCCCCGGACGTTGTGCCTTGTCGCGACGACCTTGTTGGCGATCGGCAGCAGATGCTGCAGCATATCGCCTATGTCCTTGTCGCGCGATATGCTGACCACGAGCACGAGCCGGCCGTACTTGAATATCTCCGGCACCTCCTTCGCCAGAACGCGCGCAGCCTCCGGGTCCTTCGCGCCGTCGATCACCACGTACGGCCGCGTCTGCATCAGTTCCATCCTGCCGGGCCATCTGACGTGCGCGAGGCCGTCACGCACGGCGCGTTCGGGCACTTCGACTCCGCGCAGCGCGAGCGCCTCGACCGCCGCGACCGCAGTGGCCGCGTTCGTAAGCTGGTGCTCGCCGAGGAGCGGGATGCGAAGGCTGCTGAAGCTGCGGCCGAATCCGGTGGCGACGTCGAACGACTGCCCGCTGATGCCGCTGTCGACCTTGGCGAGGGTCACGTTGTCGCCGATCGTTATCAGCCTCGATCCATTCTTGTCGCATGCGTCGCGCAGGATCCCGAGCACGCGTTCGTCCGTCGACGCCGTGACGAGGATGCCGCCCTGCTTGATTATGCCAGCCTTCTCCGCGGCTATCTTCTCCACGGTGTCGCCCAGGACTTTCGTATGTTCGAGCGAGACGTTCGTTATCACGGACACGAGCGGCCCGATGACGTTCGTGGCGTCGAGCCTCCCGCCCATGCCGACCTCGACCACGGCGAAGTCGACGGCCTGCTCCGCGAAATAAAGGAACATCATCGCGGCGGTTATCTCGAAGAACGTCGGGTGCTGGTACGCCGCTGCCACTT
>JAPLUY010000028.1 GCA_026397385.1 Candidatus Aenigmatarchaeota archaeon
ACAATCCTTAGGATGATTTTCTAATTCGGTTCTGTCCGGTTTCCGGTTCGGGCCGAGTGTGTGATACGCATGATAGGAGTCCATCTGATAATCGACGGCGTGGTGGAGCGCATGCCCAGTGAGAGCGAGATTCGCTCGCTTCTGTCGGAGATGCCGGCGGCAATCGGCATGCACGTGCTCGACGGACCGCACATCGTGAAGGGCGATCCGCACAACCCAGGATGGACGGGCTTCGTAATAATCGACACGTCGCACATTTCGATACATACTTTTGACGACGGTATGAAAGTTTCGATGGACGCCTTCAGCTGCCGGCCTTTCGACAAGGATTTTGCGCTGAAGTACGTAACGGAGAGAATCTCCTTTATTCCGGAAACGATGAACGTAAAGTTCGTTGAACGAAAAACAAGCAAAGAAAAGTAAAAGAGAAATCTACTCTTCCTTGGCCTTTTTTTCGACTTCGTCTTCTATGCCCAGTTTCTCTATGAGTTCCTTGTAGCGATTACGGATTGTGACTTCTGTCACACCCACGATGTCCGCCACCTCGCGCTGCGTGCGCTTCTCGCCCGCCAGGACGCAAGCGACGTAAATCGCGGCAGCCGCGACGCCCGTCGGGCCCTTGCCCGAGGTGATGTCGAACTTGCTCGCCTTCTTCAGAATTTCAATAGCCTTGGCCTGCACCTTGTCGCTCAGCCCGAACATCGAGCAGAACCTCGGGACGTACGTCACGGGGTCCGCGGGCAGGATGCGTATCTCCAGCTCGCGTGCGACATAACGGTAAGTGCGGCCTATCTCGCGCTTCTCGACACCGCTCGCCTCGGATATCTCGTCCAGCGTCCTCGGCGAGCTGAACTCGCGGCTGACCGCATATGTTATCGCAGCCACGACGGACTCGATGCTGCGTCCGCGCACGAGGCCCTTGTTCACGGCCTGCTCGTAGTAGCGCGCGATGCGCTCGTGTATCGGGCGCGGGAGGTTCAAGAACGATATGATCCTCTGCAGCTCGCTCAGCGCAAAAGAAAGATTGCGGTCCTTCGACTTGATCAGGCGCTTGTGCCACTTGGTCAGGCGGTAGTACTGCGCGCGCTTCTTCGCCGGCACCTTGTACAGCTCGCCCAGGCCCTTGCCGATCTCCGTGGTCAGGCCCTTGTCGTGCTTCGTGAACGTTAGCGGTGCCCCACCGCGCGCGCGGCGGCTCATCTGCTCGCCGTCGAACGCGCGCCATTCCTGGCCCGTGTCCACCATCTCCTCCTTCATGACGTAGCCGCACTTGTTGCAGTAGCGCTCGCCGCGGATCTTGTCCTCGATAAAAGCAGAACTGCCGCACTCGGGGCATACTGGCGCGCGCGACTTGGCGGCCTGTGCGCTCTGTGCGGTGCGTTTGGTCTTCGGCATGTTTTATCACTTTCCAGTGATTTTTTTTGCGTGACTTATTTATCTATGAACCGAAAACTACTTAAAGGTTTCGCTTTGCGCGAAAAAGAGTGCCGGATAAAGCAATAATAGCCGCCTCGTGCAATAAAAATCAGGTAAACATGGTAAAGGATTTCCCTTCTAGCCCGCTTGAGCGCGTGATGCGCAAGGCCGGGGCGGACCGTGTGGCTGCGTCGGCAATCGACGAGATGCGTAACGCGATGCTGGAGATGGCCGAGCGCGTGGCGATGGACGCGATCGCGGCGTGCAAGCACGCGAAGCGCACCACGGTCAAGCGAGAGGACATTGTCATGGCCACGCGCGCGGAGAGGATGAGGCAGCGATAGCCGGCCGCGGCGGGATTAACTAAATAAACTTGAAGCGAGATAAGAATAGAATTGAAATCCGGCGTTTCGCCGTGCAATTTGGGGTTTTCTGATTGAAGCAGGTCGCGAACATATCGAGGATCAAGCCGGGAGGGCTCATACTGATAGACGAAGTCCCGTGCAAGATCGACAAGATACAGGCGAGCACCAGCGGGAAGCACGGCCACGCCAAGATACGCGTAGACGCCATCAGCTTGCTCGACGGCAAGCGCCGCAGCATGGTCAAGCCCTCGGGCGAGAACATCGACGTGCCGATCCTGAACAAGATGACGGCGCAGGTGCTGGCCGTCAACGGCAGCACGGCGCAATTGATGGACACGACGTCGTTCGAGATGTTCGACCTGCCCATACCCGAGGAGATGAAGGGCAAGCTCGAGGTCGGCGGCGAGACGATGTACTATGAGATAATGGGCATCAAGACCCTCTCGCAGCTCAAGTGATCTTCTGCCGGCTACGGCTGAAGGGCATCTTTTTAATCCGGCAGGAAACCAATCTACTATCATGGCTATTGACGAGCGTTCGCCCCTGGTCGGGGCGATCGCAGGCATAGAAGCGATGCTCGTCACGTCCCAGATATACAACATGGCCGTGATAGGCGAGTTCCCGGTGGTCCGGTTCGTTTCCATACCGCTTCTGGGCGTCGGCTACTGGGGCATACCGCTGCCTTGGCTGAAGCAGGTCGTATATCCGGGCGCGCCCATGGAAATCATAGCGGCGAACGCGGCGGTCGACCTGCTGTTCTGGGTCGCCGTGGCGCTGTTCATGCAGATGTCCTACGTCGCCGTCTCCAGGCTGTTGTCCGGGGGCAGGAAGGCTGCCCCGAGGAAGGCTTCCAGGAGGCCAAGACGGCCTCGGAGCTCCAGGAGGGCCGGAAAGGCGGGGCGCAGGCGCTGAACAGCCTTCAGCAAGGCGTCGGCCATACCAAATCCTATTCCTATTTACTCGAGTCCGACCAGTTAAATTATCATAAAATCGGCGGTCGACGCTTTGTGCGACACGGCGGTTTATGGTACTGATGATGCGTTAACGATACGGGCGATTACTCAAGCCGGAAACAGTCAATGCCGGGATGCCGCACTATGGCCTAGGTGGCGTGCGTGTGGTGCTGTCCGGCGACCCCGGCGTGCGCAGCTGGCGCTGGGTGGGCGCGCCCGGCGAGAAGCTCGAAGTCACCCTGGGCGACTACGGGCGCGACGAACAGGCAAGTCTTCTGGAGCAGTGCGTGAAGGAAGCCCTGACCCTGGATTTCAGGTACGTCGAGCCCCCGCTCAGGGCCTGTAAGGTCCCGGCCATACCAAATCCTATGCCTATTTAAACGAGTCCGACCAGTTACATTATCATAAAATCGGCGGTCGTCGCTTTGTGCGACACGGCGGTTTATGGTACTGATGATGCGAAAACGATTCGGGCGATTACTCAAGCCGGAAACAGTCTAGCGGAATCTGAAAATAAAAATATAGGTGAAAATAAACATGTACGAAAACGAAGGCGGCTTCGGCGGAAGACGAGGCGGCTTCAGCGGCGGACGCGGTTTCGATCGCGGCCCACGCGAAATGAGCAAGGCAGTCTGCACCGAGTGCGGTGCGGAGTGCGAAGTTCCTTTCAAGCCGACCGAGGGTAAGCCTGTCTACTGCAGAGATTGCTGGCAGAAAAAGCGCGGATTCTAAGCGAATCTGCGCGCAGCAATGACTGCGCGATTGGTTTAAAAAACATCAGTTTAGAAGGAAACTTTTCGAGGTTCTTTGTTTCCGGCATTTATTCTTCTAGTTTGTCCGCAAGGATTTTCCTGAGCTGAGGCAGCATGCCAGACAGTGTGAACGACAGGTCGGGAAGGCGCTCTATCTCATCCAACGTAAGCCATATGTACTCCGAGTGTTCGCGTTCCTCCTGCGTGATATCCACGGCGTCCTCGGGTTCGTCCGTTTCGAGGAGGTATGTGATTGCGATCTCGTGCACCTTGGCCTTGTCGGTCTCGAAAACGTGGCTGCTTGAGAACAGCACTAGCGGACGTCCGCATTCCAGTCCTGTCTCCTCTTTTGTCTCGCGTGCGACTGCATCGAACGGCTCCTCGCCGAACTCTATTCCGCCGGCCGGGAACTCCCACACCGCCGGTATATGGCCGACCTGCGGATGGTCGTGCGGGAGGATCTTCAGCACGAGCAGCTTGCCAGCCGGGTTCCGGATTACGGCCACCACCCTAGCGCGCTGCAACTCGTACTTGCCCATGGATTATGGTTGCAAAGCTGCGTTGAAATGCTTTTTGCCGGACTTGGTGAAAATTAAATAAGCTACGTTCACAAATCTTGAAGTACGCCGCGCGCTTAGCGGCGGGTGTATTGGATGAAGAGCCTAGTGCACAACGGCGTGATGGTCACGGCTTACGATCCGAAGGGCCATTCGATCGGGCACGCAGGCCGCACGATCAAGCTCTCCCCGGAGCAGGAGGAGATGGCCGTAGCCTGGGTCAGGAAGCTCGGCACGGACTATGCGAAGGATCCGGTGTTCGAAGCGAACTTCTTCGAGGACTTCTCCAAAGCTCTTGGCATCGTGAAGGCCGCGGCCAAGGATTTCGATTTTTCGGAGATCGAAGCGGCGGTCGCGAAGGAACGTGCCACGAAGGAGGCGATGTCGAAGGAAGCGAAGAAGAAGCAGGCCGCCGACCGCAAGCTGGTGCGCGAGGCGAACAAGGCCAAGTACGGCCAGGCCGTAGTTGACGGACAGGATGTGGATTTGTCGAACTACGTGGTGGAGCCGAGCAGCATATTCATGGGCCGCGGCCAGCACCCGCTGCGCGGCCGCTGGAAGCGCGGCGCCGGCTACGGCGACATCACGCTGAACCTCTCGCCTGATGCGAAGCGCCCTCAGGGCAAGTGGAAGGATGTCGTGTGGAACCCCGAGTTCTTGTGGATCGCGAAATGGGACGACAGCCTGCGCGGCAAGGAGAAGTACGTCTGGCTCGCGGAGACGTCGCCCCTGCGCCAGCAGAAGGAGCAGGCCAAGTTCGACCGGGCCATCGAGCTCGCGAAGAAGTACGACGCGATAATGAAGTACATCGCAGGCAGCCTCTCGGACGAGGACGAGAAGCGACGGAAGGTCGCGACCGTGTGCTATCTCATCGACGCGCTGAACATCCGCGTCGGCGACGAGAAGGGCGAGGACGAGGCCGACACCGTGGGCGCTACGACGCTCACGAACAAGAACGTCATCGTCAAGAGCGGCAACGTCGTCGAGTTCGACTTTTTGGGCAAGGATTCCGTGCGCATGCAGCGCGAGCTGGAGCTGCCGCCCGACGTCGTCCGAAACCTGAAGGAGTTCATAGCGGACGCGGTGAAGCGCGCCGGCCGCGAAGGGAAGGCGATGCTGTTCGAAGGCGTGCGCTCCGAAGGCGTGCGCGCGTTCCTCGACGAGGTAGCGCCCGACGTCACGTCGAAAGTCTTCCGTACGTTCCACAGCACGCAGGCCGTCGAAGAGTATCTGACGAAGAACCCTGTCAAGCCGGACGACGA
>JAPLUY010000046.1 GCA_026397385.1 Candidatus Aenigmatarchaeota archaeon
GCTACAGTAGATGGCAGTCGTACAGTTCGAGAAGCGCGCGTTGGAAGCGATGGTAGGACGCAAGCTCAGCCAGGCGGATTACGCGGAGCGCATCCCGCTCTTCGGCTGCCCGCTCGAGAAATCGGACGCGACGACCGTGCATTACGAGGTCTCGCCGAACCGGCCCGACATGTTCAGCATCGAGGGTTTCGCGCGCGCCATAAAGAAATTCACTTCTACCGGCAGGCAGAAGCTTTCCGCATACAAGCCGGCGGCAGCGAAGATAACGCTCAACGTCGACCAGAGCGTGAAGGACGTGCGCCCGTATGTCACGTGCGCGGTCGTACGCGGCGTGAAGATAACGGACGACCTCATCGCGTCGCTGATGCAGGTACAGGAGAAGCTGCACGACACGCTCGGCCGCAAGCGCAAGAAGGTGGCCATCGGCATACACGACCTGAGCAAGGTCCAGCCGCCGTTCACGTACAAGGCCGTCGCGCCCGAAGCGATAAAATTCCTGCCGCTCGACATGAAGAAGGAGATGACGCTGCGCGAAATCCTGAAACTTCATCCGAAGGGGCAGGCGTACGCGCAGATAATCGAATCCGCAAAGAAGTGGCCCGTCATCGTGGACAAGAAGGGCCGCGTGCTCAGCTTCCCGCCGATAATAAACGGCGAGCTTACGCGCGTGACGGAGCGCACGAAAGAGATTTTCATTGATGTAACGGGCACGGACGAGCGCGCGATAAACCAGGCGCTGAACATCCTCGCGACGTCGTTCGCGGACCGCGGCTGCAAAGTCGAGGCCGTGAAGCTCGTGTCTGGCGGAAAGGCCAAGGCGACGCCCGACCTCTCTACGTGGAAGATGAAGACCGACGTTGCTTACGTCAATAAAATCCTCGGGCTGAAGCTCGACAAGAAGCAGATGGCCGCGCTGCTCGAGAAGATGGACGTCGGCTACGACGGCACGAACGCGATAGTGCAGCCGTACCGCTGCGACGTTATGCATCCGATCGACATCGTGGAAGACGTCGCGATAGCATACGGCTACGACAGGTTCGAGCCGGAGGTTCCGAAGGTCGCGACGATTGCGCAGCCGCTCGAGAAGCATGAACGGCTGTTCGAAGTGAAGCAGATAATGGCCGGCATAGGCATGCAGGAGGTCATCTGCCTGACGCTGTCGAACGCCGGGGACGAGTTCGACCGCATGGCTGCGCCGAGGCAGCCCGTAGCCGAGACGCTGAACGCCGTGACGCCCGAGTGCAACATCTGCCGGCGCGACATCCTGCCATCACTGATGGACGTGCTCGCGAACAACCAGCATAACGATTATCCTCAGCGCATCTTCGAGGCGGGAGACGTCGTCGTGCTCGACTCGGCGTACGAGACGGGTGCGCGCAACGTGAAGAAGCTCGCGGCCGCGATAGCTAACATGCGGGCGAGCTACGGGGACATCGCGTCCGTCCTGGCGAGCTTCATGGAGAGCGCGGGCGTCAAGTACGAGATGCGTGCGACGAAGCATCCGACTTTCATAGAAGGCCGCGCTGCGAACATAGTCGTCGGCGGCAGCTCCATCGGCATAATCGGAGAAATCGCGCCGAAGGTGCTGTCGAACTGGAAGCTGGACATGCCGGTGGCAGCGTTCGAACTGAACCTAGAAACGCTCGTATGAGCAGGACTATCCTTTCATCCAGGCTATCAGCCGCCTGAGCATGCCGGCGTTCTTCTTGCTTTCGACGTACGTGCGTCCGCTGAGCTTCGACGCGAGCTTCAGGATCTCAACGGCCGCGGGCGAATCGGACGCATAGTCCATTATCGGACGCTTCGCGGATATGCTCTCCGCCACGAGCCTGTCCTCGGGTATGCTCGCTATCACGGGCAGCTCGAGGATCTCCTTTATCGCGTTTATGCCGAGCTCGTGCTTGCCGCCGGTGGAGCGGTTTATGACAACGCCGATTATGCTCTTGTTCATCCTGCGCGCGACCTCGGCGGTCTTCAGCGCATCTGCCACGCTCGGGAGGTCCGGGTTAGTGACTATCAGCATCTCGTCCGCTGCCGCTACTGCACTGGTCGCCTCGCGGCCGAGCCCGGCTGCGCAGTCCAAAAGCACATAGTCCGCCTTGCCGGTCAGTCCGAGCGTTACGTTCTGCAGCTTCCCTACGTCCACGCCTTCGAGATCCTTCGTGAACATGCTGGCCGGTATGACGCGGAACCCATAAGGATGGTTGTACATCGCCTGTTCAAGCCGGACGTTGCCCTTGAGCACGTCCTGCAGCGTCCGAGGCGCGAGGTGCATGCCGAAGTGCATCCCCAGGTTCGGCGTCGTGAGGTTCGCATCGACGGCGATCACGTTCTCGCCGAGCTGCGTGAGCGCGTACGCCAGGTTGGACGTGAGCGTCGTCTTGCCTACGCCGCCCTTGCCGGAGGTGATGAGGATTGTTCGGGTCATTGTGCCACGATTACTAATTCTGTTTTCAAGATAAAAACGATGTGCCCCCGGCGCGATTTGAACGCGCGACCCACGGATTAGAAGTCCGTCGCTCTATCCAAGCTGAGCTACGGGGGCTTTTGCGGCCTGATTCTACTATGCCAGTTTTCAACTATAAAAACTACGCCGAGAGCATCGCCCACAGCACGGGGATTATGCTCGGCAGGGCTATCATGAACGCCAGCAAGCCTAGGAATATCGCGAGGTTCCTCATACGGTTCTCGCCCCACGTCATTCCGAAGGCCGCGCCTGCGAGGAAGCCGCAGATGTGCGCCGAGTAAGCGATGTTGCCCGGCGCGAAGACGCTGGACACGTTCGCGAGGAAGTATATCGCACCGGCGAGCGAGAACGGGAGCGGCACTATCTCAGGGAACCAGACGAACTTGCCTGGGCATACGAATATGCCCAGCCCGACCAGGCCGGATATCGCGGCCGACGCGCCTATCGCGATGGATTCGGGCCCGTAGCCGAAGAGCGGCACCAACATCGACAGGCAGCCGAACATGCCGGTGAGGAAGTACGCGAGGAAGAACTGCCATGCCTTTGTCTTGTCTTCGACCGCGGAGCCGAGCACGAGCAGCGCGAACATGTTCCCCGCCAGATGCATGATGCTCCCGTGCAGGAACATGCTCGTTATAATCACATAGTACTTCCCGGCTAGCAGCGCGCCGGTGCTGAAGCCATAGTTCAGCACGTAATAGTCCAGGTTCTGCGCGGTCAGCACGAACGCGGATATGTTCGCCAGCATCAGGAGCAGCGTCCACTTCATAAAATGATTTTGGGATGCAAGTTAAAATCGGCTGCGTTCCAGCGCCGCGGGCCTCTTCGGCAGCGGCCGAACATAACCAGAACCGTTTTATAAGCCGGTTTTCAATAAGGAAGTAAGGATTCTCATGTCGGACGAGCCCGTGACGATAGTCGACCGCGACGTTCTGAAAGTGCTTTCAGCAGACACGCGCGTGGACATATTGAAGGCGCTGTCCGAAGGAAAGCGCATGCCATCGTGGGTCGCGCGCAAGCTCGGCAAGAGCGACGCGACCATAGTCGAGCACCTGAAGGCTCTGGAGAAGGCCGGCCTCGTCCACAAGACGTCCGCGCCGGGCAAGCGCTGGGTGTTCTACAGCCTCACGGACAAGGGCGAGGGCATGGTCGGCCGTGGCAACCGCAGGCTCGTAATCGTCATAGCGCTGTCCATCCTGGTCGTTTTCGCAGGCGCGTCCATGTTCGCGCACTATTCGCTGCCGCCGGGCGGTATCATCGGCTCGGACCAGCTTAAGCGGTTCTCATCGTACTCGGAACTCGAGGCGTTCGTCAGGGACAGCTCCAGCTCGTACGGCGGGGTGTTCGGGATGTCGCGCACGACGACGCTCGGCGAATCCGCGGCAGCGCCGGCCGCCACGTCCGGAGCGACGGCGCAGGATGCGAACAAGGCCGACGACCACTCGCAGACGAACGTGCAGATCGCGGGCGTGGACGAGGCCGACATCGTGAAGAACGACGGCCGCTACATCTACGTCGCGTCCGGCTACGGCAGCGCCGTCGCGATCGTCGACGCCTACCCGGCAGAGACGGCGAAGGTGGTGTCGAACTTCACGGTCGACGGCACGGTCAGCGGACTCTTCGTCGATGGCGACCGGCTCGTTGTCATATTCAACAACTACACGTACGGCCCCGCGCCCTTGACGGGCATCGGCGCCATGATCGACATCATGCCGCGCTACTCCGGCAGCTCGTACACCGTGGTGCGCACGTACGACATAACCGACCGCGCGAACCCGGCTGTCGTGAAGGAGTCCTCGGTCGAGGGCAGTTATTACGACTCGCGCATGATCGGCAGCTACGTCTACCTCATAGCGCAGAAGAGCATCTACTACGGCGGCGGGTCGATAGCCATGCCGTCGGTGCGCACGGCAGGCGCTGAGCGCGCGGTGGCGGCGAGCGAGATCTACTACTCGCCTTACCAGGACAGCTCGTACACGTTCACGACCGTGCTGGCGGAGAACGTGCAGGACGCGTCGGCCGCCGCGAGCACGAAGACGCTGCTGCTCGGCTACAGCGAGTCGATGTACGTATCGCCGTACAGCATCTACCTCGTCTCGCAGAAGAGGATGGACTACAAGCAGGTCTTCGACCGCATAGTTGACGAGGTGATACTGCCTTCAGTGCCGGCGGACGTGCAGGCGAAGATAACAGTGATACGCGACTCCAGCTCGAACGTCTACGACAAGGAGAACCAGATCCAGCAGGCGTTGCAGGATTATTACGGCACGCTCGGGCCGGAGGAGGGCGCGGCCGTCGTGAGCGCGATGGAAGCGCGCTACCAGTCGGTGTATGCGGGGATTGCGAAGGATTACGAGAAGACGGTCGTGCACCGCATAGCCATCGCCGGCGCCGAGATAACGTACGTCGCGAGCGGCGAGGTGCCGGGCACTGTGCTGAACCAGTTCTCCATGGACGAGTCCGCTGACGGACACTTGCGCATAGCCACGACGAGCGGCCAGTGGGCCGGCACGGGCAGCACCACGAACAACATGTACGTGCTCGACCCGACTCTGAACGTCGTCGGCAGTCTCGAGGACCTGGCCGCGGGCGAGCGCATCTACTCGGTGCGCTTCATCGACAACCGCGCGTACATGGTCACGTTCCGCCAGATCGACCCGCTGTTCGTTATCGACCTTTCGGATCCGCAGGCGCCCGCGGTTCTCGGCTACCTGAAGGTGCCGGGCGTTTCGGACTATCTGCACCCGTACGACGACACGCACGTCATAGGCGTCGGCCGCGAAGCGGACGCGCAGGGGCACGTGCTCGGGGTCAAGCTGTCGCTTTTCGACGCAACTGACGTCGCTAACCCGACAGAAATTTCGAAGTACGTCGTCAGCGGCGACTGGAGCTGGTCCGAGGCGTCCTACGAGCACAAGGCGTTCCTCTTCAGCCGCGACAAGCAGCTGCTCGTCATACCCGTGCAGCTCACGGACAACAACGGCACCGACTATACGAGCTGGCAGGGCGTATACGTCTTCAACGTCAACCTGCAGGACGGCATAACTCTGAAGGGCCGCGTCACGCACGCGAACGAGACCGCCGCGCAAGGAAAGGACATGCCGTACTATTACAACCCGCAGGTGCGCCGCTCGCTGTACATCGACAACGTGCTGTACACCGTTTCGGACAGCCTCGTGAAGGCGAACGACCTGGCGTCGCTGGCGGAAATCATCACTGTGCAGCTGCCGAGCTCGGAGCCGATATACCACGTGATGGGCGGGACCGCGTCCGGTTCGGCCGGTGTGGAAGTCGCAGTGGCTGCGAAGTAGCTTCCGGCGGGCAAAAGGATAAGACCTCCCTCGGACATTCTAATTTACATGGCGAAGCCGAAGGCCAGAAAGCCTGCTAAACGTTCTCCTAAGCCGACCAAGCATACCAAGGCCAAGCATCGAACTTCGAAGCCGAAGGTCCAGAAGCAGGCACGCGAGCAGATAGACCTGAAACAGTTCGAAGACAAATGGCAGTCGCAGTGGCAGAAAGCCAAGCTGTTCGAGGCGAACGTGGACAAGAAGCGCCCGAGTTTCATGGTCACGGTGCCATATCCTTATGTCAACGGAGCCCCGCACATCGGCGCGGGCTTCACCTTCATCCGCGGCGACGTGTACGCGCGATACAAGCGCATGCGCGGATTCAACGTGCTCTACGCGCAGGGATTCCACGCGACGGGCGAGCCAATCGTCGGCGCGGTCAAGCGGCTGCAATCCGGTGACCAATCGCAGGTCGCGGCGTTCAAGATGTACGGAATAAGCGACGCGGACATACGCGCGTTCGCGGAGAAAGGCCCGGAGTACGTCGCGAAGTTCTGGAAGAAGCGATGGATGGAAGACCTTGCCGGAGCCGGGTTCAGCATCGACTGGCGCCGCACGTTCATCACGACCCCGATGACGCCGACGTACTCGCGATTCGTCGAGTGGCAGTACAACACCCTGCGCAAGCGCGGCTACGTCACGCAGGGCACGCACCCCGTCATCTGGTGCCCGAGCTGCCTGTCGCCCACGGGCGATCACGACCGCCTGGACGGCGTGGGCGAGTCGACGATGGAATACACTGTTGTAAAGTTCAAGCTCGCGGACGGGGAAGTCCTGCCGTGCGCCACTCTGCGACCGGAGACTGTCTACGGCGTGACGAACATCTGGGTCAATCCTGACGCGGAGTACGTGCGCGCCGAGATCGACGGCGAACACTGGATCATCGGACCGGCCGCGGCGAAGAAGCTCGCGGACCAGCTGAAGACGGTGAAGGTTCTCGAAAAAATTATGGGTTCCGAACTTGTAGGTAAGTCGTGCGACAATCCCGTTACGAAGGCGAAGCTGCCGGTGCTGCCAGCATCGCTGTGCGACGTCAACGTCGCCACAGGCGTCGTGATGTCCGTCCCGTCGCACGCTCCGTACGACTGGATCGGGCTGCAGGACCTGAAGAAGGACAAGCAGACGATGCACCGCTACAACATCGAGTCCGTGGTCGCGGACGTCGAGCCGATATCAATCATCAAGACCGAAGGTTTCGGCGAGCATCCCGCGAAGGACGCGTGCGAGCGCCTCGGAGTGCAGAGCCAGCGCGACACCGAGAAGCTGGAGAAAGCCACAGAACTGTTATACAAGAAGGAGTTCCACACCGGCGTGTGCAACGACAAATGCGGGCCGTACGCCGACCTGAAGGTCGCGGAAGCGAAGCAGAAGATAACCAAGCACCTGGTGGAGGAAGGCCTGGCATCGAGCATGTGGGAGACTACCGCGCCCGTCGTATGCCGCTGCAAGACGCGCTGCCATGTGAAGATACTGGAGAACCAGTGGTTCCTGAAGTTCTCGGACCCTGCGTGGAAGGCGCGCGCGAAGGAGTGCATCAAGCGCATGACGTTCTATCCCGAGGACGCGAGGCAGCAGTTCGAGAACACCGTGGACTGGCTTGAGGACAAAGCATGCACTCGTCACAGCGGCATGGGCACTCCGCTGCCGTGGGACAAGAGCTGGATCGTCGAAACCTTGAGCGACTCGACGATCTACATGGCGTACTATACTCTCGCGCGCATAATCAACGAGCGCAAGCTGCAGCCCGAGCAACTGACTGACGAGGTCTTCGACTACATATTTTTCGGCGTGGGCGAGCCGGCGAAGCTTTCGAAGGCGAGCGGGCTTGACAAAGCGTCGCTCGAAGGGCTGCACGAGGAGTTCGATTACTTCTACCCGGTCGGCTTCCGCAACTCCGGGAAGGATCTGGTGCAGAACCACCTGACGTTCTTCATCTTCCACCACGTGGCGATCTGGGACAAGCCCGAGCTGAAAAAGTTCTGGCCGCGCTCGATAGGCGTGAACGGCTACGTGAACGTCGCGGGCGAGAAGATGTCCAAGAGCAAGGGCAACTTCATACCGTTGCGCGACTTGCTCGCGAAGTTCGGCGCGGACCTCGTGCGCATCAACATAGTCGCAAGCAACGAGAACATGGACGATGCCGATTGGCGCGAGGATTCCATCCCGACGTACGAGTCGAGGCTTAGGTACTTGTTCGCTCTGGCGGCGAAGCTGAAGAAGGCGAAGCGCACGAGCATGAAGCCCGTCGACCGCTACCTCGAGAGCCGCGTGCACGACCTGATAAAGACGGCGACGGAGCACTACGAGCACACGCGCTTTCGCAGCGCGACGCAGTACGGCTTGTTTGCCATGACGAACGAGCTGAAGTGGTACGCCGACCGCACGGGCGACCTGAAGGACGCTAACAAGAAGGTGCTTATGGAGGCGTTCGAGACCATTGTGAAGCTTATAGCGCCGCTGACGCCGCACGCCGCGGAAGAGCTGTGGCACATGATTGGTAACAAGACTTTTGTTTCGACTGAAAGCTGGCCGCAGGCCGACGAGAAGAAGATTGACCGCAACGCGCTGCAGCTCGAGGACATCTACCGCAAGACCATGGAGGATGTGAAACAGGTCGCCAAGCTCGCTGGCAAGGACGTCGCGAGCTCGAAGCTGTACCTGTACTTCGCAACTGACAAGGAGGCGGACTACTTCCGCGAGTCCGCCGAGGACTTGAAGACGCTCGGGTTCAAGAAGGTCGAGATGTTCAAGGTTGCGGACACGAAGAAGCACGACCCGCAGGACAAGGCCAAGCGCGCCAAGTTCGGGCGGCCGGCGATTTACTTGGAGTGAAAGTTTAAGATTGATAAAATTGTGAATTAAAATAGGGAATACTATGGCAACTCAAAAGCAGAATAATTCAAGATTGTTTGGCGCACTTGTTTCAATAGTAGGATTATACTCTACGGCGACTGGTAATTCAAGTGGGTGGATTCTAATCTTATTTGGTATAGCAATATTTTTCCTAGGGTGATTCAATGCCCAAATCAAAAATCGACAAATGGTCACGAAATATAAAAGACTTTAGACAAAAGCTTCTACCAGAAATCGCGGCAATCGCGTTCATTTTATTGATGCTAGCTTATGGTATGTATTTAATTCTAACCTCGAGGTTTGGAGATTTAGCTAATACTAATGGAATTTTATTTCTAGTCGTTGCAATAGAACAGATTCTTATGAAAAGAGGAACTTTTTGATTTTCAAGTACACGTAATGTTTTATATAGCAACTATCAGTTTAGTTTACATATGGAGAAAGAAAGTAGAGAAAAGAAAATAAGAGAGTGGCTTAATACAGCGTTAACTTTTGTAACCGTTATCGTACTAGTTCTTGGGGTGTTCAAGGTAAATGAGCTCGTGTTGGATTTTAACGAGCTGAAAGCGAGTAAGGTTGTCTCACCAATCTACGTTATAGGCAACGGAACTAACAAAACAGCATCTATGTATTGGAACGGCACGTGCTTAATCGTCCAAGGCCCGACATCGGGAGTCAATATATGTTAAAAGGACGATGAAAATCTTATTAAGAAATTCAAAAAATTTCTTAGATGTTTTAAGAGCTTCTACATCTGCGCCGACTCGAGCGCGGCCGCAACCACCAGAAGCAGACCCGCGAGCACCAGAAGCTCGATGCTGTCCCAGACTATCAGCCAGAAGCACTTTGAGTGGCGGCGCGTTATCGCCATCGAAACCAGCCCTCCGCCCACCGCGCCCACGAGGTACGCGAGTATCTCCAGGCTCCCGTGCGGAGCGAACACGAGCACTGCCATCGGATACGCGCCTATGCCGCCGATCGACTTGGCGGCCATTCCTATGGCGGCCGCGAGCACGGACGCGTTCCATGCGAGGATGAAGATGGCGCCCGAGCCGAACAGGAACGAGAACAAGAACGCCAGCATGAGCACGCCGACGTTGTTGACGATTATGCGCTCGAAGTTCTCGAAGAGCGTGAAACCTCCGCGTATGACCTTGATCTCGTTGATCTGGTCGGAGAATATCTGCTGCACGTACGTCTCGGGCAGCATTATGTACAGTATCGACATCACGAGCACCATGCCCATGAACAGCGAGCCGTAGACCTTCAGCACGTCCGAGTGCCTC
>JAPLUY010000054.1 GCA_026397385.1 Candidatus Aenigmatarchaeota archaeon
TGGAATTTCGGCCTCGACTAGAAAATAATCAAATTCGCGGAAACGCACTCTGTAGCCTTTCGGACGCAGCTCGGAACCTATCTGCCTTTCAATCTTTTTCATGTCCTTTTCCGGTCCGACATATTTGAGCGTCGCCGACATGATTATCCATTGGTCAGTTAGAGATTTTAATCCATTCCAAAAACAGGGATGTCGTGGAGATAATGACGGCTAAGTGACAGGCGCCAAGAAAGGCTTAATTCTTTCGACGTAATAATTACTATGTTGTTATGTCCACGAACTATGTGTTCGTGACCGGCGGCGTGCTGTCCGGCCTGGGAAAAGGCATAACCACCGCCTCCATCGGACTGATTCTCAAGAGCAAAGGCTTCAAAGTAACCGCGATGAAGATCGACCCCTACGTCAACGTGGACGCGGGCACGCTGCGGCCGACCGAGCACGGCGAGGTATGGGTGACGGACGACGGCGGAGAGATCGACCAGGACCTCGGGCACTACGAACGGTTCCTCAACCAGGACATCGGCCGCGAGCACAACATCACCACGGGCCAGGTCTACGGCGAGGTCATCCGCCGCGAGCGCGCGGGCGAATACTTGGGACAGACCGTCCAGCCGATACCGCACGTCACGGACGAGATCAAGCGACGCATCCACGCCGTCGCCGAACATACGGGCGCCGAGTTCGTGATGGTGGAGATAGGCGGCACGGTCGGCGATTACGAGAGCATACTCTTTTTGGAAGCGGCGCGGCAGATGCGCTTGGCAGGCGAGTCGACGTTCTTCGCGCACGTGGTGTACATGCCCGTGCTGCGGAGCGTCGGTGAAGCAAAAACGAAGCCCATCCAGCACAGCGTGCGCGAGCTGAACGGCTACGGCATACAGCCCGACCTGATCGTCGTGCGCAGCGAGAACCCCGTGGACCAGCCGCGGCGCGCGAAGATAGCGCTTTTCTGCAACGTCCGCAGCGACGACATAATCGACAACCACGACGTGCGCAGCGTGTACGAGGTTCCGATAGTGCTGGACGCGCAGCAGGTGGGCGAGAAGATACTGTCGAAGCTCGGCATCGCGCCGCGTCCGACCGACCTCGAGGAATGGAGCGCGTTCGTCGACAGGCTGTACAACGCCGAGAAGAGCGTGCGCATCGGAATCGTGGGAAAGTATTTCGACATCGGCGACTACAAGCTGCCCGACGCTTACGTCTCAGTCATCGAAGCCATAAAGCACGCGGCCGCTGCGAACGGCGTGCGCGCCGACATCACCTGGCTCGACTCGAAGGCGTACGAAAAGGACCCGCAGGCCGTGAGCGAACTTGCAACGTACGACGGCATCATCGTGCCCGGAGGATTCGGCAGTTCTGGCGTCGAAGGCAAAATCAACGCGATAAAATTTGTGCGCGAGAACAAGATTCCGTATCTCGGGCTGTGCTACGGGCTGCAGCTCGCGGTCGTCGAGTTCGCGCGCGACGTGTGCGGAATAGCGGGCGCGCACACCACCGAATGCGACCCGAATACGAAGGAACCAGTTATCGACTTTTTGCCGTGGCAGAAGGAGCTCATCGCGCGAAAGGAGTACGGCGGCACCATGCGACTGGGCGGGCAGATGACGATTGTGAATCCGGGCACGCTCGCGCACGATCTTTACAAAAAAGATGCCGCGAGAGAACGCTTCAGGCATCGTTACGAAATCAATCCACGTTACATCGAGCGACTGACTCACGCGGGGTTCGTGTTCTCCGGATACGCCGACGCCAAGTTCACGCGAGGCGAGCCGGTCATGCAGATAGGGGAGTTGCCGCGCGATGTACACCCGTTCCTGCTCGGAACTCAAGCGCATCCCGAGCTCACGTCGCGGCCGTTGAGGCCGAACCCGCTTTACGTCGGCTTCATCGCAGCGTCGGCTGAGCGCGCGAACGGACGCGCGGAATGATTTTATCCTCGGACGCGAAATTATAGTTCTATGCCAGTCCTGCAGAAGGGTTTCGACGGCCGCAGGTACATGCGCGCGGAGTCCGCGGCTCTGCGGAAGCGCGTCCGTATGTTCCACGGCCGGCTGTACCTGGAGGTCGGCGGCAAGTTCTACAACGACAACCACGCGGCGCGCGTCCTGCCCGGCTACGACCCCGACACGAAGGTCCGGCTGCTCGAGAGGTTCGGCAGCAGGCTGCAGCTCGTGCAGTGCATAAGCGCGCTGATGATAAACCAGGGCAAGCGCCGCGGCGAGACGCGCGTGCTCTACAGCGACCAGCTTGTCAAGGACGTGCGCGAGCTCCGGAGGCGCGGCATGGAAACGGAGGCTGTGTTCATCAGCCGCATTTCGCCGCCGACGGCACGAGCGGCCGACGCGATGGCGCGCCGAATCGTGCGGGAGTTCGGACGGAACATACGCATTTTGCGCGGATACGAGATACCGGGCTATCCGCGCGACCTCAAGGCAGCGCTCGGCGACGAGGGCTACGGCCGGCAGGACTATCTGCGGTGCAAGACGGGCATCACTGCCGTCACAGCACCGGGCCCGGGCAGCGGGAAGATGGCGTTCTGCATGGCGCAGATGTACGACGACCGCCGCCGCGGCGTACGCAGCGGTTATGCGAAGATAGAGACGTTCCCGGTGTGGAACCTGCCGCTCGCGCATCCCGTCAACGTCGCGTACGAGGCAGCGACGGCGGACATCGGCGACTATAACGTGCTGGACAGGCGTCACAAGGCCGCTTATGGTGTGACTGCAGTCAACTACAACCGCGACGCGGAGAACTTCGCAGTGATGAAGCGCATAATAGACGCGATGACCGCTAAGAACGATCCGCTGCGGCGCTACCGCTCGCCCACGGACATGGGCATCGGCTGCACGCGGGCGGGCATAGTTGCAGACGACATAGTACGCCAATCCGCCGAAGTCGAGATCATCCGCCGCTACTGGGACTGCCGCCATGCGTTCGAGTCCGGCCGCGCGGACGCCGCCACTATGCGCCGTATGGAGCGCGTCCTGGACAGGATTTGAGCGTCCGTTCTGGCGTTGTTACCATTATCCAGTGGCACAGAGGCCAAAAAATGCGTCTCTTTTTAGAACACGTGCCTGCATAGATTATTCAGTGGTTCCTTGTATTCTCCCGAGATAGAAGCGCTGCTTAAGAAGAAGGGCGTCGAAGCGGGCGGCCGCGTGCGCGTCACGGCGGGCAAGGCCGAATACGAAGGCATCCTCATGCCCAGGGTGGTCGCGGGCGACGCGCAGAGCATCGTGCTTAAGCTCGAGAACGGCTACAACCTCAGCGTGCGCTACGGCAAGGGCTTCGAGATGAAGAAGCTCGCAGGCGGCGCGCGGATAAAGCACAAGGCGGCCGATGTCGCGCCTGCGAAGGACGCGTCGAAGCCGACGGTGACGGTGCTCGGATGCGGCGGTACCATAGCCAGCCGCGTAGACTATACGACGGGCGCCGTCTTCCCCGCGTTCTCGCCCGGCGACATGCTCGCGAGCTTCCCCGAGCTGAAGGAGGTCGCGAACATCCGCGGCCGCAAGCTGTTCGACCTCTTCTCGGACGACATGACGCCCGCGCACTGGCAGGCAATCGCAGCCGAAGTGGCAAAAGAGATCAAGGCGAAGGCGGACGGCATAATACTCATGCATGGCACGGACACGATGCACTACACCGCAGCGGCGATGAGCTTCATGCTGCCGAACTTGCCGGTGCCCGTCGTCATGGTCGGCTCGCAGCGCAGCTCCGACCGCGGCAGCAGCGACAACGCGATGAACCTCACGTGCGGCGCCGTGGCTGCCGTTTCGGACGTGGCGGAGGTCGGCGTGTGCATGCACGGCACGACAAACGACGACTACTGCCTGCTGCACCAAGGGACGAAGGTCCGCAAGCTGCACACCAGCAGGCGTGACGCGTTCCGCAGCATCAACGTGCGACCGTTCGCGAAGATCTGGTACGAGGACCGGAGGATGGAAGTTTTGCGCGACGATTACAAAAGGCGCGGCCACGCGGGCAGGTTCGCGCTGGACGACAAGATGAACCCACGCGTCGGCTTCGTGTACAACCACCCGGGCATGGACCCGGCGTACGTCGCTTCGCTGGCGAACCACTTCGACGGCATCGTAGTCGCCGCGACGGGCTTGGGCCACGTCTCGACGAACCCGAAGGGAGACCCGCTCGCGCGCAGCATCGTGCCCGCTCTGAAGGCGCTGGTCGACTCGGGCATGCCAGTTGTGTTCGTGCCGCAGACCATCTACGGCCGCATCAACCTGAACGTATACGAGGCCGGCCGCATCCTGGAGGCCGCGGGCGTGATCGGCAACGGCTGCGACTGGACCCCGGAGGCCGCGCTCGTGAAACTTATGTGGGTGCTCGGGCACACGAAGGACCCGAAGAAGGTGCGCGAGCTCATGCTTACGAACGTCGCGGGCGAGCTGACGGAGCGCACGGGCACGGAGACGTTCATGACGTGAGTGGTAGTTATGCCAGAGGAAAAAATCGATTTCAAAAAAGCGCGGATGAAGGCCGGCATAGAGATACATCAGCAGCTCGACTCGAAACAGAAGCTGTTCTGCGGATGTTCGACGGCGATGCAGGAGAAGGAACCCGTGGCTGTCGTCGTGCGGAAGCAGCACCCGGTCGCGTCGGAGCTCGGCGCAATCGACGCGGCCGCGCAGTACGAGTACCTCCGCGGACGCAGCTTCCATTACCATGTCTTCCGCGACGAGACGTGCCTCGTCGATACTGACGAAGAGCCGCCGCACGCGTTGAACCGCGAGGCGCTGCAAATAGCGCTCGAAATCGCGATGCTCCTGAACTGCGAGATTCCCGCAGAAATCAACGTTATGAGAAAAACTATCACGGACGGCAGCAACACGGGCGCGTTCCAGCGCACGATGATAATCGGCACCGGCGGCTGGATGAAGTTCGGCGGGAAGAAGGTTCCGATAACGCAGGTCGCGCTCGAGGAGGATTCCGCGGCGATCGTGCGCGAGGGCGAGAACGGGAACGGCGGCAAGGATCCGGCCGAGGAGAACGGCAAGGCCACGTACCGGCTGAACCGCCTGGGCGTGCCGCTCGTCGAGATCACGACAGGCACGCTCGAGGACTTTTCCCCCGGGCAGCTGCAGGAGATCGCATTCATGATCGGCATAACGTGCCGCAGCACGGAGAAGGTGAAGCACGGCATCGGCACGATACGCCAGGACCTGAACGTCAGCGTGCGCGGCGGGGAGCGCGTCGAGGTCAAGGGCGTGCAGGAGCTGGGCATGCTCGCGAAGGTGATCGAGAAGGAAGCGGCGCGGCAGTTGGAACTTTTGAAAACTGGCAAGAAGGTCGAGAAGGAGACGCGCGCGACGCTGCTCGACGGCAGCACGCGCTTCATGAGGCCGATGCCCGGCGCGGCCAGGATGTATCCGGAGACGGACGTGCCGCCCGTCGCGCTTGACGACGTATGGCTCAAGCAGCTGCGCGAGAAGCTGCCCGAGCCGTGGACGGACAAGCTCGAGCGCTTCAAGACCAAGCTCGAACTGCCAGCGGACCTCGCGGTGCAGGTCGTGGGCAGCGACTATCTGGATATTTTCGAAAACATCATGAAGAAGCATCCGAAGGTGAACGCCGTAGTCGTCGCGAACGTGTTCACGTCGACGCTGAAGGACATCGGACGCCGCAAGCTAGACGTCAAGCGGCTGGAGGACAGGCACTTCTTCGCGATTTTCTCGGAGCTGGAGAAGAAGCGCATCGTCAAGGAGGCGATACCGGACCTGCTCGTCAACTTCGTGAACGCGCCCGATGAAGCCATGGGCGACGCGCTGCGCAAGCTGAACCTCACTATGCTGAAGCCGGACGAGCTGAAGGAAATCGTCGCGCAGTTGGCGAAGGACAGCCCCGGCATGGCGAAGGAGCGGCTGTACGGAATAGCGATGGGCCGCGTGCGCGGCAGAGCGGATCCGCAGGACGTCCTGAAGGCCGTGGAGCGCGCCGCGAAGAAGTGAACGGCATTATCGGTAGCGGTTCATCTTCGGATTGGCCCTGCTCCGCTTCCTTTCCTTCTTCGGGGGCGCGGACTGGTTAACTGCGTTCTTCTGCGCGGCCAGGACCTTCTCTTCATCGGTCATCGCCGCAAGTTCCTCGATGCGGCGCACCACATCCATGTACTTTTTGTTCAGGATAGAGTCCGCGTATTCGCTGACTTTCTCGTCGAACTTCGACGCCATATGGAGCCCCGGGACGTTCTCCACCCGCAACGGCTGTCCGGCGCCGCCTGGCGCGGAGCCGTAGCTGTCCCTCAGCATCCCCAGCAGTCGCGCGTAGTACGCGGACTTCACGTCGTACCTCGTGGGCAGCGGATCCTGCAGGAGCTCGTATCTCTTGAACACCTGGCTCAGGAAATAGCCCATCGCGGCCTTCGCGATCCTGTCAACGTCGCCCCTGCTCATGCGCGCCGGCATGAAAAATAGCTTGCATCCGAGCTTTAAATCCCCGCGCCTTCGGGCCGGTCAGAGCGTGACTATCTTCGCCCTGTCGGAACGGGAGAAGCGGTATTGCGAGCCGATAAGGCTGGTCGGAGGCACGTAAGTCGCGAGGCCGTGGCTGTTCAGGTTCATGACTACGTCGTGTATCCTGCCGTATATCTTGTTGTCCTTCACCGGCGCGCCGGACGGCGGCCCGTGGAACTCGTACTCGACCACTTTCGAGTAAAGCTCCGGCCACTCGCCCTTCATCGTCATCATGAACGAGGAGGCCGACTCGGAGCGGCCTTCCATCATCAGCTGCACTGTCAGCGAGCCGAGTGCGCCGAGGTTGCCGTACGAAAACCTGCTTGCGTTCGTCGCGGAAGCCTGCCGGCTATGGTACACGCGCGGATACATCAGGAACGACATCCGGACGTTCGCGGACTCCGCAGGCGGACGGTAGCCGACGAAGTCGTGCACCATCGAACGCGCCCGCACGATCCGCGATTCCTTCGCTTCCTTGCCGGCCATCGCATCGGACAGCTCGCGGTCCAGCGCCACGAACTCCTTAAACGTGACGAGCATGCTCGTTACCATAAGGATACGACACCGCCGAAGGATTTAAGATTTCCATCGCCCGCGCGGCCGGGCGTGCGAACAATATTAATCTTTTGCAGGCCAATTCCTTTCATGGGTTCCGGCGGGTGCAGGTTCAAGGGATGCGAAGAGCGCTCGAGCGTCGACTATATCGTCGGCATGCCCGAGTACGGCCTGAACCTGCAGGTCTGCGGGATGTGGAAGCACTACGCCCAGGCGCACAACGTGCACCCGTACAAGGAGCTGCGAAGCGCCGTGATGGGCGACGCGGACGCGGACCCCGCGGCGCTGAGGCGCATAAACGGCGCATCGTACCATATCGAGGGCGGCATGCCCGGATGCATCAACGCATTCTTCGTCGAGCGTGCGCACCCGTTCGGCCGCAGGTGGAACTATCGGATAGGCGGGGCGCCGGACGCGCCTTTCGTCTCGCGCATGCAGCAGCTGATAGACGAGCGCGGGCAAGAGATCATGTACGGGAGATACTAGCCGTCATCATGCCCGGGCTGGCCTGGACGGCCTGAAAGTTCGCTGTCGACGGAGTCGTGCACCGCGCGCGTGTGGTTCAGCACGGAGTCGATGTCCTCGCCCGCGGCGCCATGGGGCCTCCTCATGATGTTCTCGAGCATGGTGATATGCCTCGCCGTGGATTCGTCCACGGCCTCGAGCGCGGACCTCGCGCGATCGTCTGTCGAGTTCGCCATGGCTTCCGTGGCCTTATCGGCGTCCTGCCTCGCGCTGTCGAGCTCGCGCCTGTAGTCCGCGGCCATGGAACTCATGACCGCAGTGTCGTTCTTAGCCGCGGCCGCCTTCGCCTCGTTCAGCCGTTCGTCGGCGATCTGCAGATGGACGAGCGCCCGCTGCGAGCTGTCGGCAGCTGCGAGCATGCGCATGCCCTCTACGCCGCGCTTCACCGGGTACAGCACGTCGCCCGGCATCGAGTTCGCCGACGAGACGAACGTGCCCGTGAGCAGCAGCATCGCCACCGAGAGCATGACGACGTACTTGTAATAGTGCTTCGGGTGCAGGATTTCGTCCGCGCGCTTCGTCAGCCTGTAGTAGACCCACTTCCTGCCTGGACGGCAGTTCCGTTCCACGAGCTTCGAGGCCTCGAGCATGCCCATGTGCTCGCACACGGTCGTGACGTGCTTGCCCAGGGCGCGCGAGAGCTCCGACGCGGTCATCGGCCTGTTCTCCAGCGCCTTCAGTATGTTGGTGCGCGTCTCTTCGGAGATGGCTTTCATCACGTCCTTCGATATCGGGATCTCCTGCTCCATGCCAATAGCTTTGTCAGCGCGATATTTTAAGGTTATCGGATGTTAGGGTGAGCGCCCTAAATATTCTCCGGGCTTTAATCCGGTCCTCCGGCAATCTTTGGAAGGTGATATCCGATGGGATCCGAATCGAAGAACAGGTTCCTCATGCTGGCGGCAGTGGCCGTGGTGGCTATGCTGCCGGTAGCAGCCTTCGCAACGAGGGCGTACGCGGCTCAGGCGCAAGCGCATGGCAGCACGAACATGCAGGACGCCGATGACGCGAACGAGACGGACGAGGGCACCGGGCATGCGGCCACGCATGAAGCGGACGGCAGCGGATGGAACCGCACCGTGGACTGGACGGGTCCGTGGAGCGCCACTAGCACCGTTTCCGGCACCGTCGTGTCGGTCGGACAAAACGGCGTGAACCTTCTGCTCGACAAGCCGGCGAACACCGGCTCGGCGGGGTCCACGGCGACGTCCGCGCCTACGAACTCAGACTCTGACGAAGGCGAGTCGCACGGCCACCGCGGCATGGCGATGAGGTTCATGCACTTCATGCAGAACCGCGCCGTGCACCTGTCGGTGCCGAGCTCTTACACATCGGGCATCGGCCTGGGCAAGGGCGACCGCGTCAGCGTGACGTACGGCTACATGTTCGGCAGCAGCGCGCAGGGCTTCGTGCCGCTGGCGATAACGCTGGACGGGACGACGTACGGCAGCGCGACCGCGAACGCGCCGATATGGCTGCAGTAGTATGCAGGTTTTTTCCTTTCCCTCCGTTTTTTAAAATTTTCGTCAGCGAGCGTGGCGCTTAAAAGCCTCACGATGCAAGGATTTCTCATGGAGCAGGCGACTGCGGACAACGCGGACCAGCGCTACGCCGGGGTCTTCGAGTATTTCACGCAAGGCATGTCCAGAATCTTCAATGAGGACAAGGACGAGCATGCGATGCTCGCGGACGAGCTCGGGGCGTACGTCAAAAGGTCCGACGGTTACACGCGCGGAAAAGACGAAGGATCCCGAGGATTCGAAGTAATCTACTCGCAGATAACGCAGAGGTCCGTGCGACTGGGCGTAGAGCCCGAGTATTTCACGAAGTGGCTCTTCGAAAATTACAAAGACCGCAACGACTTCATGCGCAAGCTGCGGGGCGATGTCCCGGCGCGGCAGCCCTTTGCAATGCCGAGACCGCTCGGCTACGAGCTGAGACGGCCTGCGCGGGCAGTTGCTTGAGCTTGGACGCTTCCGTGCCGGGCCTTGCGCCGAATTTCGAGAGGTTGACCTTCTCCGGCTTCACGCGCGCGAGCAGCGAGACGGTCGCGTCGAAATCCTCGTCCGTCTCTCCCGGAAATCCGACGATGACGTCGGTGTCGATGTACATGCCTGGCACTTCCTTCCGGAACGCGGCGACGATCTTCTCAAAATCTGCGACTGTGTAGCCGCGCTTCATCGCACGCAGGATCTTGTCCGAACCGGACTGGACGGGCACGTGCAAGAACTTCGATACTTTCGGATTTTTGTATGCTTCGATCAAAGCTGACAACAATTTCTTATCTCGAATATAAGTCGGGTTCATCATGCCCACGCGGATCGTGAAGTTCCCCGGCACTTTCGAGACGGCGCCGATAAGCTCGGCCAGGTTCGTCTTCGCGTCGAGCCCGTAGCATGAGTTGTCCTCGCTCGTCAGCCATATCTTCCTGCATCCGTCCTTCACGAGCGACGCAGTCTCGGCGACGACGCACTCGACGGGGTAGCTCTTCAGCTTTCCGCGCGCGAGCTTCGTGGCGCAGTAGCTGCACGCGCCGAGGCAGCCAATCGCGATCGGAACTATGCCGAGGTCCTTCTTGCGGCGCACGCGCGGCAGCCCGGGCTTGTCCTCGCGTTCGTCGCTTACAAATGCAACCTTCCTCCCTGCAAGCGCGGCCTTTGCTGCATCAACGATATGCGAGAGCGAGTCCGGACCGACGATGCATGCTTTCGGTGCGATGCTCTCGATCATGAGCTTGGATGTCTTCGGCATGCAGCCCGCGATTACGAGAGGCTTGCCTGCGGCAACGATGCCTTGCATGCGGCGCACGATGCGGTTCTCCGTAGGAGTCTTGACTATGCACGTGTTCAGGACGACGATGTCCGCGTCCGCAGGCGAGGCGGCGGTCTCGAAGCCCGCGCGCTCCAGAAGCCCGGCGATGAACTCGCTGTCCGCCTGGTTCGCGGCGCAACCAAAGGTCTCTATGAAAACTGCGGGCATACTTCCTTATTGGACGACGGCTTATTAAACCTCTCCAGCCTGGATGCGCTCGAGTATACGCGCCATATCGTACAGCGCGTACGTCGGCTTGACGTACGTATTCTCTCTCGTTTTAGGCTCGATTCTGCCTAGGTGCAACATCAGGACGTACCCGTTGTCGGAGAGCTCCCGTGCATGGGTGTAAACGATGTTCTCGCCGCAGTTCAGCCCGTAGGCGATTTCGGCTATGTACGCGCCGGCCGTGTGGAGCAGCATGTCGGCTATCTTGCAGCTCATGCAGTTGGTAAATGCGTGTATGCGCGCCAAGGTCTTGGGATTCACGTCCATAAAACAGCATGGAAGGTAAGGGATTTAAACGGAACATCAGCCGGCGCGCATGGAAAAACATTTAACCCACGCAAGGCAATCTTCAGTTATGAAAGGCGTTCTGCTCGTACTCGCGGCCGTGGTCGCCATCGCCGCGCTTTCCGGATGCGTGCAGCAGCCGGCGCCTGTCGCGCTGCTCGAGATATCCACGAACAGCATCCAGGTCAGGGACAACCAGACCTCGGACATCGTCACCGTGACGGTTACGAAGAACGACGACAAGGAAGTGCCGATGGCGTTCGTGGTGGCGCTGATGTCGTCGAACAGCGACTACGTCTATCCTGTGGCTGTGACGGGCGCGGGCGCGCGCATAACGGCCGTGACCACGCAGCCGCTTAGGGACAAGGGCGCGTCGGACACGGTGCAGTTCAAGCTCTTCGGCAGGCTGCCCGCGGGCGTGCAGGCCGCAACGTTCAACATCACTGCTTCGCTGTACTATAACAACTCCCTGGTGCCCGGCGTGAAGCCGCTAGTGCTGAACGCGCAGGTCACGCAGTAGTCCTGGGCGGCGGGCATACGCTTATTCTTCGGCCAGGAGAAATTCTAATCGTGGGCAAACGGATCGGGAAACATTTCAAGAAAGCGGGCGCCTGGCTCAGGAGGAACGGGCATCCGGAATGGTGGACGGTGGCGCTCGCCGCCTTGGTCGTCGCGATACCTATCGCCTACGGCTGGACGTACCTGAGGGCGCCGTTCTCGTCGGTCCCGCTCTTCCAGACGGCCGCGAGATGCGACTATCCCATAGACGCGTCATGCGTGTGCGCCTACATGGACGAGCGCGGCTATCTCGATTTCAGGGATGAGAAGTGCAAGGCACTGTCCGCCGGCCAGTCCGTGAGCCTCTCCCCGGAGGAGCTGTCACGGGTATCGAAGTACTTCGTCGCCTTCCCGAACAGCCGGCTCGGGGAGCTTGTCATCGTGAAGACCGCCGAGGATCCGGACGCGTGCACCGAGAAGGGTTACTGCGATTACGTCATAAACATCGGCGACTCCCTTACCGCGCGCAGCTAGCGGACGCGCACCCGGCCTGTCCTAAGGAAATCAGAACCAGCCGACGCCGTAGATCGCCTCGCCAAGACCGTTCCGGCTGACGAGCGACACCCATTCCACGAAAGCCTTGTCCCTGATCACGACCGTGCCGCTGTTTGGAAAGTTCGGCGCGGTGTCGGCGTTGTCCTCGATTACCACTACCGTCCGGTTGTCGAACGGCGCCGATACGACCGTGCCGCCGATGGAGACGTTCTCGAGCACCAGGCGCCCGTTGTAGCGGACGGCGACGGAGTACACCCACTCCCCGGCCGCGGCGTCGAAGTGCCGCTCCGTGAGCGCTTCGTTTATGCCGATGTCGGTCGCCTGCGCGGCAACCATGGACGGACGGTGCACGTTCGGGTTCGTAACTAGCCCGGGTGGCAGCACGAACATCAAGGCAACCGGCACGATTGCGATAGCGGCGAACGTCTTCGCGTTGAAGATCTTTGACATCGCTTCTGCTATCTGCTTGACGCCCGACAGCGAGCTGAGCAGCAGCACGACCGCACCCGAGAACATGACCACGGAATAGAAGATGAACCAGACGTTGTATCCCAGCGGGCCGAAGTACGGCTGGTTCCTCATGACTTCGGTGAATATCTGCGAGAAGTGCACTATCGGCATGGGGAAGACGACCGAGAACCACGCGTACCACAGCACGAGGAAGAACACCGACGCGACCAGGCCGCGCCTCCCGGCCAGCATGTAGGCGAAGAGCGCGATGTACGGTATCATCACCGCCAGCCCGAGCAGCATGAGCGGGCTCCACGAGAGCACTAGCAGCCCGATGAGCAGCAGCGCCGCGAGGCCGTAGACCTTGCGCATAGTCTGCTCCCACTCGGGCAGAGGGGTCGCAGGCTTCTCCCCCGGCCGCAGCTTCGCCTTCGCGGGCTTCTTCTTCTCCTCGTGCGGGGACGCGACGTACATGAATATTCCGGACAGCAGCAGCACCGGCGAGGCCGCGATGCACAGCGCCCTTCCGAGCTGGAACTGCAGGCTGCCGGCGGGGTTGACGAGCGTGTTCGAGAGGAAGAGGCCGCTCAGCACGAACACAACCGGAGCTGCTACAAGGAAAACCGCGGCCTTCCGGCGCGTGAACTGCCCGTCCTTCCACCATTTGAACAGCAGTGCGCCTATCAGCGCGACCGACACGACCGAGAAAATCATCCACAGCTCCACGGCAGCCATGCAGCTCTATGTGTTATAGCGCGCCGCAAACGATAAGCCTTCCAGAATGGATAGGAGTTGTATATGGCAAAGCCCGTTCCGAGCACGCCCCAATGGGAGCGCAATGCGCGCCTGGCGTTCGCGCTGGCCATCGCGGCGTGGACCGTCGCCACCGCTGTGTTCTTCTTCGACTACATCTACCATTACCCGATCCCGTTCGCGCTCATGACCTTCCTGATGCCGCTGATAACCTGCGCCTACTTCGTGTCCGGCAGGCGCGGCTGGCTGGGCGCGGCGGTGATGCTGCTGCTATCGGCCTTGATATTTTTCGGCGTGATACCCGGGTTCCTGCAGCTGTTAGTGGGCACGCCCGGGCTCGGCATCGTGGACCGCTACCTGGACTGGTCCATGGACGTCGAACAGGGCGGCGGGGTGCTGCTCATGCTCACGATACGCGAGTCGATGCTGCTTTCCGCAGGCATCTTCCTCATCATCGCTCGGCTGGCGCAGTACAAGCTGCCGCAGTTGCAAGGAGGCGCGTTCAAGACCACGGCCGCATGCGCGTTGCTGCTGCCGCTGCTGATCGCGTTCATGACCTCGTCTGGCGAGACGAACGCGGACCCGTACGCGCATCCGGAAGGCACGAGCTTCGGTGGAGCCGAGCAGTTTCTCATCCCGGACATCATGAAGGTGTCGCGCACGTTCGACCAGGCTGCCGGGACGTGGACGTACGGCATCTTCTTCTCCAACCCGAACCAGGACGAGCTGACGATAACGAGGATGTGGGCGGGCCGCGATGAACTCGCGCCCTTCACGGAGCGCGTCACCGCGGACAGCCCGTGCGCGCGCGTCGGCAGCGGCGCCATAACATTCGGCGCAGGCTGCAACGCGACGCTCAGCTTCAGCACGCCGCAGGGCCACAACCGCATAACAGCGATCCTCGGCAACGGCGCCCGGTACACGCTCAGCTGGACGGAGCAGATATGAATCTGTTTAGGATGCAAATCGCAGTTAGAAAATTTTAGAGTTCATCCTGCGCGCATCTCGAGCACGCCGCGATCATCCATCGGTCACATTTTCTTAAGATTCTCCCTCAGGCCGGGATGTCCGGGCTCGAGGAAGTCCAGCTTATTGCAGGTGTCTATGGCGTCGCAGCTGCTGCAGTCCTCGAACTTCTTCTCCTTCGCGCATTTCCTGACCGCGCAGTCCGGAGACCCGCCGTCTGCATGGCAGCCAGGGCATGCGGCATACTTTGCAAGCCACGTCAGTCCCTTGTCCAGCTCGTCGAAGCTGAACTTCTCGTCGTCGGCGACGGGGATGAACTGGAACCATTGGGATATCCCATATTTTTCAACGCCGCTTTTCAGGGTCTCCGCGTTTTTGGAAACGACCTTGTTGCCGAGCTCGCATTTGCCGCAATCAATCCCGCAGAACCCCATGTCGCTCATTCGCTTTGCACCTCGCATTTACAAATTTTATTTTCATCCAGAATGTATCTCGAGCACGTCGCGGTCCTTCAGCACGTACTCCAGGCCGACCTTCTTGCCGCTGAACCTCGTGTCGTCGAACACGCGCGCGAACTTGAAGTCCTTCAGAAGCTGCTTGTGCACCTGGCGGACCGCGTCACCGACGGTCGCGCCCGCTGGCAGGGTCAGCGGCTTCGTGGCGGCCGCGCCGTTCGGAGACTTGGTGTAGATGCGTATCAGCCGCAGGCGTTTCCAGACTTCCTCCTTCAGCCGCTGCAGGCCCTCGCCCGTTCTTGCAGAAACGGAAATGCCGTACAGCGGCCGCTTCTCGTCCGACTTGTTCACTACGATCATGAGCTGCTTGTCGTACATGCCGTGCTTCTCGAGCAGAGCCGAGAGCCCGTCCAGCTGCGCGCCCGTGTCCTTCGTCGCGTCGAGCAGGAACATCAGCAGGTCGCACGTGCGCGCGATGCTCATCGACTCGGCGTCGAACGTCGCCGGTATCTCCACCAGCTGTATCTTCACGCCCTCGTAGTCCATCATCCCTATGGCCGGCGTCTTCGTAGTGAAAGGATAGGCGCCGACCTCCACGTTCGCGTTCGTCAGCGTCCGCAGCAGCAGGCTCTTGCCGGAATTAGTCTGTCCGAGGATGCAGACCTGCGCCGCGCCCTCCTTCTTGATCACGAACTTCGGGCGGCTCTTGGATGCGGCTTTTGACTTGGCAGCGTCCTTCTTCAGAGAGGACAGCTTCTTCTTCAGCTGCGAGAGAAGCGTATGCGCGCCCTTGTGCTTGGGCGCGAGCTTGATCATCTTCTCCAGCGCCGCGATCTTTTCGTCCGTGGTCTTCGCGTCGCGGTAGTCGCTCTCGGCGATGTAGTATTCGACGTCCGCGTTTATCGGCATTGTTACCTGTAAAAGGAATCGCGTCTCAATTTTAAGAGCGCGA
>JAPLUY010000043.1 GCA_026397385.1 Candidatus Aenigmatarchaeota archaeon
GAGCGCGGGAACAAGTTCTACCTCAAGCCCGCGGTAATCAAGCTGTTCGTGGACGCGCTGCTCGCGATAGGCGCGCGGCCGTTCCTGTTCGACACGGCCGTGAAGTACGAGGGCGGCCGGAACACTAAGGAAAAATATGCGGCAACGGCGAAGGAGCACGGATTCGACAAAATCGGATGCCCGGTAATAATCGGGAACGAAGGTCACAGCGTGAGCGTCGACATGAAAGGCACGACCGGCCAGCCGGCATACGCATTCGAGGTCGCCAAGGAAGTCTGCGACGCCGAGTGCGTGCTGTCCGTCGCGCACGGCAAGGGCCACATGATGTCCGGCTTCGGCGGCAGCATCAAGGCGTTCGGCATGGGCGGCGTTTCAAAAGAATCAAAGGGCTTCATCCACGCGGCCGGAGCGCCGGTGCTCGCGAACGGCGAGGCGTGCAAGCTCTGCGGGATATGCATGGAAGGCTGCCCGATGAAGGCGATAACTGTTGTCAAGTCCGGCGGCAAAGCCGGCTGGGACATCGACTATGGCAAGTGCTTCGGATGCCAGCGGTGCGTCAAGACGTGCCCGAACCACGCGATCGTATGGAAGGGCGAGGAGTTCGACCTCATGCTCGCCGCCGGAGCAACGGC
Source organism: Candidatus Aenigmatarchaeota archaeon (assembly GCA_026397385.1). GTDB lineage: Archaea > Aenigmatarchaeota > Aenigmatarchaeia > CG10238-14 > SCSR01 > JAPLUY01. The sequence continues at coordinate 633 of JAPLUY010000043.1, forward strand.
GTGCTTCACTTCCGGAAAGATCAACAAACCGAAGAAGGCAATCTTCGTGAACGTGCTCGTCGATATCGCTAAGCGTTGCGACTGCGCGAGCGACGCCGGTCCCGTGATATCGCCCGACATCGGCATCGTGGTGTCGGACGACCCGGTTGCAGCGGACGCGGCTTCGATAGACCTGATAGACAAGGCCATGGGCAAGACGCTGCAGTCGGTGCAGGCTGTAGATCCGCGCGCTCACGTGCGCTACGCCGCGAAGCTCGGGATGGGCAGCGCGGAGTACGACATCATACGCGCGTAAGTGCGCCGCGCCGTCCGCCATGACAAAAACGCAACCTTTTTCTTTACGCGGCGCGTGTAGAAAATCAGATACCATGGCAGAAAATTGCGTATGGTGCGACGCGGTGCTCGAGACGCGTGCCGACCTAGAGAAGCACGTCGCCGAACAGCACTCGCTGAGCCGCGGTAATTTGAAGATTTAGTTTTGGTTTTTGCGCAACAGGCTTTGGTAGAGCCATTGCTATCCGCCGTGCCGGCACGTGTGTCCTTGCGGACGACAATCCTTAAATATTGTCACCGAACAGTAGTTAATCGATTGAAATGTCCTCCTCAAACCCCATCGTCTACGAGCTCAGGGAAGCGCACCCGGAAGTCATGTGCCGCATAGCCAACTCCCTGAACAACGTGCTGAACAGCGACTACCAGCACCCTAGGAACTTTTCCGAGATGCAGACCAAGCAGAACTACGCGCAGGCCGTGCAGGAACTGCTCAAATGCGCAAAGAAGGAAGTCCTGTACCAGTCGAACGTGATACGCAGGCCAGAGGTCGGCAAGGTATTCACCGAATCCAGCGACGACGTCATGACGAAGTCCATCTACAACGGCATCGTGCCGGGGCTGCTCGACGGCAAGGAGGTCGTGCCGATGTACAAGGGGCTGCCGCAGGAGACGCTGCTCGTGGACAGGGCCCAGATCGGCCGCAAGGACCAGTTTTACAGTTTTTTGCAGGGCGATGCAGTTGGCCGCGCGGCGGACGTGATAGCGAGCAAGCTGCCGGAATACGGCATGGCGGGCGTGCTGAAGGCCGGACTCACACACGAGGTTGACGGCGCGGCTGTCGGGAGCTTCGCCGAAAAGCTCGCTGAGCGCGAGATCGCGGTCGTGAAGGTCCAGCCAAGCGGCTTCTGGGACGAGACAAGCGCCGCGCTCAAGAATCTGGGCGTAGATTTGTACAAGCCCGGTTCGACCGATTGGTGAACCTGAAAGCTTTATAAGCCTGTACGTCATATATAATCCTTGTCGGTGTCGCTATGGCAGAGTAAAGACGCTCAAAATAATCCCTGCTTAGCGATGAGCGTGTTCGAATTCTGATTCGTGATGATAAAGAACACCTTGCGAGCTTGCGGGGATGGTCGCCGATGTTGTGGTCGGTGGCTGTTGAGCGGTCTTTACATTATTAACACCGATACTGCCAGTGCGATATCGACTGGGACGCAAGCGAAAGCTGCGAGAACTTGATGCAAATCCCGACTGAACCTTGGGGTTGAAGAGTTGAGGCGATGACTATAACAGTGGTCTGATGCGGGCCTGCGCGTGTGAGCAAAAACGCGCTTCCGCAGTTGAGGAACGAACTGTCTTAATGAGCCGCTAATTATGAGACTGTCACAGGATCAGACTAGTCACAGAGGTCTAGGCAAAATTACACCGGTTGGTGGATGGCTTGGCTTCGTTAGATGAGGAAGGTCGTAGCAAGCTGCGATAAGCCCGGGTTAGCCGCATGCAGGCATTGACCCCGGGATCACCGAATACGATTAGTCGCCTTAGGGCGGTCGCGCAAGCGACAACAATCTGCTGGATTGAAGCATCTTAGTAAGCAGGAGAAAAGAAAGCAAAGCGATGCCGCAAGTAACGGCGAGTAAAAGCGGCACAGGGCAAACCGAACCTGCTGCGTAAGCAGCAAGGGATGTGGTGTTTGGACTGGCGCCTTCCCTAACTTCCCGACCAGAAGTCCGCTGGAACGCGGCGCGGAAAAGGGTGACAGCCCCGTAAGGGCAGGGAAGAAGGGAAATGGCCGGTATCCAGAGTAGCGCTCCTTGATTTTGGAGCGTGAATGCGGGTGTCATTAACATCCAACCCTAAATACTAACGAAGTCCGATAGCGAACCAGTATGGTGACAGAAAGCTGAAAAGTACCGCGAAAGCGGGGTGAAAAGATCCTGAAACCAATCGGTAATAGTCAGCTACGGCGCGAAAGGTGCGCTCCTGAAGGATGCATGCGCAAGCATGCGGTACGAAGGGGCGTTTACAGTGTCGTAGCGTTCGTGTTGAAACACGAGTCTGGGAGTTTGTTCCAGTAGTGAGGCTAACCGGCTGTCGCCGGGTAACCTAAGCGAAAGCGACATGCGCGTAACCGCTTCGTGCGGCGTGGCGCGCGGTGCGAAAGCGCCGGAAATTACTGGGGCAAGACCCGAAACTGGTCGATCTATTCCTGAGCAGGCTGAAGCCCTTCGAAAGGGGGGTGGAGGGCCGAACCGATTCTGAGTATCAATTCGATCGGGTGACTTGGGAATAGGGGTGAAAAGCCTAACGAGACCAGTAATAGCTGGTTCCTCTCGAAATGTATCTCAGTACAGCCTGGTTGGAGGCGGATGATAGGGTAGAGATACTGATTAGGTAGTCAAGGTCCGAAAGGATCAGCCACCTTGTCAAACTCCGAATCTGTCATCGTCTACGAAGGCCAGAGTGAGGGTCGTCGGGGTAAGCTCGACGCCCGAAAGGGGAACAACCCTGACCAAGGTTAAGGTCTCTAAGTACACGCTAAGTGAGACAAGGGAGTCTGTCTCCTCAGACAGTGGGACTGTAGGCTTAGAAGCAGCCATCAGTTAATAAGTGCGTAACAGCTTACCCATCGAGGAGACGGGCCCTGAAAATGGCAAGAGACTAAGTGTGCCACCGATACCTTGGCATATCATGCGTATGCGTGGTGTGAATAGAGAGGCGTCCTCCGGGGGTAGAAGCGCGGGCGCAAGTTCGCGTCGACCCCGTAGGATCGAATATCCAGACATGAGTAGCAGCAAAGCTGTGTGAGAATCACAGCCGCCTAAAGGGCGCGGGTTTGCCAGCAATGTTCATCAGCTGGCAGTTAGCCGATCCTAACCAACCCCTTAATCGGAGTTTGGGAAAGGGAAACAGGTCAATATTCCTGTGCCGCGTGGATACGTGCGGCAACGCTGGGACAGTCTTCTGAAGCTTTCGGATGGGGTGACGCAAGCCGCCCGTTCAAACCGGTGGAGTCTTGTAACGAGGAGAAGCCGGTGAAGGCGAAGCGGGCCCCGTGTATGCGGGGTTCGTCCAATTCCCAGAGCCAGTGAAAAGGAAGACTGTAAGGATTCCACGCGATCGTACTCAGATCCGTCACAGGCGCCCGTGCTGTGAAGGCAAAGGTGTGTTAGGGGTAATTAGCATAGGGTACTCGGCAAATTAGTGGTGTATATTCGGTTCTAAGCCCCGGTAAACGGCGGCGGTAACTCTGACCGTCGTAAAGTAGCGTAATCCCTTGCCGTTTAATTGACGGCCCGTCTGAATGGCTCAACGATCTCCTCGCTGTCCCATGCTAAAGCCTAGCGAAACTGCTATTCCGGTGAATAGGCCGGAGACCTCCAGTGGGAAACGTAGACCCCGTGGAGCTTTAATGCAGCTTGATGTTGTGACTCGAGTTTGATTGTATAGAGTAGTTAGTACTCGCTATCAGGTTTAGCCGTCAGGCGAAAACCGAGAGGTAAGTGTAACACTAGCCTTTCGAACTCGCGTTGCTTACCCTTCGGGGAACACCATCTAGCAGGCATTTCGGCTGGGGCGGTACTCCCTTGACAACAGATCAAGGGAGCCCTAAGATCAGCTCATCGAGGTTACGACAGGAAGCGGTATTGATTGAACCGCTCCAGAATGATTCCCGTGCGCAATGTGGTTATCAAAGCTTTAACCGCGCATGGGAAGATGAAAATTTGGGAGTAGCTAATGAATCGCGTCCGCGTCGCCTCAAAGAAATCTCGAGTAGAGTGCAAGCGCAAAAGCTGGTCTGACCGGATTCTGCAAAGCGAGGAATCCGGCCACGAAAGTGAGGGCTAGCGAGACGTTGGATTGGCCTTAATGGCTGCCAGCGGTATCAGAAAAGCTACCCCGGGGATAATGGGCCCGTGGCCTCTGAAAGCTCACATTGACGAGGCTCGTTGGTGCGTCGTTGTCGGCTCCCCCTTACCTGGTTGTGCACAAGCAGCCAAGGGTACAGGTGTTCACTGGTTAAAAGGGGACGTTAGCTGGGTTCAGAACGTCGTGAGACAGTTCGGTTGCTATCTACTGGAGGTGTCGGTTGCCTGACTGGAAGGAGGGGAAAGTACGAAAGGAATACTCCTCCGTGGCCTCTGGTCTACCGGTTGTACATTGCACTGCCGGGCAGCTACGCCATATGTGGATAAGAGCTGAAGGCATCTAAGCTCGAAACCACCCGGAAAAATAGGCATCCATACGATAGTCCGCGCGCAAGCGCGGGATCTCGTCGAGGACCACCATAGACTATGGTGTTGATAGAACGGGGATGTAAGATGGGAGGATTCGTCCGACCATTTGAGTTCGCCGTCACTAATCGTCCGAGTTGCCTAGACCTTGATAAATAGTCTGATCCTGTGACAGTCGCATAACTTTTTCCTACGCGATTGCCCAAGTTTAGCGCGAGCTTTATTTATCGGGCTCTTTTCCGGAGTGCATTCCTGGACCGCCCGAAAGGTGCTGAAAAATGGAAAAAATCGACAGAACAACCGAGGACGACGAGGAGGAGAGCATAAAGACGCTCAACTTCGGCGTCAGGGGCCTGCAGCGCAAGCGCGAGCTTGTCGAGGAGCGCTACGCGCGCGCGAAGGCGAGGAAGAACGGCCTCAAGACCGTCAGGACGCGGCGCAAGATCAGGCCGGACCTGCGGCGCCAGCTTCTGAAGAACTATGGCTTCGCCGTGCAGACCAACTAGGCGGTATTTTCGGGCCGGGTCGAAGTCGAGCAGAGCGTCACGTCACTCCTTCCCAGTGTAAGGCTTCGTGTTGGCGTGCGGACACCTCTCGCATGCCTTGCCGAACCTCACTATGTTCTCGTAGTGGTCGCAGTAGTGCAGACCCATGTTTTTCCTGAAATTTTCGGCTTTTCCGTCAGGTTTTTGTCGATATGCAGGCTCTCTGTCGCCCATCCTTTCATATTCGCCGCAAAGGCTTTTAAACCCCGAAAACGCAAATTAACAAACTGGCGCCTGCGACTATCCTGCGGGCGTTATAGGTGCGTAAAACGTATGGTCGGGACTATATCGGTCGAAGAGGCTGATGGGCATGACTTGGATGTTGTTCGCTCTGCTCACGCCGGTGCTCTGGGCGCTGGGCGACGTGGCGGAGAAGTTCCAGTTGGACAGGGTGTTCAAGCACTGGCTGTCGTACTTCACGCTGGCGTACCTGGCGTGGTCCGTGATAGTCTTAGCGATATTCCTCGTTAGGCCCGTCGCCATAGACGCGACGCACATCGTCATGGCCGTGGCGAGCGGCCTGCTGAACACCATAGGCACCGTGTTCTACCTGAAGGCCGTCTCGAAGGAGGAGGCTAGCCGCGTCGTGCCTCTGGCGTACATGAGCGTCGTGTTCGTGGCGGTGCTGTCGTACGTCTTCCTCGGAGAGTCGTTCGGGCTCGTGACGTATGCGGGCATGGCCATGCTGGTCGTGGGCGCGGCCGTGATGTCGTACCGCAAGGTCGACGGCCGGCTGCTGCCCGTGACGCCCGTGCTCGGCATGATACTTTTGTCGGCACTCGCGAACGCGTCGTCGCACATCATCGACAAGAGCTTCCTCGGCAGCTATGACTACTGGACGCTTCTGTTCTGGGGATACTTCGGCGGGCTGGCCGTAGTGGCGTGGTTCATGCTCGACAAGCGCAACCGTGTGCACATCCCGAAGCTGTCCGACTTCTCGAACCGCCGCGGCATGCTCGTGCTGGTCGCGGCGACTATCCTGATATATTTCGTCGGCGACGTCACGTGGCTCGCGGCCATATCCGACGCGCCCGTCTCCATCGTGGCGGCGCTGAGCACGACGGAGCCGCTGTTCGTGCTGCTGTTCGCGGTGGCGTCCAGCGTGTTCACGCCCAAGCTTCTGAAGGAGGAGATAGGACGCTCGAAGCTGGCGTTGAAGCTGCTGGCCGTCGCGCTGATAATCGCGGGCGCGTACCTAGTCGCGGCGTGAAAACCTGCATCGCTTAAATCTGTAAGCATCTCATTCTAAATTGGGCAGTTTGTTCTTAGCGGCTGCTCGAAAATAAAAAAGCAGGTGTGACTATGGATGAAACTCTGGTTCCGGATATAAAAAACATAAAGGAACATCTGAAGAAATACGTGATACTCACCGAGGAGGGGGACAGGGTAGCGGCGTTCGTGCATCCTTACAACGACAAAAGGTTCAACGACCCTGGGGCGATGAACTTCGACATGTTCGCGAATTACGGGAATGACAAGAGGCTTCTGCGCGAGGACGTGAATTATCTCAGTCTCCTTCCGAGGGTCCCGAAGAAGCTGAAGACTGGGGACAAGATGAATAGTAAATAGTGTCTCGGCGAGCTGTTTTCTTTCGGCGGCTTCTTTTTATTCAAGTCGCGCAGTGTATTTTTTCAGTATGCTTTTTAGTGGCATCAAAAGCCGTAGAATGAAATTTCTGGAGAACGCATAAAGCTGCTCGGCACTGCTTTTTTTGGAGTACACGTGGTCGACCACGGCCGCGTATACGTCTAGGTTCTCCAGCATCCGTTCGTCCGTCCAGCCAGCGTCCTTGCGCAGCAGGTACGCCCTCGCACAGGCGCTTGCCTGGTCCGCGCCGACCCAGCCGTGGTCGAAGTCGTAGAGTATTTCCAGCACGGTCCTGTCCGCCGTCTCCTTGACGGCTCCGCCCGCATTGTAAGCCAGCTTTTTCATGCACGCACCGAAAATGAGATGAGCCGTCAACCTTAAACCCTCCACTCTCCCGCGCGTCGGCGCGTGAAAAATCCGCGAAAAATGTTTTTATTCGAGGAATCACAAATACATATTACGAATTGAAATGTCTACTGTCGAAAACCCCTGGCAATCTCTGATGGATCTCCCGGAGATAAGCCAGAACCATCTGGAACTCCTAGGCATGAGGCTCGCCGAGCGCGGCGCGGGCGTCTCGGAGTCCAAGCCGAAACGGCGCAAGCCCGGCACGAAGGTGTCGCTGGGGCTGAACAAGCGCATGTTGGGTTTGTCCGGCGCTTTCAAGGTCTTCCTCATAAACGGCGAGCACGTGCGCAACAACCTGGAGACGGACTTCACCATGGCGAGCCACGGCTACGTCAGCGGCTTCATACCGAAGGACGAGATATGGATGGACGACCGCCTTTCTACGAACGACACGGTGGCCGTGCTGCACCACGAGATATTCGAAGTGCGGCTGATGGCGAAGGGCATGCCTTACCCGGACGCGCACGAGCTAGCGACCGAGTCGGAGAAGAAGTTCAGGAAGCTCTTGTGAGCGCGGCAGCGCCGTTCATCGCGCGTTCTGCGAACCTATTCAGGCATTTCTAGGAGAGGAAGTTATTTTAGATAATTTTTCAATTCTTTCCTGATAAGCGGCATGTGACAAAACTTCCAATTCGGCTTGTTCATGCAGCCCTTTAATGTCCTTAAGGCCCGAGCTCAGTATTGTGGCTTTGACTTCTGCTATTATCGGTTCCATGTGATTTTTCAGAGGCCCTACGTAAGGTACGTCAATTTCAACTCCCTCGGGGAATTTGGCATGACCGTATCTCTTTTTCTGCGACGCCTTAGCCCTCTCAGATGCCTCGCCCCAATATTTTTTAGTTCTTTTCTGGACATCCAGTTCTGAATTGCTTTCGTCTGTGCCTGCAACCAGCCGACCAACCATCACAGCGTCAGCTCCAAGTGACAGAGCTGCTGATATGTCGATTGCGTGTTTTACACCGCCGTCTGATACAATTGGTATGTAAAAACCTGTTTCGTCGTACAGTTCGTCTCTTGCTTCAGCGATTTTTAAAACTGCGGTAGCTTGACCACGGCCGATATTAACGACTTGTTGTGTGGTGCATATCGACCCCGATCCAATCCCAACGCTCACAAGCGACGGTTGCAAATCTTTCACATTATTGAACTCTTTTTTAGTTACGATGTTACCGACGGCTATTGGGATTTCATCGTCTATTTTTCTAACTGCTCTATAACATTCCTCCACATAATCAGAATCGCCTTGTCTTGTTGCTATCCAAAGGAAGTCAGCTTCATTTTCTATTAACGCAGACGCCCTCTTTTCGTAGTCCCATGTATCTATCGCAGCTCCAACGATCAACCTTTTCTTTTTATCCACCATCTCCAACGGATTTTCGATGTGTTCATGTATGTCCTTTTTGAAAATCACATATTGTAGTCTTCTTTTTCTGTCAACTATGGGCAATGAACCATGATGGCGTTCTATTAGAATCTGGTTGGCTTTGTTCAAATCTGGGTTATTGCTCTCGTCTAATATTTCATCTAGATACACACAATCAACTTTCTTTAAAGGAACCATCCTATCTCTTACCGTTCTCTCTTTATGGACGACCGGGTCGAAATCTTGCTTTGTAATGTAACCCATAAGTTTTCCATCTCGCTTGCCGTTTTCCGTAATCGGAAAAGTCGAATAACCTTTCAAATCGACGGTCCGTTGCACGTCTGCTATCGAGTCCTCAGGTGAGAAAACATCCGGTATTACGAAGCCGGCCTTGTACTTCTTTACTTTCTTTACCATCTCGACCTGTTCTTCTATTTCTTGGCTTGAAAAAATAACTCCTGCTCCACCAAGTCTTGCCATCGCTATTGCCATCTTAGGGCCGGTCACCGCCTGCATCGCTGCGCTGAGTATTGGTATGTTAAGTTTGATTTTTGGTACAGAACC
>JAPLUY010000052.1 GCA_026397385.1 Candidatus Aenigmatarchaeota archaeon
TCCTGCCCAAGGCGCTCCTCTACGCGCTGGTTATCACCACCGCAATCTACATACTCGTGGGTCTGTCCGTTGTCAGCCTCGTCGATTGGCGCCTTGTGGCCGAGTCGAAGGCGCCCCTCGCATTCGCCGTCTCGTCCGCAATCGGCGGGCAGGGGTTCTGGATAATGTCGATAATAGCACTTTTCGCGACTGCCAACACGGTTCTCGTGGGGACTATCGTATGCAGCCGGATGATGTACGGGATGGCACTAGACGGTTCCCTGCCCATGCACCTGGGAAAGATTCATGATAAGCGGCGCACCCCCTGGGTCGCCATTCTGGTCACCATGGTGTTATCGATAGCCTTCCTACTGCTCGGCCAGATGAAGACGATAGCCAGCGTCACCGACTTCAGCGTTTTCTACACGTTCGCGTTCGTCAACGCCGCGGTGATATTCCTCAGGTACAGGATGCCCAAGGCCAAGCGCGAGTTCATCGTGCCGTTTTCCATAGGCCGATTCCCGATACTACCCGCACTTGGCATTCTGTCCTCCGTCCTCCTCGCTTCCCACATCGCATCAGATCCGATACTCATTGGCATCGGCATAATTTTGGCCGGAGTATTAGCCTATTGGATTCTGGAGAAGTTCTTCGGTCCGAGGAAGAGCCCTGTTAGACGCAGACGAAGATAGCATCATTGCCCGATAACGGGGACGTAGTCCATCATTAGAATGGACTTCGTAACTTGCGCCCGCGTAACATCATCGTAGAGATTGTGCACCTTAGCGTCTTGCGTTTTGTCTTTAAAAATAATTAAAAAGGAAAAAGTCATATATCTATATGAGACGCGCACCGCGGCGGAAGAAGCCGTCGAGACGTGTCCGCCGATCGGCGGCGAGCCAGGCGGCCATGACCGACCCGGTCGAGCATACCATCAGGCAGCTCGGCCGGCTGAGATGGCGGTACCGGAACCTCCTTTGGCTGGCCGCGGGCATCATGGCCGCGTACTTCATATTGCGCACTGACAGATTAGATGCCGTGGTGTCGGAGGTCAGGAGCATGGAGTACTTCGGCATATTCCTGTCCGGCCTCATGTACGCGTTCAGCATAACTACGGCCCCGGCTACGGCGCTGTTCTACAAGCTTGGCTCGTCCTTCGACCCGCTGGCGATAGCTGCGGTTGGCGCGCTGGGCACGGTCTTAGGCGATTATCTAATCTTCAGGTTCGTCAGGGACAACCTCATGCAGGAGCTGAGAGCGCTGACGGGCGATATGAGCAGGCTTGGCAAGGCGTGCGACGGGGCCTTCCGTAACTCGGTTTTCTACGACATATTTCCATTCTCCAACCTGCTGCTATGGAAGAAGTTCAGGCTCGTCATGCCCGGGATGGTGCACTCGAAGGCGTGGCGGACCGCGGTGCTGGTCGCGGCCGGTGCGGTGATTTTGCTTCCCGTGCCCGACGAAATCGGCATCGCGATGATGGGCGCGGCGAGGTTGAGGACGAGGAACTTACTTGTGGCGTCCTACGTGCTGAACTTCGTTGGCATATTCATGATAGCCTGGCTCGGCGGGGCATGAACCCAAGAAATCTGGAAAAATCTTTAAGCTGCGCGGCGCGAAAATTCTATTTACATGCCGAAATATTCCTATCATACGCGCAAGCAGGAGCTGGCCATCGAATCGACCATGCGCCGCCTGAATAGGCTCAGGTGGAAGTACAAGAACTCGATGATGCTCGTGCTGGGCGGGCTCGCGGCGTACGTCGTGCTGAGCAGCCCGGCGGTCGACGCTTTCGTGGCCGGCCTGGGTGCATATGGATACATGTGGTCGGCGCTTTTCGGCTTCTTCCACGCGTTCAGCGTGACCATAGTGCCTTCGACGGCGCTCCTGTACAAGCTCGGTCACGACCTGAACCCCGTGATGATCAGCCTGATCGCAGCGACGGGCGCCGCGGTCGGGGACTACTTCGTCTACCTCTTCGTCCGGAACGAGCTCATATCGGAGCTGTGCATGATAGGCGAGCAGGTCAGCAACAAGATATCCACCGGCGTCCGCGTCAGCGGGCTTTCGGAGAACCCCGTGTCCAAGCTCGTGATGGCGAACGTCGGGGTCTTCTACCGCGTGTTCCCGTTCTCGAACATCGTCGCATCGAAGAACATCCGCGTCAGGATGTTCGAAGTGTCCAAGTCGCGCATCTGGCGCCCGGCGTTCATAGCGGCGGCCAGCCTGATAATAATGCTGCCGCTGCCGAACGAGATCGGCGTGACCATGCTCGGACTGCTCGACTTCGACGACCGCACGTTCCTCGCGTACGTGTTCGCAGTGAGCTTCGTAGGAATACTCGGCGTGACTCTCCTAGGCGCGGCATGAGCGCAGCTAGCGCGTGACCTGCGTGCTCTTCACCAACTCGTAAAGCTCGCGCGCCTTCTTGTTCTTCTCAAAGTGCTCGCGTATCGGCTTCACCGCCGCGTCGAGCGCTACTGCGGTCCCGGCCTTCAGGTCCATCGGGTGCAGCTTGCCCGCGCGGAACACGCTCTCGAGCTCGTCGTACGACTGCACCTCAAGGTCTCCACCGAACTTCGCCGGCCGTTTGAAAAGCATCGCGTCCTGCTTGCGGAACACGATGTACTTGCAATACTCCAGCACGGGGTTGCCCTCGACCTGCTTCTCGGGGCAGAACGCCGTGTTCAGCTTGCGCGCTATCTCCTCGGCGCTGTCGTGCACGAAGATCGCGGTGTTCGGTTTGCTCTTGCTCATCTTGCTGCTTATCTCGACGTCGAACGCCTTGTTTTCGTCCAGCCCGTCCGGCGTCTTCGCGCCCTCCAGTCCCATGAGCATGTGATGGCTGACAACGACGGGCTTCCACCATCCGAGCTTCGGTCCGACCTCGCGCGCCAGCATGTTCGCCCGCCGCTGGTCCAGGCCGAGCTGCGTTATGTCCGCCTTGAGCCAGAATATGTCCGCGGTCTGCATCATCGGGTAGAATAATTGTGCGGTCTGCTTCAGGTCTCCGGCCTGCCTTCCCATTATCGAGAGCATGCGCGTGGCGCGCTGTACCGTCGTGGCCTTCGCTATCAGCACGACCTTCTTCCAGTACTCTGGGTCGGAGACGGCATCGCTCGTCCACTTGACGCTTATGCTCTTCGAGTCCATCGGTATGCCCGCGGCCTTCCACACCTCGACGAAGTACTTGCCGCACTGCTGTATCTTGTCCATGTCGCCGCCGAGCTTGTTGTTCAGCCACGCGAACCAGTCTGCGACCCAGAGCGTGAAGTGCACGCCTGAGTCTATCATGTCCTGGACGTTTATCGCGCGGAACACGCCGAACGCGATGTGCGCGAGGCCGCTCGGCTCGAAGCCGTCGTACGCGATCGGATGATCCTTGGTCTGCAGCAGCTGCCGCAGCTCGTCCTCGGTGATTATCTCCTCGCCCACGCGCCTTATCAGCGCCATCCTGCTTTCGACGTCCATGTAATCACATTTCCTTTCATCGCTATATTCTTATTCTGTCTTTCAACGGTTTTAAGGGTTTTATTCGCTAGCGCCAGCGCGCATAATCCTCCGCATATCCTCCGGCCACGAGCCTGATGCCGACCAGCCCCGTCTCTGCGAGTATCGCGAGGCGCGGATGGTTGTCCTTCATGTAAGCCTGGAGCCCGCCGTGCACGTACATCCCCTTGTTAGCCGCCTCGTTCTCTCCAAGGTCGGCGAGCTGTTCCACGTATACGTCGACCATGGTTTTTTTCTCCGCCGGCACTCCGATTGTCCGGCGTGGCGATATCCTCAAATCTATCCTAGGCGTTGAAGCCGTCGCTTCTGCCGCTTCTACTCCTGACAACATATCATTCATCTCCTCCTTTCAACGTTCTATGTAATTTTTCTTCAATCCGCTGGCGCCGAACAGCGCGTCCACCTTGCCCTCGAAAGCGAGCATCTCGCCCCTGGTCATCGTCGTGCATTTGACGGACGCGTCATACCTCTCGAACCCGACCTCTTCTACCAATCCGGGACTGGGGCACACGTATCCCGGCGCTCCGAATACCAGCGGGTCGTCCTTCATCATTTTTCCTACCTGCATAGTTCACACCTTCCCGAAGTACAGGCTGTCCGTCGAAGGCCTCTCATCGACCGGCAGGCTGTTCAAAACCTTTTTCGATTTTTCAATCGACGCAATCTCCTGCGACGTTACGAAATATTTGTTCTGTATCAGCGGGGACGACGTGTCGTACCCGTGCGGTCCGAGCAGTCCTCCCTGGACGTACTTCCCGGAAAGGCTTCTTGCCAGGTCTACCAACTCGTCGGCGTTCAGTCCGATGTCACTGTCTCTCATCTCATTCTTCCTCCATTTTTTTATTCAGCCGGGACACAGCGTGCAGAATATGCGGGTTCGGTTCGAGGAAACGAGGACGGAGGACGTCAGGATGACGGCATTTCAGCAGTCATTGCCGGTTGGCAGCCAGACGGCGTCCGCCGCTGGAATCCGAGGAACAGAACCCGTGGAATCAGCAGCGCGTATAGCCGAGATAACGCCCGAAGCGCCATCCGAACATATACATCGCATTAAAGGACGCGATGACGCCATGCGGCTTCGCTTCGAACGTTTCTGTCTGCATTCCGACCTTTCACATATTATGTACAGTCGAGTTTTTAAATGTTTCAAGCCCTTTGCGCCACGGAAAGCGGCTTCGTAGATTTATTCTCTACCGCGAGAAGTAATTAGAAGATGATTATGGCGAAGCTTACTTTCCTCGGCGCGATAAATGACATCGGCGCGTCCGGGCTCATGCTCGAGGTCGGGGGAGGGAACATCGGCAAGCGGTTCGTGTTCGACTACGGATCGGACGTGCAGGAAGTGCCGCAGCGTTTTCCCGCGGCGGTGAAGGGCAGCGTTGACGCGGCGTTCCTCAGCCATGCGCACCTCGACCACTGCGGAGGGATAGCCCTGCTGTCGAAGCGCAACTCGTTCCCGATATACTCGCAGCCGATCACGAGGCCGATAACGGACATGCTGCTCGAGGACTCGCTGAAGATCGCCAGGAACGACGGCATACAACTGCCGTTCACCCACGAAGACGTGCACCGCGCGCTCAAGCATTTCGCGCCGATGGAGTACAAGCAGCCCGTCGCGCTCGGCAAGGCCAAGAACGAGAAGCTGACCGCCGTTGCATATGATGCCGGGCACGTGCCGGGGAGCATGATGACGTTTGTCGATTTCGGCCTGGAACGCAGCGAGGCCGAGCGCACGAAGCGCTTTGGCAACATGATGTACACGGGCGACTTCAACACCGACAGCACGAGGCTGCTCTCCCGCGCGGACACGGCGCTGCCCGAGGTCGACGCGCTCGTGATGGAAAGCACGTACGCCAAGCGCGACCATCCGGATCGCGAGGAGGAGGAGAAGAGGCTCGTGCGCATGGTCGAAGCGACAATCGACGATGGCGGGATAGCCCTTATAGCGAACTTCGCGCTCGGGAGGACGCAGGAGGTCATGATGATACTCAACCGCCATGGCATCGACTATCCGCTCTACATGGACGGCATGTCGCGCAAGGCGACGACCATAATCAACAGCTATCCGCGCCTTCTGCGCGACCCGACGGAGTTCGACAAGGCGCTGCGCAAGATCCGCTACATCAACAACGAGCAGGACCGGAAGCGCGCGATCAAGGAGCCGTGCGCCGTGCTGACTACGAGCGGCATGCTCAACGGCGGGCCGATAGTCTGGTACGTCAGGCAGATGTACGACGACCCGCGGTGCTCGCTCATACTTACGGGCTTCCAGGTCGACGGATCGGCCGGGCGCACGCTTCTCGACACAGGCCGCTTCGTGAGCGAGGACGTCCGCAACAAGCTCAACCTGCGCGTGCGCATGGAGGTCAGCCGGATGGACTTCAGCTCGCACTGCGGCCGCAAGCAGCTCTTCGACTTCGTCGAACACGTGAAGCCGCGGCGCATCTTCTGCGTGCACGGCGAGGACACGCCCGCGTTCGCGGCGGAGCTGAAAGCCAAGGGCTTCGACGCTGTGGCGCCGACGGCCAACAGTCGCGCGTTCGACATATAGGGTCGCGCTCTGGCGGGATGCTCCGACTGGACGAATCTGTCACTACTCTACAGTAATGTTTATATACCCCTTCTATCCATAGTAACCATTAGAAAGTGACAACAGGTGCAAAAATGCCCATACACGAGCAGATAGCGACTTGCGCGGAACAGTATGGCCGCTGGAAGCAGCTTGCCCTTGGCGCCCAGACGATGCCCGTCATGAAGGAGTGCCTCGGGAAGGCGATGTTCTGGATGGAGTTGCAGAGCTCGTTCGTCGCTTTGTGGAGCGTGGAGCGCACGCTGGGAAGCGATCCCGCGGTGAAGCGCAAGCTCGTCGTCGCGAAGACGAACCTTTCGAGGAAGCTTGCGGACTACGCGCAGAGGACGCTCGACGAACTCGGATGGAAATGATGTGAGCGCAATGTCAAAATACAGCGAAGTAAAGAACCTCATATTAGACAAATCGGACATATTGTCCGCGGTGCTCCCTATGGAAGAGTACCGCTACCTCGTCAACAAGTATTCCTCTATCAGGCCTCCTGAAAAGAAAGAGCAGAAGAAGGATCTGGAATACCTGTCGAAGGTGTTGGGGCTTAACTAGTGCGTTTTCCCGAGCCCTTTTCGCCGGGGTTTTCGTATATTCGAAGCGTCAGAAAAAGCATTTTTCCTAGGGACACCATATAGTATTAATGGTAGCCAAAACTAGGCGCAAGCCGAAAATCTCGCGGAAGGCCCGAGCCATAGCCATAACCAAGGCCAGGACCGACAGCAGCCTTTCGGCGTCCAGGTCCGGCAAGCCGCGCCGGAAGATGGTTTTCCTGGTCATAGACGGTCTGGCGGACGAGCTGAAAGCTGGCAGGAAGACTCCGCTGCAGGCGGCCGTGAAGCCCAACCTCGACTGGATGGCTTCGAACGGCGCGTCTGGCGAGCTGGAGCTGATGACCGAGGCGCTGTGGAAAGGCATAGACCAGAAGGGCGTGAGCCAGTACGCTAACACCGAGCTTCTGGGATATTCGGCGGAGCGCTACCCACTGGGCCGCGGGCCGCTTGAGGCCTTAGGCGCCGGGCTGCCGTACTGCAACGGCCACCTCGCGATGAGGTGCAACTTCGCTTCGGTGTCTCCGGACGGCCGAGTGGTTGACAGGCGTGCCGGGCGCAACATCTACGGGCTGAACGAACTCGCACGCTACGTGAACGAGCACGTGCACATAGCGGCCAAACATGTCTTTATGCGCACGTACGGCCACAGGGCCGTGCTTATCATCCAGGAACAGCTGTCCGACAAGCTGGAGGGCAACGACGCTGCCGAGGGCCATGCCATAGTCAAGGTACGGCCGCTCGCGCCGGAGGCCGATCGTTCGGCCGTGCTGGTGCAGGAGTTCTTGGACAAGGCCCGCGGCGTGCTTGAGTTCCATCCGAAGAACTCGGAACGCATAGACCGCGGCCTTCCGCCTGCCAACTACCTCCTTGCGAGGCAGCCCGGCAACCGCCTTCCGGCGTTCCCCAGATTCGCGGCGCGGTGGGGTCTTCATAACGCCGTCTGCATAGCCGAGAACGGCGTCATGAAGGCCACGTGCCTGCTCGCGGGCTTCAGCTCGATAAACGTGCCCGAGTTCGAGACGAATGGCGAGGCCGACCAGGAGAAGACGCTGGACTTTATCTTCGAGAGCATAGACTCGGCGCTTACGGAGTACGACTTCGTCTACGCGCACATCAAGGGCGCTGACGAGGCCGCGCACGACAAGGATCCCGCGGCCAAACGCAAGATCGTCGAGGCCATAGACAAGCGGCTTGAAGGCTTCCGCAAGTTCGGCGGCACGCTGGTGGTGACTTGCGACCACATAACTTCCAGCGTGACAGGCAGGCACGAACGTGGGCCGGTGCCCGTGCTGGTGTACGGCAAGCGGAAGGACGGCGTCAAGAAGTTCGACGAGCTGTCCGCGAAGAAGGGCAGCCTCGGCAGGATGAGCGGCCACGACCTGCTGAAGCACATATTCTGAGGCGCGAACGCCATGAAGGTTATAGGTATCTGCGGAAGCCCGAGGAAGGGCAACTGCGAGATGCTGCTGCGCACCGCGCTGGACGCGGCGAAGAGCGCAGGCGCGGAGACGGACCTCGTGCTGTTGCGGGAGATGCACATAGGATACTGCGACGGCTGCGCGACGTGCGAGACCGGCGGGGAGAGAGAGGGCGAGTGTCACGTGGCCGACGACATGCAGCCGATATACACAAAGCTCGAGAGGGCCGATGCAATACTGCTCGCGTCGCCGAACTATTACAGCAACGTTTCAGGACTGATGAAGAGCTTCATGGACAGGATGCTCGTCTTTTACAGCCGGCGGAAGGAGAAGCTGCGGGGCAAGCGTGGCGGGCTTATAGCGGTCGGCGGCGAGAACGGCAAGCCTGCGATTGACGCCATGAAGGTGCTGTTCTCCGCGAACGACATCGTGCTCGTCGGCACGGTCGACGCGTCGGCAAGCGGCGCGGACGACGTGGCGAAGGACGCCAAGGCGCTCGAAGAGGCGGCCGAGCTCGGGCTAAAGATAATCAAATAAAAAAAGAAAAAATAGTAGGTCGCAACACGGAGCCGGTGTCCGTCTGGATTTTTCTTTCAGGAAATGCAACTCTAGATTGGTAAAGATGCTGGTCCGCGGAATCAAGGCGAGGAAGATATTCGCCACGAACTCTCAGCAGACCATAGAGGTCGAGCTGAAGACCAGGGACGGCGAGGTCCGCGCTGCGGTGCCCATGGGCACGAGCCGAGGCTCCCACGAAGCGGTCGCGCTGCCGGCGGACGACGCGATGCGCAAGTTCGCGCTCATAGCGCGCCACTTCAAGACGGAGGAGTTCTCCGGCCAGGACGACGTCGATTCCGCGCTCCACCTGATAGACAAGACCGTGGGCTTCCGCGAGATAGGCGGCAACCTTGCGCTGGCAATCTCGTCCGCGTTCCTGAAGGCGTTCGCGCTCGAAAAAAGTCTTGAACCGTTCGAGTACGTGTACGCTATAGCTGCGCAAAAGGCGAAGGTGGATGCCGACCGCGCGCTCGAGACCGCGCCGGCGCAGAAGCGCATGCATCGGTTTTCGATGCCCATGCCCGTCTGCAACGTGGTCGGCGGATGGAAGGGCAACGCGGGCGCGGGCCAGTCCGACATACAGGAGTTCCTCCTGCTGCCCGCGAGCCAGTCGTCCTTCTCCGGATCCATCCAGAACATAACTGCAGCGTATCAGGAGATAGGCGCATCGCTGGAACAGGCGGATGCGGACTTCGCGTACGGCCGCAATCTGGAGTCTGCGTGGACCACCAATCTCGGCGTGGGCCCGATACTGAAGCTGATCAAGCTCGTGGCAGGCAACCGCATGCTGCGGATGGGAGTGGACATGGCCGCGAGCAACCTCTGGAACGGGCGGCAGTACGTCTACACTCAGGGCATCTTCAACATCGCGGACAGCGGGGAGATACGCATGGAGGAGAAGCTCATACGCACGGAGCAGGTGGACTTCGTCGAAGACCTGACAAAGCGCTTCCCGCTGGCATACGTCGAGGACCCGTTCGAACAGGAGGACTTCGTGTCGCACGGCGTTCTCACGCACAGGCTGGCCGCGAGAGGCATCATGGTCGTAGGCGATGTCGCACCGCAGCGGCGAGACCGAGGACACGCTCATGTGCCACCTTGCCGTGGGGCTGGGATGCGACTATGCCAAGCTCGGGATCAGCGGCGAGCGCACGGCGAAGATAAACGAGATGCTGCGCATAGAGGAGAAGCTCGTCTGAACTTCTTGAAACACTTCGTCAAGGATAAAAATCTTAATTTCGGTTTATTAGAAGGATGCATATGTCGGCTGCCATGAAACTTGTAACGGAGGCCGATTATTTCGGTTCGACGCTCAAAGGATTGTACGAACGCAACGATATGATCTGGCCGAAAGCCGCGATTGTAAGCACGCCCGAGTTTTTCGCAGTGACCGCGCACCACTCTATGAACGCGTCTGATCTGATAACCCTCGGCCTCGGCCTCGGCCAGCTGCTCTACGACTCCATAGACAACATGCAGTTCCCGAAGTTAGACGACGCAATCAAGAAGAGGCTGAACGGGCAGTTCAGTACGTTCTACAAATGCAGGAAGGCCGACATAGATGCGGCGTGCGGAGAAAAATGCTTCGTGCCAATATACAGTGGCACGTCTTACTTCTTCTCCGTGCTCAAGAGGTCGAACATCCTGGCACTGCGTGACGGGTTCAGGAAGAAGATGGAACTGGACGATGACACGGCCGTTGGCGAAATCGTGCTTTCCTATGCTAGCGGCATAGAACGTGGCCTCGGAGCAGTAACCAGCTTCATTCCGGAGTACGTAGTCTGACCGTTTTCGCATCGCCTTTTAAGCTTCACGGCTCAAATGCGGGATATGGACGCTCTGTTCATGACCTTGGGCGCGGTGGACCTGCTCGCCGGGGCGCTGCTGTTCACAGACCCTTCCGGCGTGATCAAGTTCGTAGCCGCGCTGATGCTCACGAAGGGCGCTGTCACGGTGATGAAGGCCTTCTGACAGCGACCTGACGGCCAGCCTGTTGCGGTTCGTAGAACGAGCTACCCGCGGCGTACGGCGCTCAATCGAGATCCTTGATCTTCTTGCCGACTATGAACGCGAACCCGCCCATGGGCTCGGCAAGCACGTCGCCGCACTTGGCGCACACGACCTTCGTGGACGCCTTGTCGAAAACTATGGATTTCTCCCCGCACTTTATGCACTCGACCTCGATGAACTTGCTCGTAGGCTGTTTTATCTTCTTGTTAGCTTCCATGTGTTACTACCTCTTGCGTTCCTGCTTGCTGTCCTTGCTCGTTATCTCGAACTTCTTCGACCTGAATCCCTGGCCGTGTATGTGCTTGGACCCGCAGACGCTGCACTTGAAGCGCAGGTCCGTCCGCTTCGTGGGCTTCTCCCTCCCCTTAGGGTTCTCCTTCGGGAAGCTGTGGTACCCCTCCATCTTGCGCAGGAAGCGTCTCTGTCCTCCGGCCATCTTGCGGCGCGTGTGGCGCTTGGACTGGTCGACGCTGTGCTCGGTGTGCTTGTTGCACTTGGGGCAGTATATGCGCAGTTTCTTCGGGAAATGCATACGGCTTGCGCCTCGTTGAATTTAATTTATTGGTTCTCTTGCTTTTAAATGCTTTTAAAACGTGCGTTATTGCGGTTTAGATATCAGCGCGTCCAAGTCAGGTTTCTTCTTCAAGATTGCCTCATGAAGTCGTTGTGCGGCCTCGAATATGTTGCGGCCTTCTGCAACTAACTCGCCGTTTGCGTGGTATTTTGTGCCTTCTTTGCTATATTCAAAATCAGTCAAATCTGACCCGATTTCATACAGACACTTCTGGTGAGGTCTGATTTCATTGGGAAACTTTGAATCGGCCGCGTTCAAGATGTCCATCATCGTCTTTTTGTCAATCATGCCCATTGTAGGGTGTACGGGATGGTGGAATGACGTTATGTATACGTATCCTTCTGAAAGAATTTTCGCATCTATTTTTTCGACATCGAAACGAGGTTCTTCCTTGTATGTGAAGCTGAATATCCCGTAAAATCCGTTTCCCTTTTTGTCTTCGACGTCCCGCCTAAAATTGATATAACCTCTTTCGCCGAGCAAGTTCCTGAATATGGGTACGTGTTCTAGTTTCTCGGTTGTGCCCGAATATTCTCCGTCGCATGCCAAATCCAAGATTTCGTTCAATATTCGCAGACCAGACATTCCAGAGCTCATAAAATCTAAAAATAGATTGACCGCTAAAGAATTAAAGGTCTACCTGTTTATCGTGAACTCCTCGACGATGTTCTGCTGCAGCAGCACTATCCTGTTCTCCTCCGGCAGCTTGGCTATGTCGCCCTTCTTGAACGGGCCGTAGCTGCGCATGTCCGCGCCCACGAACGCAGGCACTTCCTCCTTGAACACGACCAGTCCGAGGTTTTCCATCGAACCCGCGCCCGACGCCTCTTGCGTGACGAGCGTATCGAGTATGCGCTGCCGCCTGTCCTTCACAAGGTATACGACCTGGTCGAAGAAAAGCGTCTCCTCCTCCGTCAGGTTCTCCGGCGGGATGCGCGTGCGCGCGGCTATGAGTGCGATGTTGAAGATCTTCCTCTCGCGGCGGTTGTATATGTCCTCGGCCAGGCGCTCGACCTGCTTGGTCTCCAGCCCGCTCTTGCGGTTGTCTGTCTCGCGCTTGTGATGCAGGTACAGCCTGACGGCGTCGTAAAAGCCTTCGGGCAGTTTCGTCAGCTTCGGCACGCGCTGCTCCTCGCGCTGGATCCTGCGTATCAGGTCGAACGATATCGCGTTCGGATTCGGCTCCTCCTTCGCTGCATCGGCCAAGAAAACACCCTCAGTTAATCATAGTTTGGCAAAGGATAAAAAAGGCTATAGGCGGCAGTCGCTGCGTTCCTTAACGGGTTATGCCCATCCCCCTCAGCAGCTCCTTCATGTAGTTCCAGTTCCAGATTCCGCGCCTGTCGACGTGGAAAGCGTAGAGGTTGCATCCGAGCTCGAAGCCGCTCCTCGACTGCTTCTCCCAGTAACACGGGCACACGTTGCCTTTCTCCGTGCAGACGGAGTACTTGCGTCTCCATGCGATGTTCGGGTCGCCTCCCCTGCAGTTCGCTGCATCCAGGTCGCACCCGGGCTCGTGCTTGTGCTCGCTGGCTGCCATGGGCGCAGCTACGTAGTCGCAAGCCACGGCAGGAACTTGAATTTGGAATTCGCTTGTGTCATCGTCAGATTCCTTCATGCTTCCACCTCGAAGGAATCGTCCGCGAAAAAGGAATCGACTCATTTTCCGCTTGCTGCTTTCGGCTGATAATCTATTCTTGCTGGAATTTTTAAAGACATGCGTCCCGTATCGCACGCCATTTCGCCTACGGCCGCGC
>JAPLUY010000040.1 GCA_026397385.1 Candidatus Aenigmatarchaeota archaeon
CGTGGCGACGATCGACGCCTTCGCGATGGATATGGTCTCGAGCGACATCGCCTCCTGAAGCTTGATCATGTCCTGCGGGGCCACGTGGCTGAACTCGTCGATCGCGCAGATAGAGCGGTTCGCCAGGACAAGCGCGCCCGCCTCCAGCACCCAGCCGCCCACGAACTTCTCCTCGCGCACGACCGTCGCGGTAAGGCCCGCACCTGATACGGCCGTCCCGGACGCGTACTTGCCGCGCGGTATCATCGTGGACGCGAGCTTCATTATCTGCGACTTGGCCGTGTTGTGCACCACTATGCCGTTCGCCACGAACCTGTGGTGCACGGGCACCTCGATGTCGAACACGTCCTCCGGAGCGTGGTATATTATCTGGACTATCTTCTCGGCGCGCTCTTGGTGCACGCGGTGCGCGTGCGTCTTCGCGTACTCGGCCGCCTTTTCCATCCGCGCCTTCTTCTTCGCGCTTACGAAACCTATGCTCTTCGAAAACTTCGTTATCGACTCGGAACGGCGTATCATCAGAGTGCCGCTCGGATTGCCCTTCACGACGCGTCCGTCTATCGTCGATGTCCTGGACTTGCCGTCCCAGAGTATGCGCGATTGTATGCCGAATCGCAGAAGCAGCATCTGCACGTCACGCAGCAGCTCGATGCTCACCGAACGCAGGCTCACGGACGTGCGGCCGCGGCCGTTCGTGAACACGGTGCCGTCGCCCTCGTACAGCCACCGCAGGAACGACGCGACCACGCGGTCGCCTGACTTGAACACGAGGCCGGGCACGCGCTTCTCCTTCAGGAACTGCAGCAGCTCGGCAGCGTGCGTCCTGTTGACCTGGTAGTACGCGATGCGTTCGCTCGCGCGCTTGTGCACGTACGTGGACACGGGCGCCCCGAAGCAGTCGGCGAACGCGCCTTCGAGCTGCGGCAGTATGTCCGACTTATCGTTGCTCACGACGAACCCGATCCTCCTCTTCTGGATCCAGCCGTCGGCGATGATATAACCGAATATTGAAGCCAGCTTCTCGTCCACGCGCGCCGGTACGCTGATCTTCCACTCCTGCTTCTTGTGATAATAGGACTTGTCGCTCCAGCCCGTCTCCACAGGCGACTTGATCCTGCACTCGATCCTGGAGAGCGTCCGCACCTTGTCGCCTATGCGTATCTCGTCCAGCCTCTTCCAGACGTTCTTCGTGTCCTCGAGCACGAGCAGCGGCTGGTTGTACGAGCCCTTGATGCTCTTGCCCGTCTCCGTGACGACCTCCATCACAGGCTGCCTGCGGTACAGGTGGAACCTGTCGGCGCGGCCGTAGTTGCGCCCGCTGCCCGTGTGCACGTGCAGGTCTATGTCCTGCATGTGGCGAGCACCGGCGTCGCCCATCTTCATGATGGTGCCGTCCGCGAGCACGACGCGCTCGTCCGCCACCAAACACGCGGGATCGCCGACTAACAGCAAATGGAGGTTGCCGCGTATGCGCGTCTTGTCGCGGAGCACGTGCTGCACGCCTGCGAACATCTGCAGGATTATGGCCTCCTTGATGTCGCTAAGGCCGTATATCGTCGGCGCGAGCGACGCGACCAGGTGTTCGTACAGC
This sequence comes from Candidatus Aenigmatarchaeota archaeon, assembly GCA_026397385.1. Taxonomy (GTDB): domain Archaea; phylum Aenigmatarchaeota; class Aenigmatarchaeia; order CG10238-14; family SCSR01; genus JAPLUY01. The sequence goes on from JAPLUY010000040.1 coordinate 1,592, forward strand.
AGCGGGTCCTTCGACATCTCGATGATCTTCTGCTCGTCCTCGTCGCTGATGTTGAGCTCCTCCCACCCGACTTCGATGGAAGAGACGTGGTTCGCGTCGAGGTATATGTCCATCATGCGCGTGGCCGGCTCCTTAGTGCTGCGCGGCGTGGACTTGAGCACGCCGCTTATGAGTATGCGGTTCCCGGGCTCGGTGCGGTTCTGCATCAGCGGCGTTGTAAGGTCCTCCTTCATGAGTATCGTAAGCTCGCTCGGCTGCTCGCCTGATGTGATCTCGAACGGCTCTTCTACAGTGACCCAGCGCACGTCGAACATCTTCTGGTCCACGAGAGAGAAGCCGCGCCTGCATCCGCACTCGCACCGGTCCGGCGCCTTGATAGCGCGGTCGGCCTGCAGCACGGACATGCGCATCCCGCACTCGGGGCATGCGAACACGGCCTCTGATATCTCCGGCCGTATCTCGCTCGCGCTCTTCACGACGCCGTCCACTATTATCAGCTTGCCGAGGTGTTCGGCGCGTATGTTGCGTATGCGGAAGTTCTTGCTCGCCGGCAGGCCGAAGAATCGCACGCGCAGCTTGTTTTCGGCCATGCCCGTGTCTATGCTTTTGATGGCTTCTTCAATGGCGGACAACGCGTCCTCCGGATTCTCAAGAAGGTAGTCTCCGAGCTCCACGTCGAACTTGTCAAGTAGCGAGAAGTCTATAGAGACGGACTTTTTGTTCTCGGTCAACGAGGTGACTAGGTCGTCTAGGCAGTTTTCGTTGAGGAACTCCGAGAACTTTTCTATAAGCTCTTCGCGTTCCATAATCTCCAAAAGTCTTCTTCGGTTCGGATGTTATTATCGTTAACCGAATTTTATGGCATTTCCAACCCGGATGGGAGTTAGGAAAACCGCATTGCCGGCCCGGCCGCACGAGGCGGGCGCGGGCCATTTGCAGCTTCCGCATCATGCCATGCGTTCGCTGCGTGCTGCGGTTGATAGATGATTGTGCGCGATGCCTATAGCCGCTTGCGGGACCTCGCTTCCGCTGATTCGGTGTCGTGCGTCAAACTTCCGAAGACAGGATTTCATATATGTTTTTTGCGCTCAGGAGTTCGAAATGGACTTTTCCTGTGAGCATTCGTGACTCCTGCGAGATTGGCTCGGATGTTATGATTTTTGTATTTTGTCCCTCGGATGCAACCTCTGTCACGTAGGAACCAGCCATTCTCATGTCTTTTATTTTTTCGAGCAATGCGCAGAGCGAACCCTCTTCCAGCGTAGGTATGTCGTTAGGCGCAGGCCTGTCCCGCACGATCTTCAGGACGTCGAATTCCCAGTCGAATTGTCCAAGCAGGTAGCGGCCTATCGGCTCGGCTGGTCCTGCGGAGTACAAGCATCTCTTCGCTTGAAGAGGTTCGTGGTAGCCTTCCACGAGAACTCTGAAATTTTTCCTATCCTCCCTCTCGATAGCCATCCAATGGGTAGGTTCGTAGAGACGGTTCACCTCTATCGACACCAGTTCCGGGAATTCATAAATCGCGTCCAACACCGCGTTACTTCCATTGTCATCGGTGCATATCACAGGGCCGGTGCAGTGTGTGAATTTCATGCCGAGGGACAAATTCTCGTATAGGTCCTTCTTCAACGGATTCCATATGCCGGGCTCGGTGATGCCCACGTTCGCAAGTAGCCGGATCCTGTTATCGTTCTCGAGCTCTTCTTTTCCGAACTCTAGCATGGATCTTATCGAATTCGTTACCTCTGATTTTTCGTACAGTGGGGCGTCCTCGATTAACAGATACGTCGGGAACGCCCTTCTAGGACTATCCATGAAAACAGATGTGTGTTTAAAAAATAAAAAGAGAGAAGACATTTAATTTGCGCTCTGCAAATCATAGATAGGTTTTCATGGAAGACTGCATATTCTGCCGGATAGTAAAAGGAGACGCGCCCTGCCACAAGATATGGGAGGACGAGAAGCATCTTGCGTTCCTGTCGATATTCCCGAACACCGAAGGATTCGCGGTCGTCACGACCAAGAAGCATTATCCAAGCTATGCGTTCGACCTGCCGGACGACGTACTATGTGGACTTGTGACGGCGTCGAAGAAGGTCGCGAAGCTGCTGGACGCGAAGCTCGAAGACGTCGGCAGGACCGGCATGATTTTCGAAGGGTTCGGAGTGGATCACGTACACGCGAAGCTTTTTCCGATGCACGGGACTAAAGACATGGCCGCATGGAAACCGCTGAAGTCGAACGTCGACAAATATTTCGACAAGTACGAAGGCTACACCTCATCGCACGACTACAAGCGGGCGGACGACGAAAAGTTGTCTGCTCTAGCCAAGAAAATAACGCAATAGAATAAGATGGAAACGGAAAATAAAAAATTCCTAAACTCCGGTTCACTTCACGGGTTTCTGCTTCACCAGCGCGCCGATGCTCTTCAGCTTCTTCGAGACCTTGGTGACGGCGATGCCGACGTCCTTCACGCTGCGCGCTCCCGTGCACACGACCTTTCCGGAACCGAACAGGAGGAACGCGACCTTCGGGTCCTTCATGCGATAGACAAGACCTGGGAACTGCTCGGGCTCGTACTCTGAGTTCTCCAAGTTGAATGCGATAGTGTCGAGGTTCAGTTTTCCGTCCAGCTTCGCCGACGCGACGATGTTCTCGACCTGCGTCTTGAAGTCCTTGGGCACTTTCACGCCCGAACGGGCCACGACATCCGCGACTTTCTTGAAAACAGTATTGACGTCCGTTATGCTGCGCGCTCCCGTGCACACGACCTTTCCGCTGCCGAATATCAACGCGGCCGCCTTCGGGTCCTTCATCCTGTACACCAGCCCGGGGAACTGCTCGGGCTCGTACTCCATGCCTTCGAGCTTCGACACGACCTTCTCGAGCGGTATCGCGACGCCGAAAGCCGCGGACGCGACGATGTTTTCTACGCGAATGCCGAATTCCTTTGCAGCAGTCATGACTTTCGTAGCAGTCACCCAAAAATCACCTTAGGATAAATTTATCGCAAAAAACATTTATATTAGAGTTTTATCCTTTTCGATACGGCTTTTATATCCGCCTTTTAAACCGGCCTGAAAGCAGCGACGGATTAAAATCCTGCGAGCGATATAGGAATTAAGACAGGATAAACGGCGGTGTATTCATTTGGATTCGCCCGAGATGCAGATGATCAAGTACAACTACGTGTTCGTGCACGTCGCGGTGCACCTGGCCGTGGCGGCGATGCTGTACTTCGTCGTAAATCCCAGCCTCACACTGGACATCGGCAAGGCTGCGGCCGTTGCGCTCGGCACGGCCGCGTTGGACTTCGACCACGTGCCGCTCTGGCTGAACGTGGGCATACGCGGCTACCTGAAGCTGCGGACGGTGGAGGAGTACGGCAAGCCGCGCAGGTACGCGCTGCACAACTTCATGGTCCTCTTCGTCGCGCTTGGCGGATCGCTGGTCATGGCGCTGAACGAGTACTTCCTCGTGGGGCTGTTCTTCGCTGCCGTCGTGATGCACATCGCGTGGGACTTCGTCGAGGACGTCGCGGTCTTCAAGACGGGCTACAGGCACTGGATATGAGTCCGGATGGAAATTTTTTCGCAGAGATGGTTGATTGAAAAGAACGACTTCAAAAAAAGACGACAGCATTATGGTCACCGGGATTGATGAGGCTGGAAATAGGCATGGCTGAGAGGCCGTCCTACCAGAAGAGGCGCGCTCATAGGCCCGATGGTAATATGCGGGATAACCGCGGAGAAACGCGTAGTCGCCAAGCTGAAGAAGATCGGTGTGCGCGACTCGAAGGAGCTGACCCCGGAGAAGCGCGAGCGGCTTTACCCGATGATAAAGGAAATCGTGCAGACGGAGAGCCGGGCTTCCGGGATACTGCCGATCTTCGTACAGCCATGCAAAATAGACGCGCAAAAATCGGAGAACAGCAACCTCAACCTGCTCGAGGCGCGCACGATGGCGCAGATCATCGGCACGATAGGCGGGGAGGAGGTCTACATAGATGCGCTCACGTCGCGGCCGGAACGGTTCAAGAAGGTCGTTCTCGGCTTCCTCAACGAAGGCAAGAGCGGCAATGAACTGAAGATCGAGGGAAAAAATTTCCGCGTGATCGCCGAGAACAACGCTGACAAGACATACCCTATCGTCAGCGCGGCATCGATAATCGCAAAGGTCGAGCGCGACCGGGCGATAGAGGAGATAAAGAAGGAGGTGGGCGTGGACTTCGGCGTGGGCTATCCGCACGACGAGCGCACGGTGGCGTTCGTCGAACAGCTCATCAAGACGCACCGCCGGCTGCCGGCGTACGTGCGCAAGAGCTGGATAACTACGCAGGAGCTGCAGAGGCGCAACTGGCAGCGCAGGATAAAGGATTTTATCCTTGGAAAAGAGAAGAAGATGTAAGGCGCTGACGTCGTTTTCGCGCCGGATTGATGGACCGTATGGAATTCAAAACCGATCAGAAACTGGCAAGCGCATACCTCGCGCTCGGGGCCGCATGCGGCCTGCTGTCGAACTCGCTTACGCAGATAATGCTCCCGTACGCGCTAATCCTGCCGCTCGTGATATACGTGGCGACGACCTTCGCGCTGCTCAGGTTCATGCACGGGCAGAAGAGGATGCCGATGATAACCACCAGCTTCCTGACGTTCGTTCTCGTCTGGGCTGTCGTGTGGGTGTTCCTCTTCAACATCTAGGCGCGCCTTTTTTGGGATGTGTTTGCATATGGCGGGCAGGAAGACCGAAGAGCGCACTTACATAGCCGAACTCGGCGGGAAGATAGGGGAGACCGTCAGGCTCGAAGGCTGGGTGCACGATACGCGCCTGCTCGGGAAGATAAGCTTCATCGTGCTTCGCGATGCGACGGGCAAGGCGCAGGTCACGGCCGTGCGCAGCAAGGCCAGCGACGAAACGATGAAGCTGGTCGACGGTCTCAGGCAGGAGGACGTCATCGCAGTTACGGGCAAGGTCACGAAGAGCAAGGAGGCGCGCGCCGGCTACGAGGTGCTGCCAGACGCCATAGATATTGTCAACAAAGCAGCGACGCCCCTGCCGCTCGACCCGCGCGCCGTCACGAAGGCGAACATGGACACGCAGCTCGACTGGCGCGTTCTGTACATGCGCACGGACGAGGCGCAGGCGATATTCCGAATCCAGTCGCGCGTGCTGGATAGTTTCCGCGACTTCCTTCTAGGGCGCAACTATCTGGAGATACAGCCGCCCGTGATCATCGCCTCGGCGTCGGAAGGCGGCTCGGAGCTGTTCGAAATCCCGTACTTCGAGAAGAAGGCGTACCTAGCGCAGTCGCCTCAGTTGTACAAGCAGATGTGCGCGCTCGCGTTCGAGAAAGTGTTTACTGTCCTGCCGATCTTCCGCGCGGAGAAGTTCGACCAGCCCACGCACCTCAACGAAGTGCGTCAGATGGACATCGAGCAGGCGTTCGCGACGGACGATGACGTGATAGCAGTTCTGGAAGAGTGCTTCGTGCAGATGCTGAACGACGTGAAGAAGGACTGCGCCGACGATTTGAAAGTTCTGGGCCGCGAGCTGAAGGTTCCGAATCTGCCGCTGCGCCGCGTGACTTACGACGAGGTCGTGAAGCTGCTGCAGAAAGCAGGCGAGAAGGTCAAGTGGGGCGACGACTTTTCCAAGACGCAGGAGAAGATGATGGCCAAGCTCGTCGGAGAGGAGGCGTTCGTGCTCAAGGACTGGCCGACGCAGGCGCGCGCGTTCTACTCGATGCCGCACGAGGACAACCCGAAGATATGCAAGGCCTTCGACCTCGTGTACAACGGACTGGAGATTTGCTCAGGCGCTCAGCGCATACACATACCCGAGCTTCTGGAGAAGCAGCTGCGCGCGAAGGATCTCGACCCGGCGAACTTCAAGTTCTACATAGACGTGTTCCGCTACGGCGCTCCTTACCACGCAGGCTGGAGCATCGGGCTGGAACGGTTGACGATGCAGATTACGGGCCGCAGCAACATTCGCGAGGCCACGATGTTCCCGCGCGACAGGAACAGGATAACGCCTTAGGCTAGACGATTCTGTCTGCAACTTTCTTGAGGAAGTTAAGGTATTCTATGTGCTGTATGTTGTGCCTGAAGTATTCGTCCGGTAGCGAGTTAATTTCGCCAGTGAACACGCCTGCTTCATGTTGAAGGTCGGTGGCGTGCAGTACGATGTAGCCCACGTCGCCGTCCTTGTTGTACAGCGGGTCTATCTTCTTCCTCACGTATATGCTGGCCGTTTCCCTCGGCGTGTCAGTCCATATCGTGAGCCTGCTGGGTTTGAGGATTTCAAGCTCATGGGAAATATATTCAGGCACGTTGATTTCCTCCACTGCCGCCATCGACGCGTCGATTAGTTCCGCGATGGTCTTTCCCTCGACGAGCTTCGCTATCGACATGACCTTGCTCCTCTTCGATTTGTCGGCCCTGAATATTTTTTCTGCCGACTCCGCTATGTTTTTGTCCAGCTGTCTGAGCATGCACATCGCGAGGTGCTTGTCCGTAAGCGTGAGGTTCAAATCCGCGTATAACGTGTCCGGGAACGGCGTGTAGTAGAACTCCTTTCCCTCGGACAGTAACGTGTAGAACTTTTTAATTTTCCTCGTCTGTTCGGCATCCAAGGCGAAGTCGGCCGGTTTTATCATATTCGCTACTTTAAAGTGATAATATATAAACATTCCTATTTACGGCCGCGTTTCGTTTTTCTCATGCAGCTTGCACGCGTAGATGTGGCTGCACTCGCGCGCCTTCATGGACGAGAACTTGCAGTCGCACGACCATTCGTTGCGCGTCTTGTCGAACACGACCGAGTGCAGCTCGGTCTCGCCCTGGACGTTGAAGTATGAGCGGCGCTCAGCCTCCATATCCTTCTTCACCTTGCCCTCGGCGAACATGCGCGCTCCCTTGCGCTTCACTCCCATCGAGCTCTCGCCAGACGCAACATCCATAATAATTACTTTTTCGAAACCCTTTTAAGCTTAACATTTTATCGTTTAGTCAGTGTTCGGCATGAAGTTTGACAGGAAGGTTTTCGCGTTTGTAACAGTATTCTCTATAGCTGTCATATCCACGTTCGCGCTCGCGATCGGTGCTGCAAAAGCGTCGTGCGACGGCTATTACTATGGCCAGGCGTGCAACCAGCAGTCAGCGAGCGTGGCGATGTCGACCCCCCAGAACGTCAACGAAGGCCAGACCGTCTACGAGAGCATGAACATCCAGAACAACGCCCAGTATGGCAGGAACTATCACATAGACGTTTTTGTGTGCAGGTCGGACGGCTACGACAGCTATGGCTGCGGGTCGTACAACGGCTGCGACGTTAACAGCTGCGCGGAGATGTCCTGCGACTCCAACGATATCTACATCAGCGCCAACGGCTACCATTCGGTCGGCTGCTCGCTCGGCATGCACTACGCTGGCCATTACAAGGTCAAGCTGATGCTGTCCGAGGACGGCATTGGCAGCGCCCGCACGTTCTACTCCAGCGATTTCACCGTTTTCAACCAGTACGGCACGACATACCCGAGCAACTACTGCGCCGGCGACGGCTGCCAGCGCTACAACAACTACAATTATAACTTCAACGGGAACTATCCGTGCGTCGGATCCGCATGCGGACTCAGAGCCGACGAGAAGTCGACGGCCGACTATCGCATCGGGGACTATCGCTGCTTCGGAAGCTACAGGCAGCAGCTCTTTGCCGACGGATGGAACGAGAGGGTATGGAAGCTGGTAGACTACTGTCCGTACGGCTGCCAGGACGGCAAATGCACAGTGCCTACGAGCGTGCCGAAGACCGGCAGTCCGGAGATGTACATGCCGAAGCAGTACGATGCAGCGCGCTGCCAGGTCACGCAGGCGCAGTTCTCCGTGAAGAACACCGGGAGCGACGGCAGCTTCGACCTGAAAGTCTCAGGCGACGCGGCCGCATGGGTCGAGGTCGCGCCTAGCGTAGCTGTTGCCCAGGGCGAGACCAAGCAGGTTACCGCGTTCGTCTCTGTGCCGTGCGACGCTGCTGCGGGTGAGCATTCGTTCACGATAACTGCCGTCGGAGCGACTATGGACTCGCGCACAACGTCCGTCACGATCCAGAGCATTAGCATGTTCAACACGCAGCTTTCCGATATCTTCGTGCTTCTGGTGTTGGTTGTCATAGTCGCGGCGCTCGTGTTCAAGCGCGACGACGTGCTCGCTTACTTCAAGCACAACATGTCTAAGAACGGCAAGGAGGAGAAGTTCTGCAAGCCTATTTAAGTTTCATTTTTAGATTTCGAGTAGACGACAAAGAGAAAGCAAATGGGAATGATTGAAATGGCAGAGAACGAAGATTGGAAAGAGTTCCTCGTCCCGGAAGCGCAGAAGACGCTCGCGGACCTGCTGAACGCCGCTAAGAAACACAAAGGCGCGTACATGCAGGCCGAGGACGTCAAGGTCGCGCAGCTGTGGGCCGCGCTGGTGGAGATGAAGACCCAGCTCGACTGCATACAGTGTGCGCAGGCCAAGTCCGAAGGTCCTTTCCGCGCCATCGTCGAGATGGGCGAAGCGGAGAAGCGCAAGGCGATTGAGCGCATGATACGCGACATGATCAAGCCTGAGGACGATTCCGCAGAGGAAGCGACGCAGAAGCTGGTCGACAGCCTGATGAAATTCTAAGGCCGCGCGTTTTATGTTGTTCGACGCGGCGCTATATTTTAATACTCCCGATTCTATCTGTTTTCCATGAGCGCGAGCATCGTGCCTGCGGTCGAAAAGCTGAAGCGCTTCAATGCGAAGCGCGTTTTCGTGCAGTACCCCGAGGGGCTGAAGCTGCGCGTGCAGGGCATTGCGAAGGAGCTTGAGGCTGCCGGGTTCGAAGTCATCGTCTCCGTCGAGCCGTGCTACGGCGCGTGCGACCTGCGCGACGCGGAGGCGAAGCGTCTCGGATGCGACGCGCTGCTGCACATCGGTCACGAGGATTTCGGCGTGAAGTCGGAGCTGCTGGTCGTTTTCTGGGAGTATTTCATCGACACCGATCCGGCGCCGATCATCGAGAAGGAATTCGCAAAGCTGAAACCTTATGGCAGGATAGGGATTGTGACTAGCATCCAGTTCGTGCACGCCGTCGAGAAGGCGAGGAAGTTCTTGGAGAAGAACGGGAAGAAGGTTCTCACACACAAAGCGCTGCAGTACGAAGGCCAGATACTCGGATGCAACCTTGACGCTGCGCTGAAAATCGAGAATGACGTCGACGCGTTCCTGTGCATTTCCGCGGGCAAATTCTACGGGCTCGGCCTCGTGATGAAAACTGACAAACCGATGTTTTGCCTTGATTTGGAAAAAGGCACGCTGTCGGACATGGACGAGCTGAAGAAAAGGATTCAGAAGACAATCGCGTGGAACCGCGCCGCGCTCGACGATGCGAAGCGCGTGGCGTTGCTCGTGAGCTGGAAACGCGGGCAGGCGAAATCTCCGTTCGAACTGAAGAAGAAGCTCGAGGCGAAAGGGAAGGAAGTTATAATTCTGGCGATGGACGAGATAACGCCTGAGAAGCTGACTGGTCTGAAGATAGACGCCGCGCTCAACCTCGCGTGCCCACGCATAGGCATCGACGACCTGGGGCGGTACAGGATGCCGGTGCTGAATCTGGAAGACGCTGGAACCTTAATTTAAACAAGCAAGAGAAATTATCTTTCAGGTGTTTGCATGCCGAGACGCAAGAAATCTGAAGCGATGGAGGAAAAGTTCGAGAAGTCCGAGGAACCCGCGGATCGCGAGTCTGCGGAGGAGACGTCTACAGGTATGGACACGGAACAGCAGAAGGACATAAAGCTCGGCGAGTTCCAGCTCAGGCCGGACTCGGTGCTGCTCGTCAAGAAGACCACGTACAAGGGCGACGAGCGCATAGACTTCCGCGTCTGGAAGAACACGGCGATGTACAAAGGCCCCACAAAGCAGGGGTTCGTGCTGCCGATGGACATGCTCGACGACTTCATCAAGATGGTAAGCTTGATGAAGAAGAAGCTCGCCGGTTAGACGGAGCGGGCGCGGCCGTATTTCTGAACAGTTAACAATAATACTCCTCAGACGAAGATATAATTAGGCTTCCGCTGGTCTGGTGAAACCGTTTGTACAAGGGCGTTGGTAAATACGCTGTCACGTTTCTGGCTCTCGCAGTCTTAGCAGGCGTTATGCTCGGCGGCCTGAACTCGATGGTGTCAAGCATCAGCGGATTCGCCTCCGCCGTAGGTTCGCCGTCCTCCGCCGGCAGCACTTATGACGTCTACACCTCCGGATCGGTATATTACGCCAAAGACCCTTCCGGCAAAGTCATCTATTCCGATACGGACGCCGTGTCCGTGATACAGGCCGCGATTAACAAGGCCGCATATGGCGACTTGGTGCGCATAGAAGCCGGGAACTATGCGATTTCCAAGACGCTGTACGGCAAGAACGGCGTGTCGCTTTCAGGAAACGGGGCGGTTTTCAACGCCACGCGATACACCGGCATCTACATCCTCAAGTACGTCGGCTCCGTCGTCAGCCAGGCTTCCCTCCAGTCCGCTTCGGCCGGCAGCACGTCGATAACGGTCGGTACGCCAAACTTCGCAGCGCCCGGCGACCTGATAAAGATATACGAAGGCGCGGTGTGGAAGAGCAACGGCATGGGGCAGATGAAAGGCGAGCTGGCAATCGTGGCGTCCGTGAGCGGAAACACGCTCGTGCTCAAGACGCCGCTGATGGACAGCTACTCCGGAGCGCTCGTGGGCAAATACTCGCCAGTGAACGACTTCGAAATCTCCGGCCTCAAGGTCGTCGGATACGAGGGGAGCCAGCACGTGGGCATAACGATCTACGGCGGCACCAACATACACATCCATGACAACTCCTTCTACGACGTGGAGGTGCAGTCTATCGCCATAAGCGACGTGACAAACGCGCTCGTCGATTATAATTATTTCGAGAGGTCGGACGCTGCCGGGATGGGGTACGGCGTTGCTCTTGGCTATGCAACGGACCACGTGATCGTGCAGTACAACGAAGGACACCATTGCAGGCACGTCATAGCCATCGGCGGTGGGGCGTCGACGTTCCCGCTAGGCGGCGTACCGCGCTACCTCACGATGAAATACAACAAGGCATACGACAGCGGCGCGGACGGCGGCGGCTCCAGCTCGGCCTTCGACTGCCATTCGGTGGGCGAGCACATAGACTACATCGGCAACGAGGTCTACGGCGGCCTGCAGGGCATATGGGTCCAGCAGTACAGCGGGCTGATAGACGGCAACATCATCCAGGGCGTGACGAACCGCGGCATAACTGTCACCAACTACCCGAACAACGGCGGGATTACGATTTCAGGCAACACCGTCGACGGGCCGGGCGCTTATGCGCTGCTTATAACAGAACCCAACGTCCTCGTCACGGGCAACACGCTGAGGAACGGCCTAGGCAGCGGCCTCGTCATAGACGGCGCGAACGGCACGAAGGTGTACGGGAACACCATATCCAACTTCGCCGGGAACGACATTGATATCTGGCACGGGAGCAGCAACACCGACATCTCCGGAAACACCATCTCCGGAGGCGCGAACAGCATAAAGATAGAGAGCGCCGACTGCAAGCAGACCAACATCTACGGCAACTGCTTCACGGGGCGGAGCATAGTCGACTACGGCACCGGTACAATTATAGGCAAGGACGTATGCCCGGCGACTACAACCATCACCGTGCCTTCATCGTCCACGTCAACGACCACCACCATCGCAGGCACTTGCACGACCCACGCTCAGTGCTCCCGGGCGTGCTCTGCGTCCTGCCCGGCCGGCGTGTACGGTTGCTGCTACGGCTGCAACCTGGGCCAGTGCGTCGGCGGCGCGTGTGTATGTTTGCAAGACACGCCGTACTGTTCCAACTTCCCGCCATACCAGGTGGGCAGCTCGTGCGCGTCCGGCACAACTACAACGACGGTCCCTCCGGCGACCACGACTACGTTGCCGTCGTGCACGTTGCTCACGCTCTCGCCGTCATCGGGCGCGCCCGGCTACACGGTCACGGCCACGATGTCATACAGTACGTGCAAGATATGCGATTATCTCGGATGCTCGGGCAGCAGCTGCGTAGGCTCGCAGGGCCGCACGGGCAGCGGCACGTTCACATCACCGGGCGCGGCCGGGACGTTCGGATACTACGCCTGCCCGGGCGGAGGGCATGCGGTGATAATCGTCACTGCTGCTACTACAACGACGATTCCGGCAGCCACGTACAAGCTTACCATGTTATCATCCGTAGGCGGCACGACCGACCCGGCCGCGGGCGTGCGCACGTACCCGAACAACACATGGGTGAACATCACCGCCTACCCCGCGTCCGGTTACAGGTTCGTGAGATGGCTGAGGAACGGCGTGAACGCCTCGACGGACAACCCGTCTTACCTGATAACGAATGCGGACAAGACGGCACAGCCCGTGTTCGAAACAATACCGACTACGACTACCACCGTCGCAGGAAGCTGCACGACCCACGCTCAGTGCTCCCGGGCGTGCTCTGCGTCCTGCCCGGCCGGCGTGTACGGCTGCTGCTACGGCTGCAACCTGGGCCAGTGCGTCGGAAGCAAGTGCATATGCAGGCAGGATGCGCCGTACTGTTCCAACTTCCCGCCCTATCAGGTAGGCAGCTTGTGCACGTCTGCAACGACCACCACTACATCTACTTCCACAACTACGACAACCGTCCCTTCCGGTTACACATACACCCTATCGATCTTAGGTTCGACCATCAAGGCTGTCAACTCCGCAGGCACAACGGTAAAAACCGGCTCAGATTTCGGAGCCGTTTTCAATTATCTAGACTCCGTACTTCAGACAGGCAACTCGATTCATCTCACCGGCGGAACATATCCTGTGTCAACCTTTGCAAAACTCACGAAGGCACAAACCCTCGTAGACGCCGACTCTGGTGCCATACTGAGCGGTCAGACCGGACTCAATCAGGATCCCCTGATGATAATCCAAGGATTGCATAACACTGTTAAAGGCATAAACTTCGTCGACAACTACAGAGGTGGGGTCTCCTGCTCCGTAGTCATAATGGGTAGCTACAACACCGTCCGGGAATGCACCCTAGACGACTCCGACCGCTACGGGTTCTGCACAGACGCGGCTGACCACTTCACCATCGTATATAATACCATTTACAAGGCACAGTACGGAATCTCAGGGAGCGACAACGGAGCCAACAGCGTGTGGTCTACCAACGGATACGTAGCCTACAACACGATCGGCGACTGCAACCAGTGCGGCATAAAGATGAAGATGTGGAAGGACGTCCTGGTCACCCAGAATACAATCGATGTCGGCTACAAAGAATGGGATAACACGTCTTACAACAATGGTCAGTTTTCAGACCCAAGCCGTTACCAGACCTACGGGAGTGTCGGAATAAGATATTACCAAGCCGATACGCCCACGCAGAACGTGACGGTCAGCTACAACACCATAATCGACACCACTCGGAAATATCCCAAAGGAGCCGGTATACTGGTGGATGCAGATAAACATTTGGATTGGACTAGCTGTCCCTACCCTGCTTCCGGCGAGAAGATCCTGCACAACACCGTGTCAACGCCTTGGTACGGCCTAATAATCCAGCACGATGGGGTGGATGCCGAATACAACGACTTTAGCGGCGTCACTGGCAGTCCAGGCATATTCAACGGTTGGGGAATCGACATCAGGGCGAACAACTGCCAAATCATTGGCAACACTGGTTCAATAAACAATCAGGGAACAGGGAACACGATAACATCCCCGATAACAACTTCAACGACGACCACCACCATCGCAGGCACTTGCACGACCCACGCTCAGTGCTCCCGGGCGTGCAGCGCGCTCTGCCCTGCAGGCGTGTACGGTTGCTGCTACGGCTGCAACATAGGTCAGTGCGTCGGTGGCGCCTGCATATGCGAGCAGGACACGACGTACTGCTCTAATTTCCCGCCATACCAGGTGGGCAGCTCGTGCGCGTCTGCAACGACCACGACGATCCCGGCAGCCACGTACAAGCTTACCATGTTATCATCCGTTGGCGGCACGACCGACCCGGCTGCGGGCGTGCGCACGTACCCGAACAACACATGGGTGAACATCACCGCCTATCCGGCGTCCGGTTACAAGTTCGTGAGATGGTTGAGGAACGGCGTCAACGCTTCGACGGATAACCCGTCGTACCTAGTAACGAACGCTGACAAGACGGCCCAGCCGGTGTTCGAAGCCACGACGACCACAACAACTATTATTCAGCCGACGACATCGACGACTGCCACTTCCACGACGACAACAAGCACAACCACTACGATTCCATCGACGACGACCACGAGACCCTCGTCCACCACGACGACTGCGATCATTCCAACCACTACGACTCTCCTTCAAACATGCAAGCTTGCAACAGTCACGCTAAAACAGAACTGCGCGGCCGGAAGCTCGTCCGCATGCGAACAGGGCGAGACTGTTGTCGTGTCGGGCACTTATACTGGCGACTGCGCCGCGGCGGACTTCCTGCAGGCAGACGCGCTCTCGAGCGACGGCCTTTGCGACATCGAGTACCTCGGCGGGAACATGCGAGGCATAGGCGCGTCTTCCATAACATTGTCAGGCGGGACGGTCAGTGGCGCTTGGACTGTCCCAGTGATAGCGTCGGCATGCTCCGGGAAAATCATAAGCCCGACCGCAGCGGCGCTGTACGACGGAGGCGCGCCAGGCACGGGCACGATGGTAAACATCACGCGAACTGTCGCAGGGTCTTTCGCGCTTGCCGCAGCTGCGACTACTACGACAATCACGACGACTACGACGAGCACGACCACCACGACCATTCCGCAGCCCTGCAAACTGACGTCTGTGTCATTGTCGCCGAACTGCGCGGCCGGAAGCCCGTCCGCATGCGAACAGGGCGAGACTGTTGTCGTGTCGGGCACTTATACTGGCGACTGCGCCGCGACGGACTTCCTGCAGGCAGACGCGCTCTCGAGCGACGGCTCGTGCACGATACAGAACGCGGGCGGCAGCATGCAAGGCATCGCCACCGCAGTATCGCCGTCCGGCGGCGCGATTTCCAGCACATGGACCGTGCCTTTCATAAGCTCTGCGTGCTACGGGACGGTCATAAGCCCGGTGCGCGCCACGCTTTATACAGGCCTAGTGTCGTCCAGCTCGGCGACCTCCGTCAGCGGCTCCTTCGCGTTTGCCGCGTGCTCCAACCACGCGCAATGCTCGCAGGTCTGCTCGTCCTCGTGCGCGGCGAACGTCTACGGCTGCTGCTCCGGGTGCAACATAGGCCAGTGCAACTCCCAGACGCACAGATGCTACTGCTCTTCCGACAGCACGTACTGCTCGTCGGCCCCGTCGTACCAAGTGGGGCAGGCGTGCGGCGCGACGACCACGATCGTGCCCACGACGACAACGATAAAACCTACTACGACCACGACGACAATGCCGGCCACAACTACTACTAAACCGCCGACGACTACCACGACAACCACACCCACAACAACGCCTTACACGGTGTCGGCATCGGGTTCCACATACACCGCTAAAAACCCGTCCGGCGGCGTCATCTATTCGGGCTCTTCGGCGTCGACGGCCATACAATCTGCAATAACCAGCCTGCCGTCCGGAAGGACGTCAAAGGTAAAAATCTTACTGCAAGGCGATTTCACACTAGCCAAGACAATAACCATCGCCAATTACATGGTCCTTGAACTTAACGGTAAAATAACTCTGGCGAATTCAGCGAACCAGCATATGCTTTACGCCAGCGGTAAGAGCAACTTCGAGATTATCGGTGGGGAGTGGGACGGCAACAAGGCGAATCAGGTCGGGTATGCCTATCAGAGCGATGTCAGGGGATTCGAGTTGGAGTCGTGCACTGACTACCTCGTAAGCGGCGTGACCGTCCACAACACCGTGGACGACGCGGTAGCCTCGCTTTACTGCTCCCGGGCGACGATTGACCACAACAACGTATACGACTGCGGCGGAGCAATCCCGCTCTATTACACTAGCGACAGCCGAGTAACCAACAACATAATTCACGACGCCCATGCCGGAATCTACATGTACACGGAGGACGATGGCATAGTGCAGCACGTGGACAACAACGTTGTCACGGGGAACACCGTCTCTAGGACCTGGCTCTCTGGCATAGTCGTTTCCCTTCGCGGGATGGAGGACTTCGGGCAGCATAACACGATAGCATACAACACCCTCATCGACTGCGGCACGGATCAGACCCACTCGGGCATCAGCATCGGCTGGGGGTTGGGAAACGCGGTCGTCGGCCACGCAGACTACAACGAATGCCACGATAACGAGATATACGAGACGGGAGCCTACGTCGTCAGCAATCCCATGGTGATCAAGGGTGTGTCTAACCACGTGTGGTCGAACACGATACACGACGTGGGCACGACGGCCATAGTCATCAGCGGGCATGACAATCTGGTGGAGAACAACTCGGTGAGCAGGGTCAAGAACCTAGCTTCCTTCGGGATAGAGCTCTGGAACGCGAACAGCAACACGGTTCGGAACAACACCGTCAATCAGGTGCCGCATAGCTGCATCTGGCTGCTCAACGACTGCAGCGGGAACAAGATAGACGGGAATACTATCATGGGCTGGGGCGTTTACGGAGCATACATCGAGGGGAGCGGTAACTACATAACCAACAACAAGTTCTACGGGCTCGCATCGACCATGATTATGGATTCCGGTGTCGGGAACGTGAAGACGAACAATATCAATTATCCCACCGCCACGCCAACCACGACGACCGCACCGACCACGACAACGACTACAACCACACTTCCCTCGTGCACGTCGCTCACGCTTTTCCCTGCGTCGGGTGCGACGAGCTACACCGTGACGGCCACGATGCCGTACAGCACGTGCAAACTCTGCGATTATCTCGGATGCTCGGGCAGCAACTGCATGGGAACGTCAATACGCACGGGCAGCGGGACATTCACCGCGCCCGGAGCCGCGGGCGTGTTCGGATATTATGCATGCCCGGGCGGAGGGTATGCGAGTATAACGGTCGCCGCGGCGACAACGACTACTGTGCCTGCGACCACTACGACCGTTCTTCCAACGACCACGACCTCGCCGACTCCGGCAGCTTACGGTTATACAGTTTCCACCGACGGCACCAACTATTACGCCAAGACGGCTTCTGGAAATGTAGCAGCGCAAGGCACGGACTTCGGCGCGTTGATGAACACGCTCAACGGGCAACTTAAGACTGGCGACGTGGTACTTTTCAAAAACGGAGTTTACCTTGTCGGTGCGACCACCGTCACCAACGCGAACAAGGATGGCATAACGTATCGCGGCGAGAGCAGGGACGGGGCGATAATCAGGGCGGCTTCCGCGACATCGACCGGCGCGCTGCTCGTAATCTACAGCGGAGCGGGCGGCATGCACCCCGCGAACAACATCGTCCAGAGCCTCACATTCGACGGCAACTTCAACACGGTCATCTCCCCGACGGTGGCGATAGGCGGCTACAACAACACCGTTGAGAACTGCCACTTCATCAACACGATGCAATACGGTCTGCACGCGTGGCGCGGGCACAACTTCCGGTTCATCAACAACCGCGTGGAGAAGGCTCAGTACGGCATAAGCACGGGCGCGGACAACACCGAATGGAACACCGGCGGCATCATCGCGAACAATTACATCACCGACCCGATGGAGGTCGGGATAAAACTCAGGTGGATCAAGGACACGCTCGTGTACAACAACACGGTCGACGTCACGTACGTGACGTGGCTCGGAGACGTATACAACGGCCTTTCGTACGACAACGCGGCCGGCATAACGTACTACCACGGCGACGGCCCGACCCAGAATGTGACTGTTGCGAACAACACTATATACGACAGGTCGACTACACCAGGCGGGACGGCCGGCGTCTGGGTGTCCGCAGACAACCTTGCGAACCAGGGGTTGTCTTCGAGCATCTCGGCGAACGAGAAGATAATAAATAACACCATCTACGGCACGAACTGGGGCATAGGGTCGGCGCTCCCCGGCGTCGTGATACAGGGCAACACCATATCGAACATCGTCGTCGGCTATTCGATGGGCGGGATGGGCATAGACCTTACGGCTTCACCGAACACTCAGATAACTTCAAACACGTTGGTCAACACGGGGATAAGCATACGCGGCAGCTCTTCCGGTGTAAGCATCTCCAAAAACACAATCTCCGGAGGCAACACCTACTGGCGGCTAGACGGCGACTGCATAGGCGTGTGGAACGACGGCACGTCGACGCACGCCGACAGAGCCGTTATAGACGGCAACACTATCAAGAACTGCAGGAGATACGGCGTCGACCTGTACAATTATATATCCAATCCGGTCTCAGGCACGACAATAAGCAACAACTGCTTCTCAGCATCCGCGTCCGGAAACATCCTAGACGGCGGCACGGGGACTGTCAACACGAACAACGCCGCATGTTCCACCGCGACAACCACTACGACGACTTCGACAACCAGTACAACGACCACTACGATGCCTTCGTGCACGTCGCTCACGCTCTCGCCGTCATCGGGCGCGCCCGGGTACACCGTCACAGCGACGATGCAGTACAGCACGTGCAAGATATGCGATTATCTCGGCTGCTCGGGTAGCAGCTGCACAGGCTCGCAAGGCCGCACGGGCAGCGGCACGTTCACGGCGCCCGGGGCAGCAGGCGCGTTCGGATACTATGCGTGCCCGGGCGCAGGATACGGCACGCTGACAGTAGTCGCGCCCACTACGACCACCACACTCCCGGTCACCACGACTACGACCACAACGACATCTACGACAGTCCCGGCAACAGGCGGAACAACATACTCCGCAGATTTCGAATCCGACGACTCGTTCAAATGGGGCGTAGACGGAGTGGGCGACTATATGTTATACGGCAACCACGTGACCAGCGGTTCCCCACCGCCGTATTGGACAAGAGGAGGATGGCCGGCGTATGTGTACCCTGCAGCGCTGACCTTTACCCCGAGCACCCAATTCGTCCATGGCGGCACCCAGTCCGCCAAGCTCTCGATCGTGAACACGAGCCTCGAAGCTACGAGGAGGCTCGAAGTGCTGCATGACTGGGATCCGTCCTCGTCACAATATCTGCAGGAGACGGTCTGGTACTACTTCCCGTCCTCGATCGCGCCGCTCGACGGCTGGGTGACCTTCCACAGGCCGGTCTACGAGCGGATGTGGGACCAGAACAAAGCCGTCTACTACCAGAACTTCCAGATATCGGTATCCGCGATGACCGATGGCAGGTCGGCGACGATCGGGCAGCAGATAATGGTCCTGAGCCTGGGCAAGGGCAACATCGACAACAACAACGACGGCGTTACGGAGACGTGGACGAACATGAACGCCGACCTCTACTCCAATCGTGACTCCAGCCAGACCGTGCCCAGCTCTTGGCAGACCCAGCGGTCGGGGCTGCAGCTCCCACTTGACAAGTGGTTCAAGGTCACTTCCATTGTATACAGGAACCTCACCGACTTCAACAACGGCTACGTGAAGGTGTGGATCGACGACAACCTCGTCTGGGACGTTCAGTGGACGAGGACGGTCGGCATCGCACCATCCGTGCTAAAAGCGATCGATTCGCTGCCGTCCGACCCTCAGGGATACTTATGTTCGGGATTTGGTTTGTACACCGATATCGGTACGAAGCCTAAAACGATCTACGCCGATGATGTCACGATCTCCAGTTCGACGCTTTCATCATCCACGTACAAGCTTACCATGTTATCATCCGTAGGCGGCACGATCGACCCGGTCCCCGGCGCGTACACGTATCCGAACAACACGAGGGTGAACATCACCGCCTATCCAACGTCCGGCTACAGGTTCGTGCTATGGCTGAGGAACGGCGTTAACGCTTCGACAGACAACCCGTCATACCTGATGACGACCTCGGACAAGACGGCACAGCCGATGTTCGAAACCGTAACGACCACGACGCTCCCATCAACGACCACGACGCTCCCATCAACGACTACGACGATCAAGCCAACGACCACGACCCTTCCGCAGCCCTGCCGCCTGGCGTCCGCGTCATTGTCGCCGAACTGCGCGGGCGGCAGCTCGTCCGCATGCGAGAAAGGCGAGACGGTATCGATGTCCGGCACTTATACGGGCGACTGCGCCGCGGCGAACTTCCTGCAGGTCGACGCGCTATCGAGCGACGGCCTCTGCGACATCCAGTACGTCGGAGGGACCATGCAGGGCGTAAGCGCGCCTTCCATAACATTGTCTGGCGGAACGGTCAGCGGTTCATGGGCCGTACCTGTGATTGCATCCTCGTGCTCTGGTAAAACCATGAATCCTACTTATGCAGCTCTCTGGAAAGGCGTGCCAGTCACGGGCACGCAGATTAACATGACCTCGTCGACGAGCGGCTCGTTAGCGCTCGCCGCCACTCCGACTACGACGACAACCATAGCGCAGTCCACGACTACGACCCAGCAGAGTACCACTGCGTACGTGGTGTCGGCTTCCGGTTCCACGTACTACGCCAAGTCCCCGTCAGGAAGCACGCTCTACTCCGGCGCGTCAGCCACGTCCGCTATACAGACTGCGATAAACTCCGCAAGTGCCGGAAGCTCGGTGCTGCTGAAGGCAGCGACGTATCTTCTGGACAGTACGATATACGGCAAGAACGGAGTAAGCCTGAAGGGCGAAGCCGGATCGATACTTTCGCTCAGTAACCTCGGCACCTACGGCCAGGCCTTGGACTACAGCGGCACTACAGGCGCCTCCACGATCAGTGCCGCGCAGGCGGCAAAGGGAGCGACTTCGATAACTGTGTCGTCCGCATCGGGCATATCGGCCGGCAGCCTCGTCTTCATCTATAACAACGGCGTCGAATGGAAGGGTAACACCCGGCACCAGAAACAGGGAGAGATTCGCGCAGTAAGCTCGGTCAGCGGTGGCACCGTCTACCTGGCGCAGCCGCTCGAGGACACGTACGCGTCTGGGTCGAGTGTCGTCGTTGTCAATCCGGCGAAGAACTTCGAAGTGTCCGGACTGACATTCAACGGAGTCCGAGGTCTTGACCAGTATGGCGTGACTGTCGAGTACGGCCAGAACGTGAAGATACATGACAACAACTTCAGCTATTGCCAACTGAACGGCGTAGGGTTCAGGAACGTCCTCGACTCGGAGATCTACAAAAACAGGATGGTGCATTCCGACACGGCCGGCTACGGGTACGGGGTGTCGCTGGCCTACGCCTGCCAGAATGTCTCGGTGTACGACAATTATATGGAGACGAACAGACACGCGATAGCCATCGGCGGCGGGTCGGGTGCGGGGATACCCAGGCATATCAACCTGTACAGGGACCATTCATACAACGCCACGAACGCCGGCTTCGACTGCCATCCTGTCGGCGAGGACATCAACTATGTAAACTGCTGGTCTGAGAGCGACCAGCACGGGTTCAACGTCGAGATGTTCTCCGGTGTCGTTAGCGGCAACCTCGTGACGAACTCGCACGAGGAGGGCATCGAGATAAGCAACCTCGTCGGATCGGACAACGTCACGATATCTAACAACACGGTTGTCGGCTCATGGCACATGGGGATACAGTCGAACAGCAAGCGCGTCAACATACTTTACAACAACCTCACGAACTGTGGCCAGTCGGCCGGATACTACGCCATCTACCTCGCGCGCGGTTCCAACACGGACAACGACGCCATAGTCTACAACTACAGCGCCGACTATAACAACATCTACGGGAACACCATCAAGTCGACCACCGGAAGCGGAACGACCTACATCGCCACCGGAGTGGTCGGCACGACTTACAATGCCCCAACCACGACTACAACGACTTTGCCGTCGGCGAGCAACACTTACACAGTTTTGGTTTCGGGTTCGACATACACTTCAAAGAACCCATCGGGTTCGACAATCTACTCGGGCACCTTGGCTGCCTCCGCGATCCAGTCGGCGTTGAACTCCGTCGGGACGGGGCAGACCGTGTACATAAAAAGCGGCACCTATCCTATCAACTTGCCGCTGAGTGGAGGGAAGAACGGCGTCACAATAACGGGCGACATGACAACGATAATCAAAGCCAATGCTGAAATGGGGTACATGTTCTTATGGACGGGCTCAAGCGGCACCCATCTGAACACGTTCCACCTGAATAACATCATATTCGACGGCGGCAGAACCACCGCCTGGCCTGACACGGGAACCACCGGGCTTTCCGCTGGCCCGGCAATCGAATATGTTGATCACGTTATAGTTGATGGCATCACCGTCCAGAACACGAAACGCAATCCTCCGACCAAGGGCGCGGATGGATTAATTCTTCAGGGCGCCACCGGAGTCCCGGTGACCGACTATGAGGTGAAGAACAGCCACTTCTCCAACATATACGGCTCGGGAATCGCGGCTGCCTACATCACCCACCTCAACATCCATGACAACGTTTTCGTGGATTGCGCCCAGTGGTATCCGATCGGAGGAGCGGTGTACGCAGGCGACGAAGTCGGCTACGTAACCCTATCCAACAACGACATATCCGGGCACACGGACAATGACGGCATCTACGTCGGAACCTCTAGAAGTGCCGCCACCAACGTCCTCATCACCCAGAACACCATAAACATCCAGCTCTACGGCATGGGCGGAGGCGACACGCACCCAGAGAACCCAGGAGGATACGCGGGATCTGGGATAAAGCTGTATGGCACAGGCGGCGAGATATCGAGTAACACCATCAACTGGAACAATGCCCACTTTAGTAATTCCACCGTAAGCTGGCCCGTCTATGTAGGCGGCATAGGGCTATGGGGTAACGGCACAAACGTTCACGACAACATCGTCAGCAACTCCAAGTACGGCATCGAGAGCTGGAACGGGGTCACGTCGGTCGGGAACCACGTAATAACCTCGAACCAGGTCAGCGGCTGCACTTATGGCATATATCTTCTCCAGACAGGAAGCACCGTTACAGGCAACACCCTCTCGGGCTGCGGCACCCCGGTGTACAATGCCGGAGGCAACACGGTGAGCGGCAACGCAATCGCCACTCCACAGGCTCCCATAATCGTCGATTCCACCATAAAACTGACGAGCTCGTTTGACGGCGGAGGCAGGACTTACAAGCACGGCCCTAACCTCGGAGACAACCCGATATTCAGCCTTACAGGGACCGGTGTCACGCTCTCGAACGTCGTTCTGGACGACGACAACTTCAACGGCGTCAGCGGGACGTGCGCGCTCGGAGGGACTGACAACACCATCCAGGACGTCACCCTCAACAACTGCCAGCGCTACGGCCTGATATTTACGAAAGCCACAAGGGGGACCATCCGCCACGTCACGATAACCAAGGCGCAGCACGGCATCAGCGGCAGCAGCGGCTCAGTCGGAGAGTGGAACCCGAGCACGGACTGCGTAATCGAGGACAACTACATCAGCGGGATGATAATAGACGGCATCAAGCTGAAGAACATGCTCAGGACCACGGTGAGGAACAACGTTATCGACGTGTACCCGTCCAACCCCGGGTACATAGGGGACACGACGACCTACACGAAGAGCGGGATATACCTAGCAGCTTCCGACACGGCCAACAAGGATTGCACCATAGAGAACAACTACATCTACCAGTCCGCCCCACACGCACTGAAGAACCGCGGGATCCTTGTGAATCCGGACCAGACGAGCGTTACGAGCGTGTACTCTTCGGGTAACAGGATTGTAGAGAATTACATGGAAGGGATGGAATACGGGATCGTGGTGAAGGGGAACGATTATTATCTGGCGGACAACACCATGGCGAAAGTGAATACGCCGATACTCGACCAAGGCACAGGAAACACTATAGTCTAGGAACGGACTAGACTTTACGTACCCTCCTTCCAGGACGACAGGTACTTCTTCTGCTCATCCGTCAGCGTGTCGATGCGCACGTCCATAGACGCGAGCTTCAGCCGCGCGACGCGCAGGTCGATGTCCTCGGGCACGTCGTAGACGAGCGGCTCGAGATCCTTCGCATGCTTCGCAAGGTACTCGGCGCACAGCGCCTGGTCGGCGAAGCTCATGTCCATAACTTCAGACGGATGCCCTTCGGCCGCCGCGAGGTTGACGAGCCGACCTTCTGCCAGAAGGTACAGCCGCTTGCCCGCTCGCGTTGTGTATTCGTCCACGTTGTCACGCATCCTGCGCTTGCTCGCTGAGATGCTCTCGAGGTCGGGTATCGAGATTTCCGCGTTGAAGTGGCCCGAGTTCGCGAGGATAGCGTTGTCCTTCATCACGGCCATGTGCTCGGCCCTGATGACGTTCTTGTCCCCGGTCGCCGTCACGAAGATGTCGCCTATGCGCGCCGCTTCGGCTATCGTCATCACCCTCAGCCCGTCCATCGTCGCCTTCAGTGCCTTTGTCGGGTCTACCTCGGTTATTATGACGTTAGCGCCCATTCCCCGCGCCACCTTCGCTATGCCGCTCGCGCAGTAGCCGTAGCCGCAGACCACGAAGTTCTTGCCCGCCAGCAGCACGTTCGTCGCGCGGATGATGCCGTCGATTGTGCTCTGGCCGGTGCCGTAATAATTGTCGAACATGTGCTTGGTCGGGGTGTCGTTCACGGCGAACAGCGGGTATCTCAGCGCGCCGTCCGCTGCCATCGCGCGCATGCGTATGACGCCCGTGGTCGTCTCCTCCTGCCCGCCGAAGACGTTCGGTATAAGGTCCGCGCGCTTCGAGTGCACGGTGCTTATCAGGTCGGCGCCGTCGTCCATCGTTATGTTCGGGCGCGTGTCGAGCGCGCGGTTCAGGCACCAGTAGTACTCGTCGTTCGTCACGCCGCGCCAAGCGAAGACCTTGATGTCTTCAGCAGCCAGTGCGGCCGCGACGTCGTCCTGCGTGCTCAACGGGTTCGACCCGCACAGCGCGACCTCGGCACCGCCGGCCTTCAGCGTGCGCATCAACACAGCGGTCTCCTTCGTGACGTGCAGGCACGCTGCGATGCGCACGCCCGATAGCGGCTTCGACGCCTCGAACTCGCGGCGGATCCGCATCAGCACAGGCATGTGGCGTTCGGCCCACTCGATCTTAAGACCGCCCTGCCCGGCGAGCCCGATGTCCTTCACGCGATAATTTCCATTCTGGGGCTTCTGCGGCTGCGCCTGGGGCTGCAACCTGGGCTGCATCTGTGCCTTCAAAACTGGAGCAGGCTTGACGGCTTCCGGCTGCGGCAGCTGCGTCTGCATCCCTGGCTCGACCTTGACAGGATGCGCCGACCGCTCGCGGTTCAGCATCGGCAGAAGGCTCACGTAGAAAGCGTCTATCTTCCTCTCGATGGCCCGCATCTCCTCTTCGAGCTCCTCGAGCCGCATGGTGTTTCCTTCGTAGACCATACGAATGACTTTGAAGTAAAAGTATTAATAATCTACCAACTATGGATTGACGTGATGGAAAATGGCGGTAATAGGCGTGAAAGCGCTTGAAGCGCTGAACAGGGGAAAGTTCGAACTCAGGACCCGCGAGGATCTCGATGATCTTAAACTCGGCAAGCACGCGCGCAAGATAGCGGAGTACGCTTCGGTCGGACCCATTGACAAACCCGTTCGCGTCGAAAACATAGCAAGAAATGTCGGGCTCAGCAAGAAGCAGGCTTACATGGCTCTCGAATGCATGGTGGATCGCCGCGATCCGGTGTTCGCCAAGTTCAAGGACCAGGACGTCATCGAGTACCTGCGCACGCCACCGCGGGCCGGCTGGCTCCATGAGGCGCTGCAGGACCTTACCGTGGCGATAGACGAGCTCGGCCAAAAGATGCCCAGTTACGGTAAGACGTCGTGGAACTACGTGCCACTCATCGAAAAGAACGGCATGCCGATATACAGCAGCATGCAGCTCAACTTCCTGCGCGGCATATGAGCACGCCGGGCAATGTTTTTCTTCGTTGCGGTCCAATCTTAATCCATGCTAGCTAAGAAGCAGCTTGAGATAGCGCTGTCGAAGCTCCGCGTGCCGGAGAAGCCGGACGTGAAACTCGAGCAGTATGCGATTCCTTCGGACCTCGCTGCCGAGGTAGTGAACATGGCGACCGTCGCAGGCGACATCGAAGGCAAGGTCGTCTTCGATATGGGGTGCGGCAGCGGACGCCTGGCCATAGGTGCGGCGCTTATGGGCGCGGACCGCGTTGTCGGTGTGGACGTGGACGACGCGTCGATTGCGCTGGCGAAGGAGAACGCGAATTCCGCCGGCGTTTCCGATGTAACGGACTTCGTGCAGGCGGACATAGGAGAGTTCTCGGACAACTGCGACACGGTTCTGCAGAACCCGCCCTTCGGCATGCGCAGCACAAAGGGCGCGGACCGCGCGTTCCTCCTGAAGGCGCTGCAGTGCGTGCGGCGCGGCGGACGCGTCTACAGCCTGCACCGCGGCGGCTACGAGGGCGAGCACGGCAACGAGCGGACTCGCGAGTTCCTGACGAACTTCGTGGAGCAGAACGGCGGGAAGGTGCTCGGCGTGCAGGAATTTAAATTCGATGTACCATATATGTTTAAATTCCACAGAAAACCAAAGGTAAGTTATAACGTCGACCTTTTCGTCGTGGAAAGAGTTTGAGGTTTTGTAAATGGAACTGAAATCCGTCAAAGAATCGGACGATACGCTATTGCTCGAAGTCAAGAACGAGACCGTCACCGTCACGAACGTCATCAAGGGCGAGCTTTGGGACGATGAGAACGTGAAGGAGGCGGCGCAGATCAAGGAGCACCCTTATCTCGCGGAGCCGAAGATATTCGTGAAGGTCTCGAAGGGCAAGCCCGTGGTCGCGCTGGACAAGGCGGCCGAGCGCGTGATCAAGCAGATAGACGAGTTCTCTGAATCGTTCAAGAAGGCGCTGAAGGCGTAGGCCGCTCAGCAGATGCTTTCTCCGTTGTCTTGGAGCAGCTGCGTCCGCACGTATATGGGCACCTGCATCCGCACTGCAATCGCAGTGGCGTCGCTCGGCCGGGCGTCGAGGCTCGCGACGCGGTCGCCGTCACGCAGAACTATCCTCCCGTAGAACGTCTGGTTGCGCACGTCTGTGACCTTCACCATGAGCACCTGTATGCCCAGATTCTGGAAAGCATCCGCGGCGATGTCGTGCGCGTTCGGGCGCGCGGGCGTTATGCCGTTCATCCCGTTGTATATGCTCTCGGCCTGCGCCGCCTCCACGTGCGTGCGTATCTCCATGCAGCCTGACGTCAGCGTGACGACTCCGTCGCCATTGCTGTCAATGCTCGCGTCCACGAGCACCTGGCTGTATCCTATGGTCGAAAGCTCCGGCAGGTCGATGAGCGTGTTGCTGTAGTTGTTGTACGCAACGTAGAAGGATACGGCTCCGATTGCCAGCAGAGCTACGATCAAAATAGTAACAGCATGCCTGCGAAGGAATCCCTTCGATGTCGAGGAGCTGCGCCACGGGCGCCTTGACTTCCTTTCCGCCATTCAAAAGACCTTTTATATCATTCGTCCCGGCGTTTAATTAAACTTTGTCCGCTGACGGTAATTCGCGGTCAGACTATGTTCTTCAGTCCTATCTTTTTCGCGTACGCCACGACCTCGTCACGCTCTTCGGGCAGCAGCAGCCTGTTCATGCCCATGAACTCGCGCGCGCGGAAGCTGGGTTCGTACCCGCCTAGTATGTTCACGCGCGTCCACGGTCCGAGATTGTCCTTTATCCACTTCAGCGCGGGCTTCGCGTCACAGTCGAGGTGGTCCGGCAGCAGCGGCACGCGTGCGACCAGTTCGGCCTGCATCTTCGCGAGCAGGTGGCTGCGTTTGGCAGCTTCGGCGTACCTCGGCGCGGACGAGAGCACGCGCGCGCAGTCGTCGTTGAAGTAGTGGAACTCCAACAGGTAGATGTCCACGATCCCGTCCAGCAGTTCCATCGCCTTCTCTGAGAGGTAGGCGTTCGAGTTGAAAACTACTGGGATGTTGGCGCGGCACGCTCCCATGACCTTCAGAAAGTTCAGCACGTACAGCGTCGGCTCCCCACCCGTCATGGCCAGAGTCCTGCATCCCGCCTTGTGTTGCTCCTCAGCCCAGCGCGCGACCTTGCCTTCGGGCCACTCCGTGCCAGCGCTCGCGTCCGAGTTGCCCTGGTTCTCGCATTCCACGAAGCGCACCGTGCAACCTGCGCAGAAGATGCTGAAAGAGGGCGTCAACTCCTGCTCATAGTCCGTGCGCACGTGGCTGCCCGTCAGCCTGAACTCCATACCTGCGCCGCATATGCCGCGCTTGCCGGCCGTCCTGTCCACGCCGCACCGATGCTCGCACATGACGCAGTCGCGCATCACGTCCTCCGCCAGCTTGGTCTTGAGGTCCAACAAGGAGAAGCGCGGCACATCCAGCTCCCGTAGGTCGAGCTTGCCTTCGTCTATCATGGCCTGCGCCTGGGAGTATTTGCGCATGAGCTTGGCATGTTCGCGCCACATGGCCGCGGACGTCATGCTCTTCTGCGGTTCGAAGACGATGCGCCTGGCTATCTGGAACTTCGTGGGCAGGTCGTCCATGATCATGCGCCCGTACCTAGGCAGCGCCTTCCTCATGTTAGGCGCACGGAGCGCCGCCAGGCTGTCCAGCCTTCCGCGCTTGCGATGTTCGGCCATATGTAATGATTGTGCCCGCGCCGATAAAACGTCAGACGATCAGGCCGCGCAGGCAGCGCTCCGCATCCGCGATTCCGTCCGGCACTTTCGATGCGTCGACGAACACGACGTCGTGCATCCTCCATAGCCTGCGGCACTTGCGTTCTATTACGGCGCGGTCGATGTCCGTCTCTACCTCGTATGCCACGAGGCTGTCCGCATCGAGCACGTCGACTATGCCGCCCGCGGTCTCTATCTCCGTGCCTACCGTCCTGCCGAGATCGCGCAACGCCTTGAAGAGGAGCGCCTTCACGATCCAGTGCTTCATGCTCTCCTTGCCGCTGTGCGCGAAGAGGCAGTTGCTGTTTGCGCCGTCGAGCACGGCTCCGCGCTCGCGAAGAAGTCTGTCCGCACGCAGGAACGAGACGCGCTTCTGGCTCGGTATTCCGTAGCTGCGCCTCTTCGCAGAGACGATGCCCATGAACCGAGTTCGTGCCGGACGGTTGATATGGTGCAGCGACCACCCCCGGTCGTGCTTTCGTCGGCAACGTCTATGTCCGTCCGCCGTGCAACGTTTATCTCCTGAAAAATGGAAAATTAATCTATGGGAGCCGCGGCAGGTAGGCTTGACGCTTTTATGTCCGGTCTGGGGATATCGCCACTGGCGGCCGCAGTCATACTGATAGCAGTAACGATGACCGTCTCAGGCGTGCTTGCCTACTGGGCCACGAACTTCGTCAATGCCCCGTCCGGAGCGGCCGCGACTGAGTCGTGCGGAGCGGCCGACTTTTTGATTTACTACTGCAATTTCGACAGCTCCAGCAGCAACCTCAACAGCAACCTCAACATAATACTCGAGAACCTCAAGAGCGTCGAACTGAACGACCTGCGCGTGTACTTGGTATATCAGGACTCGACCGTCTCCAACGCATTGCCGCTCGGCTCTTCACTCTCGGGCGGCGTGCTCAAGTCGTACACCGTGACCGGCGTCGCTTCCAGCTTCGCCAAGATAGTCGTGAAGACTCAGTGCCCAGAGCTTACCAGAGAGGCGGTGTGCTCGAGGACCACGGGCTGAGTGGCGATTGTCGTTTTCAGAGAGGCTGCTATGGCGCGCAAAAAGGCAATCTCCGACATGATAGCGACCGTGTTGCTGATAGCGTTCACGGTCGCGGTCGGCGGGATAATAAGCGTATGGATAACCGGCTTCACAACGCAGAGCACCGAGGCGGTCACTTCGCAGTCTAACAACGCGCTCTACTGCGCGTACGCGGGCATGTCCGTGTCGAGCCTGAATTATTGCGGCGGCTATTTTTCCGGCATCGTGACCAACACGAACCTCAAGGACATAGGCAACATAACCCTGCAGATAATCTACGACAACTCCAGCAGCCAGATGTTCAAGCTCAACAGCAGCGCCGGCGGAGCGGCGATGGCACTCACGCCGCGGCAGATAGACTCGTTCAACATATCCATCGGCGGGAGCAACTACAACAAGATACACTTCTACGCCAACTGCTCCAATGTGTACGACGACGCGACGAGCGCGGACGTAACGGCCTGCTGAGCATCCTCCTTACCCGGCCACGGCGAACACGACGAACCCGACGAGCATCATCAGCGCGCTGTGCTTCACACCGCCCAGTATCTCGCCTTCGGCCATCTTGCCTACGGACAGGCCGGCGAACAGGCCCTGTATGATTATCAGGTTGCGGAAGATGACCTTGTACTCGCCTGCGATGTCCAAAGACTGCGGCCCGGATGCGCTTCCTGTGAGCGAACCGAGCGATCCGGCCACGCCCGCGCTGTTGATGTTTCCGAGGCTGGGGACGAGGAAATTCTGCAGGCCCAGCATCACGCCCAGGAAGACGAAGAACACCACGTAGCCTGTTATCATCTGCGAGTTCATCGACAGACTCCTCTCTTGGCGTAGCCTGTCTATCTGCACCGCAGTATTGCTCAGCGCCTCGAACGTGTCAGAGATGTTCCCGCCGAACCTCTGGCTCTCGACGACCGAGGAGATTATCCGCATTATCAGCTTGGATTTGCTGCGCTTGCCGAAGCTTATCATGACGCGCTCAACCGCGATGCCCCAGTCGAGCTGCGCTGCCATGCGCTTGACGTACGAGTTGAGCGCCTTGTAGTCGTTCTTCGCAACGGCCTTTATAGCCGCGGGCAGGGTCATGCCGCCGCGTATGGTCTCGACGAAGTCTCGCAGGAATACGGGGAACATCTCCTCGATCTCCTTGACCTCGTTGTACTCCGTGTACCTGAGCAGCACTATGGGCAGCGCGAATATGACAACGGCGATTATGTTTATTGTGGAGAACAGCTCAGGCACGTCGCTGAGCATGAGGAAGTTTATGGTGAGTATGGATGCGACCAACGCCGTGTTCAGCGCTATCATCAGCAGTACTTTCTTCTTCAGCGTGAACTTCGCTACCCTCAGGTCTATGACCAGCTCGTCCGCATCCCTGATCTCCAGATCGGCGTACTGCGGCACGGCCGCGTTCACTGACGGCGGCTTCACCGGCTCCGGCTCCCTCGTGTCGACCCTCGGCTTCTTCGTTTCAGGTTCGGACATGGCTTACATCTCCACCTCGGTGCCCTGCAGGAACGCCAGGAACCCCAGGTTCAGCATCGGCACGATCCCGTATATGCTCACCTTGACCAGGAAAAGTATGTCGAACCCGGCTATGGTGGGCTGTATCATGTTCATGACCGCGAACAGCGCTATGATGAAGAGAGGCGCTGCTATCATTATGCCGGTGTAGAACTCCGAGTAGGCGTCCAGCGACTGCAGGTAGCGCTCGCGCTTGATGCGCCAGTCGAACAGCGCCGAGTCGCCGGCGTTCTTCAGGAAAACTTTCACGTCTCCGCCCGACTCCGTGGTCGTGACGAAACCGAGCAGCATCTGCTTCAGCTTATCCGACGGCGTCCGCTCCGCCACTTCCTTGACGGCCTTCAGTGGGTCCAGCCCGAAGTTGTCCATGTTGCGGACTATCTTCTTCATCTCGTTGGCCACCTGGCCGTACTCGTTGAACTCGGATATGAGCTTGAATATCACGTACGGCGGCACGCCCGATTCCGCGACGGCGCCCATGTGCGTCAGCACGAACGGCAGGTTCGTCTCGATGCTCTTCTTCCGCTCGGTCAGTTTCTGGTAAGGATAGAAGACCATCATCGTCATAGCCGATATGCCCACGAGGAACGGGATGAAGAGCACGTACACGACCTCCATCATGAACGACACGGCGACGAACCTAAGCACGAAAAGCAGCATCACCAGCGAGGCTACGTACGCTACGACGGACGTCATGAACACGCCGCTCATGTACGTTCGGAACGTCACGTATATGTCCGCCTTCGGAAGGCTGGTCCTCACGATGGAGAAGTTCTCGCCGTACTTGTCCACCAGCCCGCCGAACACCGAGTCGGCCAAGGAGTTGAAGTTGGCCATAGGCTTACAATTATTATTCGTGCCCCATTAAGAAAATGCTTTACACGGCGGCCATGTTGCGCAGCTCCCGCTTCAGCTGCTCTCGCATCTCCTTCACGAACTTGAAGTTGAAGAGACCCAGCACGGCAGGGGTGCCGTTGAACGGACCGACGTAGCCTATCTGCGCTCCGGTTTTCGCTGCCTCCTCCTCGCCCGTCCCGGCCAGCCCGCCGCGCATCTTGCCTTCTGCAGCCAGCTTCTCGATATCCGCCTCCTCCTTCGCCATGCTATCGAGCGGATTCTCGGCAGCCATGAAGTTCAGCGGCTTCGGCCTTTCCGCCTTCGCGGCAGGCCGCCTCGGCGGTTCCGGTTCGACGGCCACGGGCTCCGGTTCCGGCGGCGCGGTCACTGGCACCGGCTCGAACACGAGGACCTGCGGTTGCGGCCTCGCGACAGGCGGGGGCGCTACAGTCTCGGCCGGCCGCGGAAGGATTGCCGGCCTCGGTATCACGACGGGCTCCACCGCCCTCAGCGGCTCCGCCTCATTCTCTATTATGACTTCCGGCTGCATCGGCAGCGGATGCAGCTCCTCGATCTTCCCGATCTTTATCTCGGCGTCCTTGGGCGTCTGGAAGGCCCCAATCTGCGCCATCAGTACCTTCGGTTCCTTGTAGTAGCGGTTTATAATCTTCGTGACCTCGGCAAAGTCGGTTATGCCCTGGGCGCGCATCCACTCGAGCACGCGCGTGCGCTGCTTGATCTCCTTGGCCGCGTCCTCGGCACTGCCGCCCTTGGCCTCCACGAGCTTCCTGACCATTATGCTGGTGTTCAGCTGCAGGAACCTGTCCGCGACCGGGTCCCACGTGAACACGACGTTCGTCTTCACTTCGGCCGTCTTGGGGTCGACGCTGATTATCTCCGTGACCTCCTTCATGCGCCGCGCGGACTTGCCCTTCTCGCGCGCGTGCACCATAACCGCGATGACGTTCAAGCTCTCTATCAGCGTGGGCGAGAGGTCGATTGGCGGAGTCGTCAGCCTCTTGACGACACTGTCGACGGACCCACCGTGGAACGTGCTCATGCTCGGGTGGCCGGAGCTCATCCCTTGGAACATGACGTAGGCCTCGGGGCCGCGCGTCTCACCGACTATCACATAGTCGGGATTCTGCCTGAAACTCTGCTTCAGGAGGTCGAACAGCGATACGCCTCCGTACTTCTCGCCGCCCGGAAGCGGTATCCCGAATCCCACGCGCGCGAGCGTCGGCACCCAGTGTTCGTTCGGTATGCGCAGCTCGCGCGTGTCCTCGATGCTGACAATCTTAGACTCGGGCGGTATGAACATGCATATGCTGTTGAGGAAGCTCGTCTTGCCGGTCGCGACGCCGCCGACCACGAGTATCGACGCGCCGTACTCGATTAAGTACCAGAAGTATGCCATCAACGGGGAGGAGATGGTCTTCGAGTTTATGACGTCGATCGGCGAGAACGGCCGCTCGCTGAACTTGCGGATTGTGAACGTCGGGCCGCGCGCGTACATCGGTGCACCGGTGCCGTCGCAGCTGATGTCCT
Source organism: Candidatus Aenigmatarchaeota archaeon (assembly GCA_026397385.1). Lineage (GTDB taxonomy): Archaea > Aenigmatarchaeota > Aenigmatarchaeia > CG10238-14 > SCSR01 > JAPLUY01. The sequence continues at coordinate 35,274 of JAPLUY010000040.1, forward strand.
CTATGTTCGGGTCCTGGAGGAATGGCTCGATCTCGTTGAAGCCTACGAAGTTGCGGTAGATGAAGTACATTATGCGCGCATATTGCGCGGGCGGCAGGTCCAGTCCGAACTGGCGGAGTATCTTAGCAATCTGCTTCTCGAGATACTCGATTATCTTGCCCTCCTCCTTGATGGACGTCAGTTCGACTTCGACGAGCTCGATGAGGGCTTCGGATATCTTCTTGATCATCTGCCTGTCCTTGTCGTCAAGCTCCGGCTGTATGACGTTGTAGACGAGCTCCTTGTTGACCGAGTCCCACTTTATGTTAGCGTATGCGAACGGCTCGATCAGAGGATAAGTGATGTCGATCTGCGATATGTCGTCGTACTTTGGGAAGTCTATGTTGGGCTTGACGTTCTTCAGCCTGAACCCCGGAAGCGCCATCATCTCCGGCTCGGCCGGTTTCTTCGTTTTCTCCACGTTCTCCGCTTCAGGTCCCTTCCCCACCTTCGTGCGGGCCATCTGGTCGGTTATCACGCGGTACAGCGCGCCGCGCATGGAGCCTATCCGTTCCAGTCTGTCGGTTATGCCGCTCAGTATTCCGGGCTGCGCTTCGGCCGGCTGCTGCTTCTTCGGAGCCGCGTCAGCATCCGGGGTCTTTGACTGGTCCACGGGCTGCGGCTGCGCTTCTGCTTTCGGAGGATTCTCGTCGGCCATCGGAGCATCGCCCGTCCAGCCCGTCCGATGACGGGCACTAACGGTTCGAACAGTCGCACGGAGAATTCAAAGGAGCGTCGGGTGGCCTATGCGCGGCCTTCGTACTTCTTCCTCACGGACTTGCCGGGCTGCGATATGCCCCTGGACCTCGCGCATGACGGGCAGAACCTCTCCTCCCTGCGCATCAGGTGCACCATCCTGCGGTCGATCTGCCTCATGAGGTACGGGTCGCCCAGGCTGAAACCGCGGACCTTGGTGAAGGTCTTGTACCTCGGCACCTGGCGGCCGCACGAGTCGCACGTGACCATCTGCTCGCCACCGCGGCTCTTTGTATGGCGGTATTCGCGCTTGTATGGCGCGGTGCTTATAGGCATTTTCCCAACTCCTTTGAAATATCCTGCACGTTGTTCTTTATATAGTATTCTCTCGGCATGGGTAATAAAGTTGGGAGCAGGCGAAAAGCGTTAAAGCCGAGGACGCGTAAAATAGATTACAATACGGACGGTGCGTTGGATATGCCGCTGAAAGATCAGCTGAAGGAGGTCAGGAAGGACGTTTGGGAGCTGCCAGCGTCCGCGAAGCCGGGCATGCGCGTGCCTGCGAGAATGTTTCTGTCGAAGAAGCTGCTCGGCGATGTCGAGGAAGGCGCGCTGGAACAGGTCGCGAACATCGCATTCCTTCCGGGCATCCAGCAGAACAGCATCGCGATGCCTGACATGCACTTCGGCTACGGTTTCCCGATAGGCGGCGTGGCGGCGCTCGACTATGAGACGGGCGGTCTGAGCCCTGGCGGTATAGGTTTTGACATAAACTGCGGGGTTCGGCTTCTGCGTTCGAACCTCCGAGCGGACGACATACGTCCGAAACTGCCGAAGCTGCTTGATGCTGTTTTTCACAACGTGCCGTCCGGTGTGGGCGTGGGCGGTAAGATAAAGCTCACCGCAGCGCAGCTGCGCGACGTGCTCGAACGCGGAGCGGCCTGGGCAGCGGAAAACGGCTACGGCACGAAGCGCGACATCGAGCACCTGGAGGAGCGCGGATGCATGAAGGGCGCGGACGCGTCGAAGGTTTCTGACAAGGCGCTGAAGCGCGGGGCTCCGCAACTGGGCAGCCTCGGCGCGGGCAACCACTTCCTCGAAGTGCAGCGCGTTGAACGCGTGTTCCTGCCGGACGTCGCGAAGGCGTTCGGCATCACTGGCGAAGGACAGGTGACGTTTATGATACACTCGGGCTCCCGGGGGCTCGGGCACCAGGTCTGTACGGACTATCTGCAGACCCTGGAGAACAAGTTCCGTGACGAAATCCGCAGCCTGCCAGACCGCGAGCTCGTCTACGCCCCGGCAGGCACCAAGGAGTGCGACGCCTATTTTGCGGCGATGGCGTGCGGCGCGAACTTCGCCTGGACCAACCGGCAGATGATAATGCACTGGGTGCGCGAGAGCGTGCTGCAGGCGCTCGGAGCGAAGGAAGCGGATGCCGGCATAGAAGTGGTGTACGACGTGGCGCACAACATCGGCAAGATCGAGGAACACGAGATAGACGGCCGCAAGCGCAAGGTGTACGTGCACCGCAAGGGCGCGACGCGCGCGTTCCCCGCCGGGCACGCGGACATACCTGCCGATTATCGCAAGTTCGGCCAGCCCGTGCTGATCCCCGGTTCTATGGGAACGGCGTCGTACGTGCTAGTGGGCACGGAGACGGCGAAAGAGACGTTCTACTCGACCGCTCACGGAGCCGGCCGGGCAGCTTCGCGCACGAAGATGCTGCGCGGCATGAGCGGCCAGGACGTTGCGAAGAAGCTGCTCGACGCCGGAATCCTGAGCAAGGCCGCGAACTGGCAGGTCATGGCCGAAGAGGCTCCCGAGGCGTACAAGGACGTGGACGAAATCGTGCGCGTCTGTGAAAGCACGGGCATAGCGCGCATAGTCGCGAAGTTGCGACCTATGGCCGTGGCGAAAGGATGAGACGCAGGCTCACACGTCGAATATGACCTGCACGCGGTAATACTCGCCGTCCTTGCCTATCTCCATCTTGTGGTACGTCACGGCCTTGACCTCGCCGCGCATCTCGTGCTTCTTCGGGTCGGTCTTCTCGCCCCACGCCGTGCCCTTCA
>JAPLUY010000051.1 GCA_026397385.1 Candidatus Aenigmatarchaeota archaeon
ATGCTTCCACCTCGAAGGAATCGTCCGCGAAAAAGGAATCGACTCATTTTCCGCTTGCTGCTTTCGGCTGATAATCTATTCTTGCTGGAATTTTTAAAGACATGCGTCCCGTATCGCACGCCATTTCGCCTACGGCCGCGCGATCTGTGCAGCCCTCGTCCACTTCGGGCCGCGCGGCCTGCCCTTCGCCTTCTTCTCATCATGCTTGGGCTGCGACCGGCTCTCGAACCTCATCTTGCGGAACGCGTAGTTGACGGGGTTCTTGATGGTTATCTGGCCGGCCTGCTTCGCGCCCGCCGTGCATACAGCGTCGGGCTTGCACACGCCGAAGCTGAGGTAGAAGTTCTCGTTGTCGCAGTTCGGCGGGAGGATGTTGCGCTGCTGCATCACGTGCCATCGCAGCTGCGTCCGCAGGTAGTTCGCGGGCAGCGGAGGGTAGTTGTGCTCGTTCCACTCGGACAGGCGCCTGTCGATTTCGTCCTGCGTCCATCCCATGTTGCGCAGGAAGTTTATCAGTATGAACACGCTCCGTTTCTTGCCGTCCGCCACGCCCTTCAGTATGGCGTGCACGCACGGCGGGAACTGCGGCTCGGCGAAGCGCATGAGCTTCTCCGGCTGCTTCCTGTCCTGGGGCAGCGCCTCGAGCTTCTCCTTCATGTGCGTGGCCGCCCAGTCGAACGCCTCGATCACCAGGGCCTCGGCCTCGCGGCGTTTCACGTCGCGGTTGACGAACGTCCCGCCCGTCTTCACTTTTTCCGGCGCGGCGTCCTCCTTCTTGAAAGAGTCGAGCTGTTCAATTTTTATGGGCAGGCTTACAAGAAGGCTTTTTTCATGTAGGCTGTACGGCAGCCGGAACATGTGGCGCGAGCTGAATATGTCCATGCTCGCGAGCTTGAACGGCTCGATGCCGGCGTCGCTGACTATGTCGGACGCGTTCTTGCCCACGCGCTCTGCGAGCTCCGCGGGCGAAGCGAATGAAAGCAGCGCGTCGCGCAGCGGCTCGGTCGTGTACCACTTCAGGTATTCGAGCACCTTCGCCATCGCTTCCGGGTACTGCAGCACTATCGGCCGCATGTCCACACTCTCCGGCATCGCCTCGAACGGCACGGCCATGTGGAAGCTCTTCCCGCCGGTGTACTTCAGCCCGAAGCTGCTTATGCCGTGCTCGCGCAGCGCGGCGGCGAAATGCTTCACAAAAATTTTCGCGAGATCGAAGTCCTTGATGTCTATGTCGATGAGGATGTCCCAGCCGGCGCGCAGCGTATCGAGCTGCTGGCGCGTCTGGCCCGCCTCCAACTGCATCGGCTGCTTCCAGCGCTCCACGCTGCCGTGGAACGACGCTGCGCCGTCGCGCACCGCCTGCTCTATGTCAGCGCCGTACTGTAGCATGTCCGGACGTTTTCCGAAACGCCCGTCGCGCAGCACGGACACTATCTCGCGGTTGCGTCCCTCCTCGAGCAGTGCCTTCTGCACGTCGGTCCGAGAATAGTAAGACTGTATCGTGCGGAAACCTTCGTCTGCCACGTTTACCCTCAAGGATTATTTGCAGGCTCTGATTTAAACAGGTTTGGAACGTCGGTTCCCATGAAACCGCGCTCACTTCTTCTTCCACTTCGTCCCTTTGACAGTGTCTTCGATGACGATGCCGAACTCCGAGTCCAGGCGCTTCCTTACCTCGTCGGCCTCGGCGTACTTGCCATCCTTCCTGAACTGCTCGCGCATCTTGACCAGCTTCCCGACCTCGTCGGAGAGCGTCTCCTTCCGCGCAGGCTTAACGTCCTTCAGCCGCAGCCCGAGCACGTCGTCGAACTTCATAAGCAGCTCGTACTTCGCGCTGCCCGCAAGGTCCGCATCGCGAACGGCCGCCCACATGATAGCCAGTGCGATCGGCGTGTTGAGGTCGTTGTTAACGGCCAGCATGAACTCCTTTTCGTACGCGGCGGCCTTCTTCACATCGCCACGCTGAGGCTTCTTCTTGTCGGCCTTGAACTCCATGGTGCGCTCGCGCAGCGTGCTAAGCGCCCGTTCGGCGTCGGAGAGGCTGCCCCACGTGAAGTTCATCTTCGAGCGGTAGTGCGCCGTCAGGAAGAGGTAGCGAAGCGCGAGCGGGTCCACGCCGCGCGCCTCGATGTCCGCCATTGTATAAAAGTTCTTCCTGCTCTTGCTCATCTTCGAGCCTTCGACCATCACGAACTCGTTGTGCATCCAGTACTGCACGACCTTGTGCCCGACGGCCGCGTCGCTCTGCGCAATCTCGTTCGTGTGGTGGATCGGTATGTGGTCGATTCCGCCGGTGTGGATGTCGAAGCGGTCGCCGAGGTATTGCATGTCCATCGCGCTGCACTCGATGTGCCATCCTGGGAAGCCCGTGCCCCAGGGAGACTCCCATTCCATTTGCCGCTTCGAGTCCTTCGGCGAGAACTTCCATAGCGCGAAGTCCGGCGGGTTCCGCTTCTCCGGGTTCGGTTCCACGCGCGCGCCTTCCTGCAGCTGCTTCAGGTTCAGCTGCGCGAACTTGGCATAGTCCTTGAACTTGTACGTGTCATAATAGATGCCGTCCGACGTCCTGTACGTATAGCCCTTCTTCTCCAGTTTCTTGATGAGCTCGATCATCTGCGGGATGTGCTCAGTGGCCTTGCAGACGATGTCCGGCCGAGCGATGTTGAGCTTGTCCATCGCGTCGAAGAAGTCCGTGGTGTAGAACGCGGCGAGGTCCCACGCCGTCATCCGCTTCTCGGCCGCGGCCTTCTCCATCTTGTCCTCGCCCGTGTCCGCGTCCGACGTCAGGTGGCCGACGTCCGTTATGTTCATCACGGTCTTGAGCTTGTAGCCGCTGGCGGCGAGCACGCGCTTGAGCGTGTCCACGAACGTGTACGCGCGGAAGTGCCCGAGGTGCGCATAGTCGTACACCGTGGGCCCGCAGTTGTACATCCCCACATGCCCGGGCTTCAGCGGCTTGAACGCCTGCTTCGCGCGCGCCGCGGTGTTGAATAGCTTTATCGGAGAGTTTTTCATTTTCGCACCATGAAAACTTGAGAGGAGAGTGGGGGAGTTGGACCCCCTTGACCCGGTAACTGTGAGATTCACTGCAGCCGGGTGCATTTGCGGTCGCATCCGCGATAGCCGTTCTGCCAACTCTCCGTCTTATATTGTTATTTCGGCCGTGGTTTAAATCCGTTGCTGCCGGCTTACGTTATCGGAGCGGTTTCTTTCTATCTCTTCAATGTACGACACCACGTCCAGCTCGCTCGCGCCCACAAGACGTTCGATCGCGTCCATCCTCTCCGTCCGGCAGGCGTATCCTCCCGGGATGGGTCCGCCTCTCGGCTTTTCCGACGATTTTTTCAACTGGCGATGCAGGAAGTCCTGTCTCCATATCAGCCCCATGTCCGACAGACTCTTCAACGACCTGTACAGCGACGATTCGGTTATTCCGGTGTCGGTCTTGATTTTATCAAACGGCACCATCTCGTTACGTCCGGAGAATGTGTACAAATACGTAAGCACAGACTTCTTGTTGCCCGCCAGACTGTAAACGTCACTGTCGTCCATGGGAACCGAAACTAATTGTATAAGAAAACGATTAAAGCCTTGCGCAAACGGCGGCCTACTTGCCTTTTTTGCCCTTCGCCGCTTCCTTCTTCAGCTTCAGGAACTTCATCTGGAAGCCGCACTTGCCGCACTGCACGCAGAACTTCTTGTTGGCGCCCGTGCCCGTTACGAAAGGTTCGGCCCACGCGACCTTCTTCTTCTCCGAGAAGCCGCACATGGGGCAGACGTACTCTACAAGGGCGTCCGGCTCCTCGACGAGCTTCATCAGCTTGACCATGCCTTTCACCGCGCCGGCCTTGTCCACCAGTTCGCGCGTGGTTATGAACTCGAGCGGCATGCGTCCACCTAAAACTAGCTTGCCTACTTGCCCGCGGTCAGCGTCGGCTTGTTCTTCGGCCTGAGCGCGTGGCTTCCGCACTTGCGGCACTTGACCTTGCCCTCGCGCACGTGCTTCGAGTCCGCGCGGAGCTTGGCCTTGCAGACCTTGCACACGTACACGCGCGTGAATATGCGCCTCACGGCTTCGGGATACATCTTCTTCGTCATAGCAAACGCCTGCGGCCATCGGCCTTTCTATTAGATAGGCTGTGTTAGATTTAAATATTATCGGGACGCTCTAACGTGTATGCAAAACGCGGAAGAGGCGTTCGCGGACAGGAAGGTCAAGGCCGCGGCCGCCGGGGCCGGAAAGCCCGGAAGCTTCTTCGACAGGATAAAAAAGTCCGGGACGCTCGGCACGGCCGTCTACATCGTGCTGGGAGTCATGCTCGCGCTCGTGGCTAAGGAGGCGCTCGTGTTCGGGCTGCATACGGGCACGCCCGTCGTCGCGGTCGTGAGCTCGTCGATGCAGCACGACAGCCCTGCGCAGACCTACTACGGATGGCTCGAGTCCAACCTTGGCTACAACCGCAGCTACATCGACTCGTGGCCGATATCGGGCGGCTTCCTCGTCGGCGACATGCCCATCGTTCAGGGCACGGACAGCTACAACGTCGGCGACGTAGTGGTGTACAGCGTCCCGGGCCAGTCGGTGCCGATAATACATCGCATAATAGTCATCAACCCGGACGGCAGCTACCAGACCAAGGGCGACAACAACCTGCAGCAGCTGCCTTACGAGTTCAGCGTACGCAGCGCGCAGGTGCACGGGAAGGTCGTCGCGGTGATACCGAAGCTCGGATACTTCAAGGTGTTCACGATGCGCGTTTTCGGCGTCTAGATGGACGGCTGCGACGGATGTTAGCTTTATAGGTTAATTTCGCATAACAGTTATAACGAAAATCACGGACCGTCATTACGTGAAGGCGATCGAAAAATGGAATTCTGCGAGAAATGCGGCAAGATAATGACTGTCAAGAAGAAGCGCACCGGTTCGAGCGTTCTCGAATGCACCAAGTGCGGCCGCGAGAAGCCCGTGGGAAAGAATGGCGCGGTCATCTCCGGTTCGCTGCCGAACAAGAAGAAGGACATCGTCATAATGCAGAAGGGCGACGAGGCAATAGACATGCCTAAGACGAAGATCATGTGCCCCAGCTGCGAGAACCCGGAGGCGTGGTGGTGGATGCAGCAGACGCGCAGCGCGGACGAGCCGCCGACGCTTTTCTACCGCTGCACCAAATGCAACTACAGCTGGCGGAGCTACGGCTGAAATCGATGCCACGGCATTTCCAAAGAATTCCGTTTAGGATTTCTTATTTCTAGACCACACGGATGAGATTGCATCCGGTGTCGACTTCCACGAAATGCGAGGCGCTGGTCCCATAGGCGCTGCACTGGTTCGCCGGCAGGTCGTCCACCGCCTGTCGCGGGCTGTGCGCGACGTCGCAAGCCCAGCCGCTTATGACGCTGTCAGAAAGGCACGGGCCGTTGCTCAGGTCGGCGCCTTCTGCCAGTGCAGTGCGGCAGGCTGTGACGCAGGCGTAAACCGCGGCGTTCCCGGCGTTCTGCGCGGTCACGAGCAGGAAATAGATGTAGCATGCGATGAAGCCCGCCGCGACGGTCCAGACGAATATTATCAATGACTTCACGTAGACGTTCCTGAAGACCTGATCCGTGCTGTCGATGCGCTCCATGATTCAATTTAGGCAGGCGGGCGCTATTAAAGTTTCGAAAGCTTAAGTTTTTCCGCGGGTGAATTAATCGTAATCCAGAGAGCCTTCGGGCTTAGGTGCATGACATGCTTCCCGAGCGTTACGTTCCTAAGAAAATAGCCGCGATTGGCGAGGCCGACAGGCGCGTAGCCGTCGTGGGCACGCTCGGGACTGTCGAGGACGACGAGACGTCGGAAAGGCACGTCATAGTCGACGACGGCACCGGGAAGATAGAGGTCTTCTTCGACGCAGGCGAGAACGGTGCGCTTGCCGGGGCCGTGCGCAGCGAGGACGGCATGCTCGTGCGTGCTTTTTGCACGAACGACGGCGGGAAGTTGCGGCTGGACGTTCTGCAGCCGATGGCGGGCGCGGATATAAATCTCTTGAAGACCGTTGATGAATTATACGGGAAGGCGGGGTTGTGAAAGATGGTCTCTGCAGAGAGCGTCTACGTTGGCATCACGGGCGCTGTCAAATTCCCGAAAAGCTACATAAAAGGATGGCGCGATTATTTCAACGCCGCTTACCACGACCCCAGAGAACGAAGAATGCACGAACTAGCGATGCTCGCGGTGCACGTCGAAGCTGGGTTCGGCGCAATCATAGCCGCTGGTTATGCATCTGAGTTTTTGAAGAGCGTATTGTGATGTGCTTGCAATGTTCAAAGCTACCATCGCCGACGTAAGCCTGCTGTTCGACCCGCTCGCGGAGACGATGCGTAAGTACGCACAGCGCGCGGACGCAACCGGCGTGCTGACGCTGTACGGCGACGCGACGCTCGCCGCGCGCAGTTGCGTGCTCAACAACATCAACACTACGACGACGTTCGCGGTTTTAATTTTGCTCGACGAAGCATTGAAGGCGTTGAAATACCTGAAATTATAAGAATCTTGTGGGTGCATGGCAATGTTCAAAGTGACTCTCGCCGACATCGCGCTCCTGCGCGACCCGCTAGCTTCGATAGCCGAGATAATAGACGAAGGCACGTTCAAGGCAGGCAAGGACGGGCTGCGCTTCGTCGCGGCGGACCGCGCGATGGTGGCTGTCGTTGACTTCTCTATGGCTCCCACTGCTTTCGAGAAGTACGAGGCCTCGGCGGACGACGGGAAGGAGCAGAAGCTCGGGCTGAACATAACGAACCTCCTCAGCGTGCTCAAGCGCGCGGGCACCGGCGACAAGCTGTCGATGGAGCTTACGGGCGCGAAGATGCAGATAACGATCGAAGGCACGAGCAAGCGCAGGTTCGTCGTGCCGCTGCTCGACCTCGGCGACGAGGAGGTTCCGCCGGTCGACCAGCTGGACTTCAAGGCCGCCGTGCAGGTCAAGTCCGACGTCCTCATGAACGGCGTCAATGACGCGGAGATAATCGCCGACTCGATAATCTTCGAGACGACGCCTGCGAAGTTCCTGATGCTCGCGGAAGGCGACACGAACCGCGCAGAGCTAGAGCTGGAGAAGGGCAGCGACGCATTGGTCGAGCTGCGCTCGCAGGGCACTGTCAAGGCGAGGTACGCTCTCGACTACCTGAAGAAGATCATGAAGGCCGCGAAGATTTCCGACAGCGTCACGATCGAGTACGGCGAGGATTATCCGATGCGGCTGTCGTTCGCGGCGGGCGACAAGGCGTGCGTGCGGTTCGTGCTGGCTCCGCGCGTCGTGGAAAACTGATTCTAGAAATGGAAAACTAAGTAAACGCCGGTCAGCAACGCGAACGCCGCAGCCAGTCCGATGGCGTAGTTCGACAGCTGCCCGCCTACGAAGATCCAATCACGCAAGACCTCTGCCGAAAGCAGAACGCCGATCGACAGTCTGATAAGGCTCCCTGGGCTAGGCATATGCGAACACCGGACAATGCTTTACAATTTTATCTATGGCGTGCAATTAATAAAAAGAGCTGACAGCATGAAGAACGCGCTCGTCGCCGGCATACTGTACCAGGTCGCGGACCTGCTGGAGATGCAGGACGTGCCTTTCAGACCGCAGGCTTACCGCCGCGCCGCTCGCTCCGTCGAGTCGATGCAGCGGCCCGTAGAAGAGATCGCGCGGGAAGGACGCGACGCGCTGATGGAGATACCGGGCGTGGGCGAGGCCATCGCCGAGAAGATCGAGGAGATAGCCAGGACAGGCAGCCTCGCGTATCTAGATGAACTGAAGGGAGGAATGCCCATAAACGTCGACGAGCTTTTCAGCGTCGAAGGCGTAGGCCCGCATAAAGCGAAGCTATTCTACGAGAAGCTCGGCGTGCGCGACCTCGACAGCCTAGAGCGCGCAGCCAAGGAAGGCAAGCTGTGCAAGCTGCCCGGCATGGGAGAGAAGAGCGCGCAGCAGATACTCGAAAGCATAAAATTCGCTCGCACCGCGGGCAAGCGTGCGCTGCTCGGCCACATACTGCCCGTGGCCGAGGACATGAAGCGCAGGCTGGCCGCGCTGAAGGAGGTCGAGGACGTCGAGGTCGCCGGAAGCATCAGGCGCATGAAGGAGACCATCGGCGACATCGACATGCTCGTCGTGACCGACGCGCCGCAGAAGGTCTCGGAATTCTTCACCAAGCTGCCGAACGTCGAGCGCGTCATCGCGAAAGGCTCGACGAAGAGCACCGTGGAGCTCGCGGAGGGCGTGCAGTGCGACCTGCGCGTCGTCGAGAAGAAGTCGTTCGGCAGCGCGCTGATGTATTTCACGGGCAACAAGGACCACAACATCGCGATGCGCCGCATCGCGATAAAGAACGGCTGGAAGCTTAGCGAGTACGGCCTGTTCAAAGGCGCGCGGCAGATCGCCGGCCGCACCGAGCGCGAGGTGTACGGAAAGTTCGGCATGCCGTACATAGAACCGGAGCTGCGCGAGATGACGGGCGAGATCGAGGCCGCGCTGAAGCACAGGCTGCCGAAGCTCGTCGGCTACGGCGACATCCGCGGCGACCTGCAGATGCACACCAAGTGGAGCGACGGCGTTAACACAATCGAGCAGATGGCCGGGGCCGCGAAGGCGCTCGGCTACGAGTACGTCGGCATCAGCGACCACGTTGGCACGCTGCGCATAGCGGGCGGAATGATGGCTGGCGGCGTGGCGAAGCAGGACGTCGCGATCGCGAAGGCTCGCAAGGCCGTGCGCGGCATAATCATACTGCACGGCGCCGAGGTCAGCATACTCTCGGACGGCCGCCTGGACATGAAGGACGCGGTGCTGAAGGAGCTGGACTATGTGATTGCAAGCGTGCACGGCGGCTTCCGCCAGACGCAGGAGCAGATGACAAAGCGCATCATCGCGGCGATGGAGAACGAACACGTCAACATCATCGGCCACCCGACAGGCAGGCTGATTCAGGAACGCAAGCCCTACGACGTGGACATGGAGGAGCTGTTCGCAGCGTCGAAGCGCACCGGCACGCTGCTCGAGGTCAACGCGTTCCCGAACCGCTTGGACATGAACTCCGAGAACGTGCGGCGCGCGATGGAACTCGGCTGCCGCACGATGATCAACACGGACGCGCACAGCTCCGAGCACCTGAAGTTCATGCGCCTCGGCATCGCCACCGCGCGCCGCGGATGGGCCGAGAAGAAGGACGTCGTGAACACGCTGCCGCTGAAGAAGATGATGAAGGAACTGAAGTAATCCGCGCGGCAGTTTCTATCTCGAGAAAAGCCCCTTCAACCTGTCCGCCAGCTTGCCGGCCGTCGCCCTGGTGTCGCTGTCGTCGCGCCTGCCCTTCCCCTTCTTCTTGCGGTTGACCATCGGCCTGATCTTCCCGCGGCCCCTCGACATGCGGTTGATGTCGATCTTGGAATAATCGATGTTCGCGTCCTCCTCGATCTCGCGCACGTCCGTGTCCTCGGGCACGACTATCTCGTCGTACTCCTGCTCGGCGCCCGTTTCGGCGTCGTCTGCAGAAACTTCCACCTCGGACTCCGCTTCCTCCACGAGCTCGCCCTCCACCGCGGCCGCTGCTCCCGGCTCCACGCCCGCGATGTGGCCGGCTATCTGCATCAGCGGCATGCAGCTCGGCGAGTTCGGCTTGTACCACAGTATCGGCACGCCCTCGGCCGTCGCGTCCATCACGTTCTCGTCGAACGGCACCATGCCTATGACGGGCATGCTGAAGATCTCCTCCGCCTTCTCCGGCGTTATCTCGTACTTCTTGCCGCGCACCATGTTGAGCACGATGCTGAACTTGCTGTGGCCGACCATGCGCGCGACCTCGTTGCACCGCACCACGTCCATTATGTTCGGCGCCGTGGGCGTGGTTATGAAAAGCACCTCGTTGCAGGCGTTCAGCACGCCTATGGTCTCGCGGCCCAATCCTGCAGCAGAATCGAGGATGATGAAGTCGAAGCGCTCGAGGTCCGCGAGCTTCTTGACTATCTTCTCGAGGTCCTGCATGTTCACGTTCTTCAGGTCGGTGAACTTCTCCGAGGCCGGGATGAACATCACGCCGTTCTGGTCCAGCGGCGCGAACGCCACGTCGACGTCGCCGGAGAAGACGTTGTTTATGGTGGTGGAGAAGTTCTTCACGCCCAGATAATAGCTGAGGTGCGGCGTCGTGACGTTGCAGTCTATGACCACGACCTTCTTTCCGAGCGCCGTGAGCGCTATTGAGAGGTTGGCGGCGAATGTCGTCTTCCCTACGCCTCCCTTGCCCGAGACTATGCCGATGACGCGCGCCTTGCCTCCGGTCACGTCATGCGAGTGCTTCTCCAGGTCGGAGTAGTCGTTCTTTTCCGCTCCGGCGTCGCCTTCAGCCATGTAAAATTCGCCTTGCACGCACTCAGATAATCCTATTTGCGGCGTGCGTAGATAAATAATCAGTTTGTCTTATCAGCCAAACGGAGATATTTGGTCTTCAAGTCCAGCAGCATCAGCTTCGCAGTCGTCGCTTTCCTGGTGGAGGTGCCGTCGAAGTACGCGAGCATGATGCTCTTCAGCAGCGGATCGGATGCACCCCTGTACCTTTTTTCGAGCTCGCCTTCATTCATATTCGACATGTTCACCAGCGCTATCCTGACGCTATTGACGTAAGGGCCGTTGCCTACACCGTCGCCGTACCCCGAGAATACCGCTTCCGTCGTCTTGTTGTGAAGTAGGCCCTTCACTATGGTCGGCTTGTTATTTTTTTTGTATTTAGAAATCTCGGACGGATCGACTATCTCCGGGCATATAAGCTCTGTCTCCATTTCCCTTAGCTCGTCTAGCTTGCACGCCTCAAGCGCCAACCTGAGGTTCTTGAACTTCGCGTTGCCGTACCACATGCAAAGCATAGGGAAGGTGATGTTCTTAAACCTTTCAGAAAACCGCTACGAGACGGCGGCGATTATCGCCGGGGCCATGGCAGTGAACATGAAGTAGTTGAGCGCGAAGTTGGTCGCGCCCCACACGAGCTCGTCTGGCAGGTCGTTGAACATCAGCGTGCCTATCGCGCCGGTCAGAAGGTTGTACATCGCAGAGAGCGCCACGCCTAGCACAGCCATGCTACCGAACGGCAGCGCGGCGTGGTAGCCTGCGGCGAACCCTACTGCAGCCATGGCAGGCACGCAGTACACAAGATGAGGTCCGAGGTTGCGCGCGAGCACGAAGTGCAGCGCCACGAGCGCCCCGCCGATCGCCAAGCCGATCGAGGGTCCGTACGCGAAGCCGACGAGCACCGTCACGAAGGTCACGAGCTCGATTCCGACCTTGCGCAGCTGCCACTCGCCTAGGAAGAACGCGAGCACCAGCTCCGCGGCGATTAGCATCATGAACACGAACTTGTCGACTATGCCGGCCGCCAGCGAGACCAGCGCTGTGAACGCGAGCAGCAGCGCGAGCGACTTGACCCTGTTCCTCTGCACGAACTTCGCCGCATGCACGGCCGCTCCGAGCGCGTCGAACGCCATGATGAGAATTGCCGCGCCGAACGATTTAAATAGCGATGGAGACAGTTTATTTGTAGACGACGCCGGAGTCGCCTAATCCGGTATGGCACAAAACGGCTAAGCCGTGTGCATGCCTGGAAAGCTTGCAGGCGCAAGCCTTTGCGAGTTCAAATCTCGCCTCCGGCGCTCTTATTTTTAAAAAAAATCCTACCATTTGTGCTTCGGGTTGCGCGGTATTATCAGCCACGCGAGGATGTACACCAGTACGCCAGAGCCTGCTGCGAGCGTGAACAGCGCCCAGAACAGCCGCACTAGCGTAGGGTCGACGTTCAGGTACTCGGCTATGCCGCCGCACACCCCGCCGAGGATGCGCTCCTTGCTCGATCTGTAAAGCCTTTTAGCGACAGCCATTTCAAAACCTCCGACAGTCGCAGCACCCTTCGCACTCGTCCTTGCGCGAGAGCGCGTACAGGTAGCTTATGAAAGCGGCGAGCAGGAATATTCCCGCGATGTTCGCGCGCAGGAACTCCGATGCGACCTGCAGCAGCGCCACAACTGTGTAAGAGTTGACGAAGTCGATCAGCAGCGCGAATATCCATACGCCAGCCGACACGCTGGCCGCGTGTATCGCAGGCCACACTAGCTTGCATGCGCCGCCGCAGCACCGCGATGCCCTCGCGTACGACGACAGCAGGAACGAGATGAAGAACAACGGCATGTTCTGCATGAACAGCTGGCCTAGCGCTATTATGAAACCGCTTCCGGCCCAGCTGCCGAACAGCCCGAGCAGCCACGCGCCTATGGCGAAAAACACCATCTTGAACACGGCCGCGATTATCGGCCCGACTACGCCGCCGTGGTGCCAGTGTTCGTGCCACTCCCAGCGCACCTCGCGTCTCTCGGCGCGCCTGGCGTCCCTCTCCTTATCCGCAGCGCGGCGCGCCGACGTCCTGACGCCGCCGAAGATCGCGGCCATGCTGTCGCCGAACTCCTCGCCCCACTCGCGCCATTCATTCTCGGTCTTGCCGAAGCGCTTCTCGCGCCTGACCGCACGTTTCTTCGCCATGTAAGAGTCCTTTCTTTTTATTTTCCTTCCGGGCTTATAAGCTTCCCTACCCCCGCCCGGATAATTATGGATTTGAAATCAAAAAATCTCCAAACTGTTCAATCCTTCGCAGCCGCTCACTTGGCCTCCTTGAAAGCCTGTCCGTACAGGCCGTAGGACATCACCGACAGCAGGAACATGGTTATCGCCTGTCCCAGCACCGGTATGAAACCCAGGACCGCTCCGACGACTATGCTCACGACCAGCATCGCCAGCCAGGCCATCACGTACGTCGACGTGAGTGACTTGTGTACTATGACGCCAAAGTCGAAAGCCGCGGAGAATTTCCTCTTCGACAGGTAGTTGAGCACTGCGATCGGCGTCAGGAACGCCGCGAAAAGGGCGAGCAGTATGCCCACCATTATCAGCGGCGCCGCCTCGAGCAGCCCGGGCAGCAGCAGCATCCAGTTCTGCGCTAATACCTGCGCGAGCTGGCTGTTCGCCGCGACCTGGCTGCCTACCGCCTGCCCCAGCATCTCCGGAGAGACGGTGCCCACCATGGCGCCGACGATGTCGCTTACTGCAATGCCGACCCCGATTGCGATGAACGCGATCGCCGGTATCATGTAGACCAGCTTGATGACGAACGCGCCCAGTCCCTTCATGAACAGGTATGTCCAGTCCTTCCACTCGGGCATCTTCGATGACGCCTTGGCCTTTCCCAGGCCCGAGCTTTCCATGGCGAAACCCGTCACTATGGTGAAGTTCACTATCGGGATTATGCTCAGTATTATACCTATCGCGAGTTTCTTGAGGTCCGTGAACGGCTTCATCAAAGCCTCTTCGTACTTCATTTTTGTTTCCTCGCTTTCAATTACAGTTGCAAAACGCAAAAGAGACAATCTTCGCAGTGATTTTTTATTCTGTTCCGGGGCTAATAAACTCCTACTCCACGAGCGCCTTCACGAGGTCCGAGCGCGCGATGATGCCCACGAGCCGGCCGCGCTGCACCACCGGCAGCCTGTTCACGTCGTGCTCGTCCATCTTCTCGGCCGCGTCGAAGATGCTCTCCTCTGGCGACACCGCGATCACGTCGCTGCTCATGACGTCCTTCACGCGCACCTTCGTCAGCCGCTCCACGTCCTTCTGCACGTTCAGGTGCGCGCTGCCGAGCTTCATGAATCCGAGAAGTATGAGCGCGGTGGACGTGCATGTGCTCGCGCTGACCTTCGATCCCTTGTAGAGGCTGTGGCCCATGAACTTGACCAGGTCCGATTCGCTCACGATGCCGATGACGCGCCTGGTGCGGCGGTTGGCCACGACGGGCGCGCCCGATATGCGCTTGTCGCAGAACGCCTTCGCTACGTCGAAGATGTTGTCCGACGGGGTGAAGAACACAACCCTGCGGTTCATGAAATTCCTGACTTTCTTCATGCGTACCTGAAGAATAATTGGTTTCGAGGAAATAAAAAGCAGGCTAGCCGTTCAGGTCTTCCCGCGGCATCGCGGCCTTCCGCACGTTGTCTGTGTGATGTTTCATGGAGCTGCAGCAGTCGTCGAGTATCCTCTTGTATCCTTCCATGGCCTCGCCGTACCATCCGTCGAAGTCCCTTATCCTGGATACCATCCCATCCAAGGCGCGTTCCTTGGTCTCGCTATACTCTCCCATAAGTTGCAGCGACGGCTCCGTGAAACTCGTCCTTAGAGAGTATCCCGGCAACGACCGCCTCGGGTTCCTCAGAGCGTTGCTTTCCGACGTGCCGATGCGTTCCTTGTCGAAGCCGAAGTTTATGGCCACGTTCTGTTCCGTTGCCTGCCAGTCCTGTATGCCTAACATGCAGGACGGCCTGTTTTTGATTGTGAAAGCGACCTTCATAGAGCCCAGTACGTCGCCTTCCTCCCGGACAATGTGCGTCGAACTAACGCTCCCGTAGGCAAGTTCGACGTAGTTCAGTCCTCGCACTTTGGCAAGTCTTCCTTTCATCCACCCGCTCAAGTTCCTTATGTACACGGATTTGTCATGGACCATTGTTGCAACCCATGAAACCACATGAAACCAGACATTTAAACCCAACGAAGCCGGAGGAAACGAAACCGTTTAAGCGGCGGCGGAGAAATATCTGTATGAACGAGTGGCTGATAATCCCGGCGTTCTTCTGCGCGTGGTTCGTCATCAAGCTGCGCGGCGAGCAGGGCTTCTTCGTCCCGCTGTCCATGGGCACGGTGCGCGCTATGCTGCGCATGGCGAAGGTGAAGCGCGGCGAGAAGCTGTACGACCTCGGCAGCGGTGACGGGCGCACCGTGATTGAGGCTGCTCGTATGGGCGCGATCGGCGTCGGCATCGAGTACAGCATACCCGTTCACATGCTGGCGAAGATTCGTTTGGCGCTGAGCGGCGCGCGCGGCGTGACGCTTATGCGGAAAGATTTATTCAAAATAAAGCTGGACGACGCGGACGTCGTCACGTTCTACCTCACGCCCAAACTGGCGAAGATGCTAGGGCCGAAATTCAGGCGCGAGCTGAAGAAAGGCACGCGCGTCGTGTCCGCGGCTCACGAGATTCCAGGATGGGCGCCCGTTGAAAAAATCAAGACAGGGCATTTCTGGACGTACCTGTACAAATTATGACTTGTAAGAACACCAAGTATGATATTTTTCTGTAAGATCTTCTCCATTTAACACTGTTATTTTTTGATATGTGTCGTTAACAATATTACAGTCATAAAAATTCGATGCGTTAAAATGGTTATAGAACTTGCTTTCATCGTAGTCCTTTAGTTCTGTAGTCTCTATTGGGATTCTTTTCCCTTCAATCACAACTTCGACCCATGAATGTTTTCCAGAGTCTGCTACAATTATATAATTTTCAAGTTTTCCTTCTGTTGCCAACAGTGAAAACATTCCTGAAAATTCTCCGCATTGACCACATTTTGTTAAAGTTATGAAGTATTTTTCCTGTAGTAATGGGTTTCCAGTTTCGCTTGGTATCCTTACACATGGATAATTCGGTGTATCTTCCTGCCAGGTTCCAATCATGTTATTTTTTTCCCAAAGAAGGATTTTGTGTATTAAAAGTGTTTTGTTTTCAGTGGGACCTATTTCTTCTGAATATATAAAATGTACCCTCCCACTTGCGAGAACATTCATTTTCACAATAAAATCTATTATTGGAGTTAAGTAAATCATAGCCAGTAAGAGCAGAACTACCAAGATAGTCAAAGCTACCGCTAAAAAGTAAAGAGTTCTTGAGGGCTGTCGTTCCTTAGCGGGGATAAATTCTTCTGGATATTCATTTTTCATACTGAATAGACTACTGTGCACTAAATTTAAAAATTAGTGCACGAAGCTCCCGGGCTTCACCTGCTTCTCCGGCGTGAGCAGCACGGGGATGCCGTCCTCCTCGGCCGCGAATATCATGCACTGCGACTCGACGCCCATGAACTTGCGGCGCTCGAGGTTCGTTATGAACATGAACTCCTTGCCGACGACATCGTCCGGCGCGTACCAGCGCGCTATGCCCGACACTGCCTGCAGCCTCTCGTCGCCGAAGTCCACCATCAGCCTCAGCAGGTTCGTGCTGCCCGGCACCGGCTCTGCGCTCTCGACGCGCCCTACGCGAAGGTTCAGCTTCTGGAAGTCCGCGAATGTGACCGTCGGCTTCGCAGGCGCAACGGCAGCGGCTGACGCAACGACTGGCGCGGCTTTAACAATTAGTTTGGGTTCGATCTTCATCATTTTCTTTTCTGTTTTCTTCACAGTTTTTGTTTCAGTTTTTTTCTTCGTCTGCATGTCAGTCTCCTCCATCAGTTCTATCTTCTTGAAAAGCGGCGCGATCCCGCCGATCTTGTGCCCGGGTTCCAGGCGTTTCTTCCCGACTTCCTTCAGGCCGTCCATCTTTTCTTTTATCGCGAGCTGCTTCCATAACACTTCGGCCGAGAACGGCAGGAACGGCCACGAAAGCGCAGCTAGGCCGCGCACTACGTTCGCCGCAACGTACAGCGTGGTCGAGCACTTTGCCTTGTCCGACTTCGCGGTCTTCCACGGCTCGTTCGCCTGGAAGTATCGGTTGCCCTCCACGGAAAGCTCGAGCACGGCATGCATGGCGTCCTGCAGCCGGTAGTCCGCCATCGCCTTCTCCACGGCCGCTTTCGTTCCGTCCAGCTTCTTCAGCAGCGCGGCATCGTCCTTGCCTAGCCTGCCGGGCTTCGGTATCTTGCCTTTGAAGTTCGATTTGAGGAACGAGAGCACGCGGTAGATGTAGTTGCCGAAGTTGGCGATCAGCTCGTTGTTCGTCTTCTCTATCAGCCGCGCCTCGCTGAAGTCGCCGTCCTCGAAAGTCGGAATCTCGTTCAGCAGATAATAGCGTACGACGTCGGCGCCGTACTTGTCGATAAGCGCGACGGGGTCGACGACGTTGCCCAGCGACTTGCTCATCTTCTGCCCGTCGGCCGTGACGTAGCCATGGACAAAAACGGAACGCGGCGTCGGCAATCCCGCGGACAGCAGCATGGCCGGCCAGTACACGACATGGAAGCGCGTTATGCCTTTCCCTATGACGTGCATGTCCGCGGGCCACCACTTCTTGAACTTCGCTTCGTCCGTGCCGTAGCCCACGCCAGTCAGATAGACGCCGAGTGCGTCGAACCAGACGTACATTATCTGCGACGCGTCGCCTGGAACGGGCACGCCCCATCCCTTCGCGCGCGCGACCGACCGCGAGATGCTGAAATCCTCCAACCCCGCCTTCACGAACGCCAAGGCTTCCCTGCGGTGCGCCTCGGGCAGTACCAGCAGCTCGCCCGACTCGATGAGCCCGGCGATGCGCTTCTGGTACTTGCTCAGGCGGAAAAAGTAGTTTTCTTCTTCAACGGGATCGGGATTGCTCTTGTGCTCGTGGCAGCATCCGTCCACCAGCTCCTCGGGAGTGTATAACGCCTCGCATCCCACGCAGTACAAACCCTTGTACTTCTTCTTGTAAACGTCACCGCGCTTCACGCACAGCTGCCAGAGCTTCTGCACGCCAGGCCAGTGCGCCGTCCTGCTCGACGAACGCAGGAACACGTCGTTCGACGTGCCGATCTTCGCTGCGAACGCCTTGAACAACGCCGAGTTCTGGTCGCACAGCTGCTGCGTCGTCAGGCCTTTCTGCTCGGCGGCCTGCACGTTCTTCAGGCTGTTCTCGTCCGCGCCCGTGGTCAGGTAGACGCTGCTGCCCGCGAGCTTGTGGAAACGCGCTATCGCGTCGGTCTGTACGAACTCGAGCGCGTGGCCGATGTGCGGAGACGCGTTGACGTACGGTATGGCGGTGGTTATGTAGAACTTCTTCCCTGGTTTATTGCCGGAGCTGGCCTTTCGCTTTGCCTTCAAAGGTTTGCGTTTTACGGCTTTGAACTTAAACACCTCGCAGTTATTGATTTTTAGTTCTCGTAGCTAAAATATACTTATGGCTTTAGAAGTTTTTGTGTTCCTACTTTACATAATAATGGCTTTGCTATTTCCAGGTAGTACGAACATACTTTTTGCTTTCAAAGACACATGCCCAGGCTCCATTTTCCTGTCAGTTTTTAGTGTCTTGTTTTTTTGGGGTGCGATGAAGTTGTTCGGACCTATAATTAATATCATCGCTGCAAGCGCCGCTGGAATGCCGGTCAATCCTCAAAAAAATAGAAAGATGTCGTCGATAGTGATTCCTTCTATGGCCGTGTTCGCATTCGTGGTGCTTGTTATGAACAGCTGCGGGATTTGGAGTATTCTGGGCATAGGAGGGGCTCTGGTTTGGTTTTATACGGCTTTGGCGCTTATTGGAGTGATTTTACTTGCGGTAGTCTTTCTAAACATGTAACACTACACTAGGCCCAAGAACGCGAAGCGTCAATCCGGCGCTTACGAGCGCGCAATCTTGGCGAACTTGGGCGCAAGGACAAGGTAGCCTTCCTCGATGCCCACGATGTCCCAGCCGAACTGGATGCACCTGCGCTTCAGCATCTGCACGGTCTGCTTGAACTGGCCCAGGTCCTTCCTCTGCAAGTCAATGACCTTGACGAACAGGATGTTGCCTTCCTTCAGCAGCTTCTCGATGCGGTCCACGTCGTTTACGCCCTGCAGGCTCTCGACGCGCACCGTGACCTTCTCTGCCGGGCCTTCCGCCTGCTCGTTCGGCAGCTCCATCTGCTCCTCTTCGGGCTGCGCCAGCTTCTTCAGTCTGTCCAAAAATCCCACGAACGTCTCACCTAGAAAGTATTCTGTCTTTCTACAAATTTAAAGTTGTATTTATGTTTTCTTAGCCTTCAATAGAATATTCCTTTGCCGTTCCGGGAGGCGCTGATATGGGTTATGATGATTTTTCAAATATCAAGGAGAAAGATTTCTTGGCCTCGGGCAAATCCGACATAGACAGAGGCGCTGTCAGGAATTACATAGTGGATAAAACCAACGAAATAAGGTACGCCGTGGGCGAAGGCTATGCCATCAACGCCCTGTCGGGAGGGGTGGACTCGTCGGTTGTCACGATGCTCGGCCACAGGGCTTTGGGCGACCGCCTCAGGACATATTTCATCGACGACGGCCTTATGCGCGAGAACGAGGCCAACTACGTGTCCTCTTTGTTTTATCAGATCGGCGTTCCGATAGAGGTCGTTGACTCTAAGGAAAGGTTCTTCTCCGCCCTGAGGGGCATAGAGGACCCGGAGGACAAACGGAATGCATTCACAGATTGTTTCTACAAGACGTTCGGGGACATCGTAAGGAATAACGCCGGTCCGGAGCGTAAACTCTTCCTCCTACAGGGGACGAATTATACGGACGTGGAGGAGACTCTGGCGAAGGTCAAGAGGCAGCACAACGTCCTGGCTCAGCTCGGGATAGACCCTTTGAAGACGTACGGATATGACGTCATAGAACCCATCATCGATCTTAGGAAACCTGCAGTTCGGGCCGTGGCAAGGGAGATAGGCCTGCCGAAGGAGGTTTCGGAAAGGATACCGTTCCCGGGGCCAGGACTGGCTGCCAGGATAATAGGCGAGGTCACTCCTGGCAGGGTGGAGACTGTCAGAAAGGCGACAAAAGTCGTGGAGCAGGAGCTCTATGACTTGGGGGCTTTCCAGTATCTTGCAATCCTCCACAAGGACAACGTGACCGGGATGCGCGACGGGAAAAGGGACTTCGGCCAGCAGATAGAGGTCCGATGCTGGGACAGCAAGGACGCGGTTACCGGAGCTCCGACAAAAGTGCCGTTTGAAAAACTGACTACGATCGCGGACCGCATCACGAGGGAAGTGCCGGGGGTAGTAAGCGTGACCTATAACATCACTAAGAAACCACCCTCGACGATCGAAGCCGTTTGAAGGATTCGGCCGAGGAAGCGGGTAAACGTAGTTTTAAAAAATGGAAAAAAATAAAGAACAGTCAAATCGCTCAGAGCATCTCGACGTAGTCCGCGGCGTTCTGCAGCCCGCTTGACATGCCCGGCTCCGCGCCTATGACTATGACGCGCTTGCCGTACGCCTTGGCCATGTGTATGACAGGCATGTAGTCCGCGTCGCGCGTGGCCAGCGCTACGAAATCGATGTCGCGTGCTATCGCAGCCTCGACGGCGCCGATCGCCATCGCCACGTCGATGTCGTTCTTCTCGGCCTCGACTTCGGCCAGTATCATCTCGGCCTGGAAGCCCTCGTTGATTATCGCTTCGATGAGCTTCTCAGGCGCGAACTGGTTGACGAAGACCTTCGCCGAAGTGACGCGCCCGTACTTGAGCACGCTCTTCTTCAGCTCGCGGAGGTCAATCATGAACTCCTTCCTGAGCATGTTCGGCCCGTCGACGAAAAGCGCTATGCGCGGTATCTCGTCCGCAGGCCCCCTGCTAGTGCTAGTGCTGCGCGTCACGACGTTCCTGCTCCTGTACATAGAATCACCCTCCCTGCCCCTTTCCACCCGTTCAGCCCTCTCCGGCTTATCGGCACGTTCAACCCTTTCCGGCCTATCCGCTCTTTCAACCTTCTCTGTTCTTTCCATGTGTTCCATCAAACTTCACCATCCATAGCCAAGGCAAGCCCCGTTCGAAGGTCTTGCGACCCGGCCAACCTTCTTGTTCGTACAGCCCCGAGGAAAAGTCGAAATCCACAACGACCGGCATATGCGCCGGATAAGTGTCATGCCTTCCCCTTTCGGCTGCTGCCTGCCTTGCCGGCCTCGCCTACCAGACGAAGCTGCTGTGGTCACCCGCGCCATGCACGGCCACGGCCGACCCCTGCAGTACTATATTGGAGCTGTCAAGCTTTAAAAAGCCGACGAACCCTCCTATCTGCACGCTCTCCCCGTCCAGCGCCTCGCTGGATTTGACCGTGCCGTCGGCCGCCAAGCGCTGCAGCGTGCCCTTCGTGGCAGGCAGCGATATGAGCGGCTGCGCCATTCCGTCGAGCGTGAAGTCCAGCGGCATGACATCAAAATCGGTCTGCACCCTGCCCGACGCGTCCGACATGGTGTACATCGTGCCGTCCACGGTCATCGCGGCCGCGGTGCCGCTGAAGCGTATCCCGCCGGTGTCCGTTATCTGCACGATTCCGTTCGCGTACGGCATCTCGATGCTGCACTCGGCGCCCTCCTTGTGCAGGACCGTGTTGCCTATGCCTATCGTGGACGCGCAGACGCCCGACACGCTGAGGCTGGCGTTGGTGACGGTGTAGTTCTGGCCGTAGAACGTCTGCTCAGGCGCCTCCAGCGACATCTGGAACGCCAGGCCTTCCGGCATCTTCTGCCCGAACAGCCCGCCGGCAGTGAACGCGCCCGACGCGAGCCCGCTCAGCCTAGTCCTGATAAAGTCCAGTCCGGAACCGAAGTACTGCCTGCCCGAGTCCGTCTGCATGAGCAGCATGCCTATGCCTATGACGACCACGACCGCAAGGACTGCCTTCACGTTCATTCTCAGCACCACGCCCGAGTTGGTTCTAAACGATTTAAAGGGATTGTAATATAACTTATGTATAAGAAAGATAAAAAACTAATACCGTTACAGAACGGCGCCTTGCGCGGCCTGTTTGAGAGGGTGGTTTTTCATGATGCTGAGCCAGTTCGGCACCGACATGTTTGGCAACGTGGTATGGTTCTTGCTTTTCATGGTGCTTGCGTTATTCTATCCCAGGCTGATGGTCATGCAGATGATATGGAGGCTGGACAGCTCGGCGCGGATGGTCGAGGGCCTGACGAAGAAGGCGAGGAGCGCCGTGCTAAAACGCGTTTCGGCCAGTCCTGACCCGAAGCTGGTGCAGGACGTCACGAACTTTCTCGAGTTCTTCGCGATTGGGCCGATAAGCCTCGACCCGTACGGCATAGTCAACAAGCTCGGGCACATAATGGACAACTTCGACGACCGCTTTGATGCGTTCGTCGACGACATAGCGCCCAAGCTCGGCGCGGAGGAGAAGGAGGACATCAAGGGCGGGCTCAGCGGCGCGATGTCGCTGCACGGGATAGCCAAGATAATACGCCATTACGTGGAGACCGTACGAAAGACGAAGAACCTGCAGCTGGCGATGGTGCTGCAGATGCAGCTGCCGCAGATAGAGAAGCTGGCGGTCGCGCTGCTGGACGGTACGGAGGCGCTGTCTAACGGCTGGCCGATAGGCGATTCCATGGGGCCGTTCGTCGTTGCGACGCTGGTCGGCGATGCGCGGCCGAAGGAGCTGGAGAAGGGCACGATGGTGGCCACGAGGCGCCTCGCCGGTCGGAAGGTGTTCATTGTCAAGGCCAAAGGCCCGGGCAGCCGCGTGGGCAAGATAGACCGCGCCATCGCGGCCATCGCCAAGCGCAACAAGGTCGCGAAGATAATCACGATCGACGCCGCCGTGAAGCTCGAAGGCGAGCGCACGGGCAGCGTGGCCGAAGGCGTGGGCGTGGCCATGGGCGGCATAGGCGTGGAGCGCGCGCGCATAGAGGACGTCGTGGTCGGACAGAAGATACCGATCGACTCCATCGTCGTAAAGATGAGCCAGGAGGAGGCAGTGCAGCCCGTGCGCGCCGAGATGCTCGCTGCGATACCGCGCGTGACGAAGATCGTCGAGGACCGCATCAAGGCTACGAAGAGGCAGGGTTCCGTCATAATCGTCGGCGTGGGCAACACCTGCGGCGTCGGCAACGACAAGAAGGGCGTGGCGAAGGCCGAGCAGCTCGCGAGGCGCAACATGGCCATGGTGCGCAAGCGCGAGGAGAAGCTGAAGCAGGAAGCGAAGAAGAACTGGTGGAAGGACTGGATACAGCTGGGCATATGAACCGCGGCCGTCACAATCGAGTAAATCTTTTTGTCAAGGCATCACACATGAAGGTCAATATCAAGAGAATAGACGGGTCGCTGCCCCTGCCGGTTTACGAGACCGCGGGCTCGGTGGGCTTCGACATAGTATGCAGGCAGGACACCACGATCGAGCCGAAGTCCGTCGGCCGCGTGCCTGGCAACGTGATCGTCGCTGTGCCTGATGGCTACGTCCTCGTCGTCGCGCTTCGCAGCAGCACGCCGAAGAAGAAGCAGCTGCTCTGTCCGCACGGCATCGGCATCATCGACAACGACTACTGCGGTCCGGACGACGAAGTCATGGTGCAGGTGTACAATTTTTCCGAGCAGTCCGTCACTGTGGCACGAGGCGAGAAGATTGCGCAGGGCATCTTCGTGAAGGTCGACAATGCCGAATGGGGGGAGGTCGAGTCTGTTTCTGAAAAATCTCGCGGCGGGTTCGGGAGCACTGATTCAAAATAAAGAAATTTTATCAGAGAGAACGAGTAATATTATGTATGAAGGCTCTTCCTAAAACAAAATTCAAAGTCGCATCCGTCCAGCTGAACGTAGGACAAAACATCGATGACATTCTAAGTGACGTTAGGAAATATCTAGCGGCCGCTAAAAAGAAAAAAGTGGGGATCGTCTGCTTCCCGGAATGCAGCTTCGATTCCGGTAACGAGAAGAACGCGGCCGCCCTGCGCGAAGTCAGAACCTCCTGCAAGGACGCCGGGATATGGTGCATAATCGGCTGCAACCTCGGCGAGCGCGGGCGTACGTACAACACCGCCGTGCTGATTAACGACGCCGGCCGGATAGTCGGACGGCACAGGAAGGTGCACCTTTGCGATCCGCCCGGGGTGCGGCCGGGCAAGGGCTTCGCGGTCTTCGACACGCCGTTCGGAAGGATTGGCATATCCATCTGCTGGGACACTTCGTTCCCGCAGACCGTCAGCTCAATGGCAGCCAAGGGCGCGAAGGTGATATTCGTTCCCCTGATGTGGTACTTTGAAAAGTGGGCGCACGACAGGGAACATCGTTCGCGTGAAAGGCAGCTACTGCGGTCGATGATACTGACCCGGGCGTACGAGAGCCTTGTGTACGTCGTTTTCAGCAACGTCTACGACCCTACCGACAGGCGCATGGTCGCGTATTCGGCAATCGCGGAGAGCCAGCGCGTCCTCAAGGAAATCGTCGGGAAGGAAGGCATGATAGTCGCCGACGTGGACATCGGCCACCTGGACAAGCTCCGCAAGATGTACCTGAAGGAATACAACAAGAAGATCGTGTGATATATTCTACTCGCACTTGTATGCGCGGCTTAATTCAGAAACACGAAAATCAAGCGAAGATTTCCGAGGCTCTTTTCTCCAAGATTACGGATTTCTTCAGTTCGTCGTACTGCCCGTCGCTCCAATCTTTTTCTATGTATAACTTCGCTATGTTGGTCACGTTCCATCCAGATGGAGTGGTTGTCAATTCTCTCGTGTAGAGGTGTTTCAACGCCTCTCTTTTCAGATATTTACAGAGTTCCGGCTTTAGGATTTTTTCGATTTCCTTGTAGTTCGTTTCCCAGAAGCTCTGTATCTCGCCCAACTTTTCATCGACGAGCTTTCTTTGCTCCAACATTTCCGGGCACTTGATATTATCTATTTCATCAAGTTTCGAGTCCAGAACATGCAGCATGAAAGTGTACGGGATCTTTACATCTTTCGCATTTTCCATGAACTAATATAGAAAAGTTAAATTTTAATACCCGATTCCGGACTGACGTTATCCGGCTTATTCGCCTTTGTACGCCTTGCGTATCGCGGCGATGTCGCACTCCGCGGGCTTCTTCGCGCCCTCGGGGCAGTAGCCTACCTGCACACAGTTCGGGCCGGCGTTCTCGAAGATGACTGGCGCGACCTTCTTCGCTTCCGCCAGCATCATATCGGCCAGTTCCTTGATCTCCCACTGCGCACGGGCGCAGCACCGCAGTCCGAAGAAATGCAGCAGCTCGCGCGCGTTCATCGTGACCGTTATCGCGGTCTTCGCCGCGTTCGGCAGGTAGAACCTCGCGTCCTCCGCCGGTATGCCTTCGGCCACGGCCTCGTCGTACCACTTGGTAATCTCCGCCATGCGTTCTTTGAATTTTTCTTTTTGTTCCGCAGTCTTGAACGTGTGCGGCACGACGAACCAGTCGGACGCGGCGTTCAGCTTGACGTAGCGCTGGCTCTGCTGCGTGTACGATGCCATGCGGTGGCGCACTAGCTGGTGCGTCAGCGAGCGCGAGACGTCTTCGACTGCAAAAGTGAAACTCGCATGCTCGACGATGCTGACGTGTCCCAGACCGACGACGTTGCGGATTATCTTGCGAGCCTTTTCGAGCGTCATCTCCTCGAAAATCTTTTCCAAGCTGCCTTCTTTCACGGACGTCTGGGCCGCGGCCGCGCAAACGATCTCAGGATTCGGCGTATAAGCGACTAGCTTGACCTTCATCTGCCCACTCTCAATCTCGCGGAGGGACGTACTGCGCGATTATGACCGTCATCACGTCGTCGACCTTCGCTTCCAATGCGGCGAGGTCGCCGTCGTTCTGTATGCGGAAGTCCGCGCGCTTTACGCACTCGGCGACCTGCTGGCCGTAAGGCGGCTCTCCGGCGCCCTGGTCGCGGTCGTCCACCTTGACGAACTCCTCGAACGTGCGCGGGTCCCGCGGATCGGCGCGCTTCTGCAGCAGCTCGAACCTGCGCTCGCGCAGCGCGTCCGTGGCCACCATGAAGAACTTGCCGCCGAACTTCTTCTTCAGGTAGTCGACCTCGCCCGGGTTGCGGATTCCATCGATAACGGTCAGTTCCTTGTCTCGCGGGAGGTACTCGACGGCAAGCAGCGCGAGTATGTGCGGGCCGTACTGCTGGCGCATGATGTTTCCCATGTCCTGCAGCGTGGCGCGGGTGAAGCTGCTCTTGCGCTTCTCCAGCTCGCCGCGTATGACGTCCGACAGGGTGACGTGGTAGCAGTTGTACTTCTTCAGCAGCATCTGCATCACCACGTCCTTGCCCGACGCTATCGTGCCCGTAAGCCCTATCACAGCCTTCTGCGCCATTCCAGAACACACTCCCAAAAATTCAATATTATTCTTTGTCTTCGGATTTTTAAATCCTTTGACCCGGCGTTCCCGGACGTTAAAAATAGAAGCGGAAAAGAAAGAAACGTTCAAATATGCGCTGCGACCTACAGGTCCGCCGCGCGTATAGTCTTGCGGCCGTTCGCCTTAGCCCTTTCCGAGGCGCGCTTGACCTTCCACATTATCTTCTCGTCGAGCATCTTCCAAAAGTCCCCGCCTACGCGCATCTTGGACTTCTTCAGCTGCGCCTTGATCGCGGACTTGACAGCCAGTGCCATTGTCTTCACACCTCCTTGCATTTTCTATGCTGAAAATTCGGTTAATTAATCTCTCTGCGGGCTGGGATATAAATGGCGCTGTAACCGTGCTAGACGGCCTCTCCGGGGCGTTTTGCCGCTGCCCAGTGACGAATGCCCGCGAAGCTTAAATAATCCACAGAGAAAGTTGTATCGTGCCTTCCAAATACGTTTGCGGCGATTGCGGGTACGTGCTGGCCACGGATGAGCTAGTGAAATCGATAGGCGACGTCATAAAGAAATACGAAAGGAAGTGCCCGAAGTGCGGGAAAGAACTGGTTAGGGACATATCGAAAATAGAGATAACCCCGTACGGCAGAGAGATTGGACCGTCCGAGAAAAATCGACCTGGGCAGAAGAATCCCGATATGCGCCACGAAGAAGGCGATCTCGGCATATAGTTAGTTTTATAAAATAGAGTGCAGATAGAATTGTAATACGATGCTGGTATTTGATGTGATGTCATGCCTCTGAGACCCGGACGGATACTGAAGCAATACAAGCGTCCCTGGACGCGCGTATCCAAGAGCAAGCCCAGGAAGAGCTACGTCGTAGGCGTGCCGCAGCCGCACATACACACCTTCGAGATGGGCGACAAGAACGGCGTCTTCGACAGCTGCGCCTACCTGACGCCGAAGGCGGACGTCAGCATACGAGACAACGCGCTCGAGTCCGCGCGCATCGTCGCCCAGAACTTCCTCGAGAAGAAGCTCGGGCCTACCGGCTATTTCTTGAAGGTTTTGGTCTATCCGCACGGCGTGATACGCGAGCACAGCATCGCGCAGGGCGCAGGTGCGGACCGCTTCTCGCAGGGGATGCGACACAACTTCGGCCGTCCGGTGGGCATTATGGCCAACGTCAGCAAGGGACAGCACGTCTTCATGCTCAAGTTCAACAAGGCGAGCCTGCCGACGGTCAAGGACGCGCTGAAGCGCGCTGGCAGCAAGATCAGGATGGGCCAAGGGATAGAGATAGCGTCGTAAGCGCTCGCAACTACTTTCAGATTTCTCGTTTATCGTAGCTATCGTTCTTCCCAAACCCGATTTTTGCGGCGTTTCTTACCGACGAACGCCAACCAACTACTAATTTAGGCAGGAAAATAAATTCTATAAAGATATCCATGACCGAAGCCGATGTGAAAACACACGATGCGAAAATCCCCTTCAATTACGTGCTGTGGTTCGACCAGATAGACAAGACGCAGATACCCTTGGTCGGCGGCAAGGGCGCGAACCTTGGCGAGCTCGCGAACGCCGGGTTGCCAGTGCCCGAGGGCTTCGCCATAACCACTAGAGCGTTCGACTTCTTCCTCGACGCGAACGGCATAAAGGACGACATAGCCAAGCTCGTGGTCGCCTGCGACGTGGACGACGTGATGCAGCTGAAGCAGGCGTCTGACGCGATTGAAGGCATGATAGTGAAAGCCGAGTATCCGCAGCCCGTGAAGGACGAGGTCAAGCGCGCGTACGAGCAGCTGTCATACGCGCGCGACGCCGTACTGCCCGAAGCGCTGAGCATGCTATCGCTCGGCCGCGAGTACGCCACGGTCGCCGTGCGCAGCTCCGCGACTGCCGAGGACCTGCCGAACGCGAGCTTCGCGGGCCAGCAGGCCAGCTTCCTGAACATGAAAGGCGTGCCGGCCGTGCTCGACGCCGTGCGCAAGTGCTGGGCGTCGCTCTACGAGCCGCGCGCTATATTCTACCGCGCCAAGAACAACGTCGTTTCATCCAGCATCTGCGTGGTCGTGCAGCGCATGGTCGAAGCCGAGAAGGCCGGTGTTACTTTTACGGTGCACCCATCGTCCGGCAAGAACGTCGTAATCATCGAGGCGTGCTGGGGGCTGGGCGAGGCGCTCGTGCTCGGCGAGGTGCAGCCTGACCGCTACGTGGTCAGCAAGGACGACAGTTACGCCATTCAGGAGAGCCATATCGGGCGCAAGGAGATGATGCACGTGCGCGACCCCGGCACCGGGCGCACCGTGGAGTTGCGCGTGCCGCGCGAAAAGGTCGAGGCGCGCGTGCTGACGGACGAGGAACTTCGTCGGCTGACGGCGTACGCGATGCGCATCGAGGAGCACTACGGCAGCCCGCAGGACGTCGAGTGGTGCGTGCGCGGCCAGAAGATATACATCGTGCAGACCCGTCCGATAACCACGCTGCCGAAGGCGGGGCCGGTCGAGACGGAGGCGGCGCCGGAGGGATTGAAGGCTGTTTTGAAGGGCATATCCGCTTCTCCCGGGATTGGCGCCGGGCGCGTGAAGCTTGTCGGCTCGCTCGAGGAGACGGGCAAGGTAGAGAAGGGCGACGTGCTCGTAACGGAGATGACGTCGCCTGACTTCGTGCCGGCGATGAGCCGCTGCATCGCGATCGTCACGGACCGAGGCGGGACCACGAGCCACGCGGCGATCGTATCGCGCGAGATGGGCGTGCCTTGCGTCGTCGGCACGCAGAACGCGACGAAGGTGCTGAGCGACGGCATGCTCGTGACGGTCGACGGCAACACCGGCGTGGTGTACGCCGGCGCAGTCGAGCCAAGAAAAGAAGAGGCGACGCCAGCGGCCGCGGTCGAGACGCCAGTCGAAGAAACACCCGATGAGCGAGCGAAGGAGCCCGAAGATGAGCATCTTTTTGAAGAACCCGAATCCGGAGAAACAAAAGTCGAAGAAGCCGCGGCGGCTGTAGAAGAGAAGGAAGCGGAAGAATCCGACGAAGCGCCGGCCGGGTCGAAGAGCGCTATTGACGAGTTCGTGTCGCTCGCTGACGAGCTTGACAAGAACAATGGCGACGGAGACGAAGATGAAAAGGCGTTCGAAGAGGAGCCGGAGGAGGCCGAAGAGCTGCCGGTCCACGATAAAAGCGCTTCCGAAGAATCTGAGCACGAACGCGACGGCAGACCGAAGCTCTACATGAACCTAGGCTTGCCGGACAAGATAGACGAATACAAGCGCCTGCCGTTCGATGGGATAGGGCTTATGCGCATCGAGTTCATAATCGCCGGGCTGGGCGAGCATCCGCTTGCGATGATCGAAGCGGGCGAGTCGCAGAAGTACGTCGACGCGCTCGTCGCAGGCATAGAGAAGGTCGCGATTGTTGTGAGGCCGCGGCCGGTGGTCGTGCGCTTCTCCGATTTCAAGAGCAACGAGTACCGCAGCCTGAAGGGCGGCGACAGGTTCGAGCCGCAGGAGGCGAACCCGATGATCGGATGGCGCGGCGTGTCGCGCTACGTATCGCCGGCCTTCGAGCAGGCATTCCGCCTCGAGTGCCGAGCGATGCGAAAGGTCCGCGAGGACTGCAAGAACGTATGGGCGATGCTGCCGTTCGTGCGGACCACGTGGGAGGTAGGCAAGTGCCTCGACATAATGCACGAGGAAGGACTCGACAGCCATGAGGACGACACGTTCAAGGTGTGGATAATGGCAGAGGTGCCCGCAGTGGCGTTACTGGCGGACAAGTTCGCCGAGCTGTGCGACGGCTTCAGCATCGGGAGCAACGACCTCACGCAGCTCGTGCTGGGCGTGGACCGCGACTCCGAACTGCTCGGGAAGATGGGCTATTTTGACGAGCGCGACGAGGCCGTCAAGCTGGCGATCAAGAACATAGTGGAGAAGGCTCACTTGAAGGGCCGGACGGTCAGCATTTGCGGCCAGGCGCCGAGCGAGTACCCCGAGTTCGTGCGCTTCCTGCTCGACATCGGTATCGATTCTGTGTCCGTGAATCCGGACGCGGTCGAGAAGACTAAAGAGCTGCTGAAATCTATTTGAAGATCTCGTTGGCGGCCAATACGAGCTCGGAAGCGTCCGGAAAACTGAGGTACGCCGACGGGCTTCCTCCGTATACGTCGCTCTCATTCGCTACTTCCGAATCCGCCAGGACTTCAAGCGTGTCGTGAGCCTTTTTCCTCAGTTTCGCAACCCTCAGTTTGAATTCCTCCAGCTTGTCTGCGATGCTCCTTCCCGTAAACCTTCCGAGATACTCCAGGTTCTCGTTGCCTACGGTTATGCCGAAAGCGTACAGGTCGACGTTATCCTCGGGGCCCACGCGCCCGACTTCGGCACGGTCCCTCACAAGCCTCAACGTGCCGGGAGCATCGTCGCAGCGGTCGACTTCGGGGAAACGGTACGGCTTGCCACCTATGTCCACTATTATTTCGACAAGGGGCACGCCCATCCGGTAGGCCGCGCGCAGGTTGCCGTACGAGACGATATCGTATGCCATGTCTAATCACTACCTTAAAGTGATATATAAAGGTTGCGGCGGCGCGCGGGCACCTACTCGGCTCGGCCGGCAATATAAGATATTTATCCGTCGCGCAGCGTGTTAATCCCCATGGCGATCGCTAAAAAGGCCGGGCAGGACGCGTCCTATTCTAAGGAGACGAAGTCGCTGTGCCCGGTCTGCCTGTCCGTGGTGAAGGCCAAAGTGTTCGAGAAGGACGGCCGGATTCTCATCTCGAAGCGCTGCAAGGAGCACGGCAGCT
>JAPLUY010000002.1 GCA_026397385.1 Candidatus Aenigmatarchaeota archaeon
CGCATGCTGCCCACAACGGAGGAGATGCCTAAGCCTTTGATACACGTTGGCAACCGCCCCATACTGTGGCATATAATGAAGCTATATTCGAAGTACGGGCACAAGGACTTCATACTGCTCACGGGATTCAAGGCCGCTCTCATAGAGGAGTACTTCAGCAACCCCCAGAACGTGGATCCGGAATGGCACATAACATTCATCGACACGGGCCTTAACGCGACAAAGGGCGAACGCTTGATGGCGCTGAAGGGAAAGCTGAAGGACGAGAACTTCCTGCTCGCCTACGGAGACGACCTGTGCAGCGTGAACATAAACGACGTCATCGGCGTGCACGAAAAAAACTGCAAGATGGTGACCATAACCACAGTCAGGCTCGCTTCACCGTTCGGCGTAGTCGAGATGGACGATGCCGGCGTGATAAGTAAATTCAAGGAAAAACCGATACTCGACTATTGGATCAGCGGCGGCTACATAGTTGCCAACAGCAAGATCATAGACATGATCAAGCCAGGCATGGACGAGACGGACGTGTTCGAAGAGCTTGCAGCGCAGGGGCAGGTCCAGGCGCTCAAGCATTACGGGTTCTGGAAGACCATGAACACGGTGAAGGACTTGCAGGACCTGAACGACCTCTGGAGCAATGGCGAGCTGCAGAAAGAACTCGGCATAGAAAACCATTCTTGCTGATTATTACTTCGCCTTTCCTATCTTCGAGAAGTAATCCTCGTACCACGCTATCGTTTTCTTCAGCCCGTCTTCGAGATTGACCTTCGGTTTCCAGCCCAGAACGGCTGCGGCCTTTTCAGCGCTCAGGTACTGCCTGTCTATCTCCGCGTCCGGCTTGCGCGCTCCCTGCACGTCAGGCTTGAGGTCCTTGCCCGACGCCTCGATAATTTTTTTCGTCAGGTCGAGCATGTTTATCGGCGCATTGCTGCCGAAATTGAAAGCCTGGCCGTCGACGCCCGCCTGGCCGATGTGCTCGGCGAGCGTTATGTACGCGGCAACGGCGTCGTCCACATGGATGAAATCGCGCACCGGAGTGCCGTCGCTGCGGATGACTGGGTTAGTGCCTTCGAGCACGGACTTGACAGCGCTGGGTATTATGCGCGAAAAGTTCATGTCGCCCCCGCCGTAGATGTTGCAGCAGCGCGTGATTGCGACTGGCAAGCCGTACGTCACTGCGTATGTGCGCGCCAGCGCCTCCACCGCGACCTTGGACGCGTCGTACGGATATGCCGCGAGCAGCGGATGATCCTCGGTTATCGGCAGCTTGATCGGCTCGCCGTAGACCTTGTCCGTCGATGCGATGACCATTCGCTTTACTTTTCCTGAAGTGCGTGCGGCCTCGAGCATGTTCCACGTGCCGCGGATGTTGACGTCGAACGTCGTGGTAGGCGATTCTTTCGCAACCCCGACGAGCGTCTGTGCGGCCAGATGGAAGACGGTGTCTATTTCGTACTCGGCGAAGACGCGCTTGACGCTGGCATAGTCGGTTATGTCGCCAGGCACGACCGCTCCGATCTTTTCAAAAATACCCATCGTGCGTATCGGCGCGTTCGGTATCTCGTCGCGCACGAACGCTATGACGTTCGCGCCGCGTTCCATCAACGCCTTCGCCAGCCACGTGCCTACGAAACCGGTCGCGCCCGTGATCAGCACGTTCCTCTTATTCCAGTCCATGAATAATCACTTGGAACGATGTTTATTTAAACCATCGTAAATCCTTTCGAACCCGCGATAGAAATTTTCCCATGTGTGCTTCCGCGCGGCCGTTACATTCCTTCGCCCGTCCGCGGCCGCCTTCGAGCCGCCGACATAGCCGCGTATCGCGTTGGCGAGCGCCCGGCCGTCCTTCGATCCCGGCTTCGGCCCGGCTTGGCCGATGTCCACTGTGGAGACGATAGGGCATCCGCATGCCATCGCTTCCAGCAGCGCAATCCCGAACCCCTCGTTCAGCGAGGCGCACACGACCACGCCGGCCTTCCTGTACATTCGCACCAGCCCTTTCTGGTCGGTCGTCCCGACGAAGCGCACGTTCGGCGTGTGCTCCATGCGCTTTGCGTATCTTCCCATGATTTTGAACTCTACGTCCGGCAGCATCGCAGCCGCCTCGAGAACGTACTTCAGGCCTTTCGTGCGTATCGCTGGCTCGTCCATCGACAGGCTGCCGACGAAAAGTACGCTGCCGTCACGCTTCACCGATTTCGCCGGGGAGAAGACTTCAAGGTCGACGCCCGGCGTTATCATCCTCACCTTCTTCTGGTCGATGCCCATCGACAAGCCGATCCGCATTGAAGACTCGTTCTGGAACACCCACGCATCGAACCCGCGCGTGAGCATGATGCGCTCCATGAACTCGAACAATCGGCCGATGACCGGTCCGCGTATGTCCCGCCAGTGCTTTCCGAAGATGTGGTGGACCCAGCATACCGAGGGCTTTCCGAGAAGTCTGGCGGCCGCGTAAGACGGCAGACACATATTCCCGCTGCTAGCCTGCACGATGTCGGCAGTGCGGCCGCGCACGACCATCGGCAGCAGGCCGGCCAGGTTCATCAAGTACCGGTTCGCAGGGACGCGTACCGTCCTTACGCCCTCGTAGCTCTTGATTGCAGGATTCCCGCTCGTCACGACCTCTACACTGTGGCCGTGCGATGCGAGCCACTTCGTCAGCCTGAGCATCAGCTTCTCGCCGCCGCCGGCGAAATCCGGCGGGAACAGCTCGTGGCCGAATATTATGCGCATAAGACCAGCTTGTAATTCTATCTTTCCGATTGGTTTTATTAACTTTAACTCTGCTTATCAATAGTTATAGTGTTGGCGGATTTTCATGGATACGCGCTCTTTTAGCCGCAAGAACCTGGCCGAGTTCGCGCTAGTCGCTTTTGCGCTCATCGCGGTCATGTATCTTGCGGTCTACGTACGCTCGAGCACTCTCTCATCGCCTACGGTGCTGGACTATGATCCCTGGTGGTTCTTCCGTCACGCCAGCGAGATAGTCGCGAACGGCATGCAGATACCCACGTGGGACGAACTCAGCTACTTCCCTCCCGGACGGCCGTACGAGGCGTTCCAAGGATGGCCGTACCTTATCGCAGTCATGTACAAGATTCTTGGCCCGCTGGTCGGCGCGACGCTCGTGGACGTTGCGAAGTGGTCCACCCTGATAGTGGCGGCAGCATCGGTGGTGCCCGCTTACCTGCTGGGTAAGATGCTTTCTAACAAATACGGCGGGATAGCCACCGCGCTTTTTGCTGTGCTGTCGCCCGCTTTGATAGGGGTGTCGATGGGAGGCTACAGCGACACGGACATGATAGTAACTTTCTACACGTTGCTGTCGGTGTATTCGATACTGCTCGCGCTGAAAAGGCCGCTGTCCTTGAAGGCCGCTCCGTACTACATCTTCGCGATCCTGGTCAACCTCGCGTTCGTGTGGACATGGGGGTTCGGATGGCTGATAATGATGACGTTCCTGGCTTTCATACCGGCTATATTCGTTTTTCGCGCAGTCGAGCAGATCGTGCATAATAGGAACTTCCAGATAAACATTTCCGAGCTGAGATCCGAAGCCGTGATAATCGTGCCGC
The DNA here is from genome assembly GCA_026397385.1 of Candidatus Aenigmatarchaeota archaeon. Lineage (GTDB taxonomy): Archaea > Aenigmatarchaeota > Aenigmatarchaeia > CG10238-14 > SCSR01 > JAPLUY01. The sequence goes on from JAPLUY010000002.1 coordinate 3,585, forward strand.
TGCTCATAATGATAATAACGGCGAACCTGATCGGTGCGGCGCTGAACCTCGGCAACATCATACAGACTGCGCAGATAGGCACGTCCTTCGCGGAAGGCAACCTGCTGCTCGTCAACGTATCGGTCGCGGAACTGCAGCAAATAGACATTTTCACGTCCGCCGGAATCCAAGACCTCGTCGACCGTGTCGGTCTGGCGCCGGCGCTGTTCACTTTCCTGCTGCTCCCGCTCGCCGCGTACAAGCTGTACAAGAAGGAAAAAATCAGCATGGTAGAAGTGTTCTTCTACATGTGGGTGTTCCTGACGTTCATAATGATAACACGCGGCGTCAGGTTCTCCCTGCTCTTCAGCACAGCAGCCGCGGCCGCAGGAGGCTACGTCATAGGCAACGCCCCGAAATACATAGGCAACAGGTTCGCGCGCATGACGTTCTACGGGATCACGGCGTTCCTGGTTCTGGTATTCATATCCACTGCCATACAGGCAGGATATGCCCAGGCTGGCATGCTGACCAGCGCGAACTGGTACACCGCGCTTGACTGGCTAAAGGCCAATGCCGTGCCCAAGTCGCTAATCGCCACGTGGTGGGATCCCGGGCATTTCATAAGCGGTTATACGGGCCTGAGAACGTTCGCGGACGGAGCGCAGTGCGGCTACGGCCCGACCGCATGCATACCGTATGGCAACGACGCCAGGATACAGGACATGGGTCGCATGTTTTCCGTCAGCAACGAGAGCGAGGCGGTCTCCCTGCTCGCCAAGTACAGGCAGCTCACGCCTCAGCAATGCGCCGATATCAAGAAGGCCTACGGCAGCGTGCTGCCGTCCGACGTGTGCGACGCGGTGCCTGACATGTACATAGTCGCGAGCTCGGACCTGATATCCAAGTACTATTGGCTGACGTACTTCGGCACGGGCACGGGCAGGCAGTACGTGCAGATGTCCAGAACGGGCGTAGACAATACGCAAGGCATAATAACCTTCGGCGACGGGACAATCTCTCTGGTGTACAAGAACGGTGCCTGGGCGCCCGTACTTAACGTTCCGAACCAGGGCATACGCAACGCGATCATACATAACGTCGTGTACTTCCAGAACGGGACCGAGCGGAGGCTTACGTTCAACGAGACCAACATGGTCGACGGCTTGCTCTGGGTGGATTCGAGCTACAGCACGGCCATCTTCATGGACCCGGCCACGGCGGACTCGGTGTTCACACGCATGTTCTTCTTCAACGGCGAAGGGCTGCAGCACTTCCAGCTCGTCTACGCCAACTCCGAGATACGGTTGTTCAAGGTAGTGTGGTAGGCCGCACCGGGCGCGCAGTGCTTTTTATCCAGGTCTCACGAAAATTAATCAGGTGCATGCTATGGAGTTCCCAGTCCTCCCTTTCGAGCGGGTGATAAAGAAAGCGGGCGCTCATCGTGTGTCCTTCGAGGCCGCGGAGGAACTGGCCAAGGTAATGGAGGACAAGGTCACGAAAATCGCGGAGGAGGCGGCCGCGCTCGCGAAACACGCCGGGCGCAAGACGGTGATCGCGGACGACATACGGCTTGCCCGAAGAAAGTTCGAGTGAGCCGCTGGCGCTGCTGCGCGCACATTCTTTAATCTCTAATCTTATGTATAATCTTATGTCGCCGCTGGACGACGTCCTCTCGAGGCTGTCCGCGAGCTCGAAGCTCGGCAGGCAGGAGCTCGACGAGCGCGTGCGGAAGAAGCAGGACGAGTTGCACGGCCTCGTCAGCGCCGAGGGAGCCGCGCACCTGGTGGCGAAGGAACTGGGTGTCAACTTGCTCAGCAACGGCAGGCCAAGCTCGTCGAGGAGGAGACGATCAAGCTCGGAGACGTCGTGCAGGTCACTGGAGGCTTGGCGAACGAGAACCGCTGGGGCGACATAGAGCTCTCGATAGGAAAGTTCGGCCAAGTCTTTCCGATAACGGACGAGGTCGAGAGCTCCGGCATGACGGGGGACTTCCCAGACGCGGCCGAGCTGGAGAAGAACTTCCTGGGAGCGCGGAGCGAGCGAGTGCCGATACGCAGCATCTCTCCTGGAGTGTTCGAGATCAAGGCGACGGTCATCGATGTGGTGCGCGGCAATTTCATTTTTAACACATGCCCGACCTGCGGCCGCAAGGCGGTCGTCGGCGCGACCGGAAGGTTCGAGTGCGTCGACCACGGCCAGGTCGACGCGGTGCCGGCCATGGTCGTTACGCTGCTGGCGGACGATGGCACCGGGGTGCTGCGCGTCACGGCGTTCCGCGACACGGCGGAGCAGATGACGACCACGACCGCCGGTGAATTAAGCAGATTAAGCGTCGAAGAGAGATACAATCTCATCAGCGGAAGCGTGGTAGGCAAGGAATACATAGTGCACGGCCGCGTAAAGAAAGATAATAGGTCCGGCGAACTTGAGATGGTCGCGGACTCGTCGAAAAGCGTAAATGCTTCGGAAGAGAGCGAAAGATTAGCGTCTTTGTTGAAAATGAAACTCGGGTGAGCCCATGCCAAAGAGAAGCAAGCCGGAAGAGGTCGAAAAGAAAGATGGAGACTTCGACGATGAATCTTTTACTGAAGATTTCGAAACCGGGAAGACGGAAAACGTCGGAGAAGAGACTAGCGAAAGTGTGCTCCCGAAGATAGACGCCGCCGCTTCGGTGGGGAAGAGCGTCGATCTGGAGGACATCCCAGGAGTCGGCAAGAAGATAGCCGAGAAGCTCGCCGAAGTGGGTTATACTGATTTGATGACCATCGCGGTCACTTCGCCCGTCGAGCTCGCCACAATAGCGGAGATCGGCGAAGGCCAGGCGAGGAAGATAATAAATTCCGTCCGCGAGATGCTGCAGATAGGCTTCGAATCGGCAGACAAGATAATGGAGCGCAAGCTCGCCGCGATCAAGATCAAGACCGGCGTGGAATCGCTGGACAAGCTGCTCGGCGGAGGCGTGGAGACGCAGGCCATAACCGAAGCGTACGGCCAGTTCGCGAGCGGCAAGTCGCAGCTCGGGTTCCAGCTAGCTGTGAACGTGCAGCTCCCGAAGGAACAGGGCGGGCTCGGCAAGAACTGCCTGTTCATCGACACTGAAAACACGTTCGCACCGAGCAGGATTGTGTCCGTCGCTAAAGCGAGGGGCATGGATCCCGACCAGGTCCTGAAGAACATCTTCGTCGCGCGCGCCTTCAACAGCGAACACCAGATATTCCTGGTCGAAAAGGCCGCGGAGCTGATTGAGGAGAAGAACATAGGACTTATCATCATCGACAGCCTTACCAGCCACTTCCGCGCAGATTACGTCGGCCGTGGCGAACTTGCGGGCAGGCAGCAGAAGCTAAACAAGCACCTGCACGCGTTGCAGCGCCTGGCGGACGGTCACAACCTCGCGGTGTACATCACGAACCAGGTCATGGCGAGGCCTGATATGCTCTTCGGCGACCCGACCGCGCCTGTCGGCGGCCACATACTGGCGCACCTGTCTACTTACAGGATGTACCTTCGCAAGGGCAAGGCAGGCACGCGCGTTTGCAGGCTCATGGACGCGGCGAACCTCCCAGAGACCGAGGCAATCTTCAAGATTACCGAAGACGGGCTGAAGGACGCGGAGAAATAAGCGTCGCTATCCAGGCGATCGTTTTGAAGGAGATAATCGCGGTCGACGGCGTCAAAACGCCAGACAGTCCGTTCAGCCACATAGTCAAAGCGAGAGGTTTCCTTTTTCTGACGAGCCAGCTGTCAGCGGACTTGCGGACGAACAAAATAATCGGCGGAACTGTCGAGGAACAGACCGATCGGGCCTTGGGCAACGTGCGTCTCCTGTTGCAAGCCGCCGGGTCGACGATGGACGACGTCGTTAAAGTCACGGTCTACATGCGCGACCTGGACAAGTTCAAAGAGATGAACGCCGCATACAGAAGGCACTTCAAACCCGGCAAGGAACCCGCAAGGACGACCGTACAGGCGCAGTCGCCGATAAAGGGCATCGACGTCGAACTTGATGTCATCGCCGCCGCACCGGAAAATCGAGACTGAACGTCATGCAGCTAATTTTGCTGGTTCCTTCGGCTTGCCCGCGGTCTCGACCTTCCTGTTGCAGTAAGGGCACGTGCGCGTCTTCTGGCTGAGCATTATCTTCAGCCTCCGGCCGCACCCATCGCAGTGTATGTACGCGTACCCCCACATGAAAGACACCGTGGTTTAGAAAATCGCACAAAAAACAAAGCGAGTTTAATCGGGCTTCATCCGCGGCAAAGCATCGGCCATCCAATGCGAACATTTCCGCACTACTTCATCGTGGAATAGTATATCAGCACGAGGCCCAGCACTATCGCCACCAGAGGCAGGATAGGGAGGCCGAAGATCGCGCCTAGCGAGAACACTCCCATGTATTCCAGGAGTATACCAGCGACTATTACCAACAGTCCTACTAGCACGTACGGATCTGTAAGTTTGATTTTTCCCATCTTCATTGTTTTATCCCTCTTTTCGCCGAAGGCCGCCCTTCGGTAAAACTAATTTGTCGTCCGCGGGTTAAAAGGCTTCCGGCTCACGGACTTGCACGCAACCGATTTAACGGACGGACGGCATCTATTTTTCATGGAAATCATAGCCCGCGGGGCGGAGGCCGTGCTCTACGCGGACGTGCTCGACGGACGCAAGGTCATGGTGAAGGAGCGCGTGCGGAAAGGCTACCGCCTAGCGCAGATAGACGAACGCCTTCGCAGGGAACGCACGAACCGCGAGGTGAAACTGCTGACGGACGCCCGCGCCGCCGGCGTCCCCACGCCGCAGGTGCTAGATTCCGACAGCACGACGGGGATGATTGTAATGGAGTTCGTCGATGGCGAGCGCGTGAAGGAGTATCTCGACCGCGCGAGCTCCGCATCGGCAGGTAAAGTATGCAAACGCATCGGCGAGTCGGTCGGCAGGCTGCACGCCGCTGGCATGGTGCACGGCGACCTTACCACGTCGAACATGATATTGCGGCCGGGCGGCAGTGTCGTCTTCATCGACTTCGGCCTCGGCTCGCACACCGCGCGCGTTGAGGACAAGGCCGTGGACATGAAGCTTCTGCACGACTCGCTCAAGGCCGCGCACTTCAGGGTGCTGGGCGTTTGCTGGAAAAATATCACCGAGGGCTACGTGAAAGAATATAAGAATGCCGGAGAAGTAATAAAACAGATAGACGCTATCGAGGGGAGGATGAGGTATGCCGAACGTGCTGCAGGCGCTTAAGGGCAAGGACAGGTCGGAAACGGCCGAGAACTACTCGATAGCCGGCGTGCTGGCAGGGGCGGCTCTTTTCGCGGCAGGCGTGGGCCTTGCGATACTGAACCCCGCAGGGCTGTCGGCCGTGTTGTCAATGATAGGCGCCATAGTCAGCTTCACATCCGCCGTGGCGCTCGTGTTCGTATGGCTCGCGAAGGAGCTGACCGGCAAGGAAGGCTAGTATTTTAAGCTTGCAATTACAAGGATTTGGTACGAAGTTTTTCAGGTGCGCGAATGGCAAGGGTATACAGTCGCAAGAAGGGCAAGTCTGGCAGCAAGAAGCCCATAGTCAGCAAGGCCAAGAAGTGGACCGTGCTGAAGAAGGCCGAGATAGAGGAGCTTATAACGAAGCTGGCCAAGGATCGCAAGACCTCGGCGCAGATAGGCCTCATGCTGCGCGACTCGTACGGCGTGCCTGACGTGAAGACGGCGATCGGCAAGTCCGTCAGCTCGATTATGAAGGAAGCAGGCGCGTACCCGGAGTTCCCGGAGGACATGATGAGCCTGCTGCGCAAGTCCGTCACGCTGCGCAAACATCTCGAGCTGCACAAGCCGGACAAGCACTCGAAGCGCGGGCTCGAGAACCTCGAGGCTAAGATACGCAGGCTTGGGAAGTACTACGTCCGCAAGGGCGACATGCCCAAGGGATGGAAGTACTCGCCCGAAGAGACGAAGCTGCTCGTGCAGAAGTAGGGTGCGGATTTTTCTCAGGGACTTTGCACGGCGGAAGCGCCGTGGCGGAAAGCCGCTTCAACCTGCGGACGCATATTAGTTAAAGCGTGCATTATTTTTGGAGTGGTACGATTGTTCTTCGAGGAGATAGAACGCGTCGCTAGCATCACGAAGGCGCTGATGAAGGAGAAGAAGGTCAGGCTCGTGTCGCATTACGACGCCGACGGGCTTTGCAGCGCGTCGATAATTATGCGCGCTCTGCTGCGCGAGGGCGCGTCTTTCGACGTGCGCATAATAAAACAGCTCACTGCGTCGGAAATCGCTGCGCTCGGCGTGGGCGAGAACGACATCCTGATGCTTACCGATCTGGGAAGCGGCCAGATCGGCGGCCTGTCCGAAATCCTCGGCCGGACACAAGTAATCGTGCTCGACCACCACGACCCGGTGCGCAAGGACCACATGAACCTCATGCACATAAACCCGCTACTCTCGGCCGAGGACGAGATATCCGCGTCGATGGTATGCTACCTTTTCGCGAAGGCGCTGGACATCCGCAACACAGACCTGATAGACCTCGCGGTGGTCGGAGCGATAGGCGACATAATAGAAGAAAAATGGGAGATGAAAGGCGTGGGCCGGAAAGTCTTGGACGAGGCCGTCACGCTCGGCAAGGTGTCCATGCAGCGCGGCCTCCGGCTGTACGGCCGCAACTCGCGGCCGCTGCACAAGGCGCTTGAGTACTCGAGCGATGCTGTTATACCGGGCATCACGGGTTCCGAGTCGAACGCGGTGCAGTTCCTCGCCGAGCTGAACATCGACCTGAAGGAACAAGGCCGCTTCCGCAAGCTCAAGGACCTCTCGCTCGAAGAGCAGCAGGCACTGGCGTCCGCGATAATACTGGAGCGCCTGAAGGAGGGCATAGACGACGCCGAGGACGTGTTCGGAGACATATACGACCTCGTCGGGAGGCCGGAGGACTTGCAGGACGCGCGCGAGTTCGCTACGCTGCTTAACGCGTGCGGACGCACATGTAACTACGACCTCGCCATACGGCTCTGCCTCGGAGACCTCGATGCCGTTAGCGTCTCGTGGGACATCATGGACCGTTACAAGCAGATGCTCGCCGAAGGGATGAACTTTGTGCGCAACGGCCGCATAACGCAGCGCGGGGCGCTCGCGATAATAGATGGCGGCCAGAAGATATCCGACACGATCATCGGCACGGTCTCCTCGCTGGCGATAAACTCCGATGCGATCGGGCCTGGCAGGATTGTGATAGGATTCGCGGATGCCGGCGACGGCAAGCTGAAGGTCTCCGCGCGCATGCCAAGGGATTTAAGCTTTAATCTCCGAGATATCTTGTTAGACGCCGCGCAGGCGGTCGAAGGCGAGGCCGGCGGGCACGCGTACGCCGCAGGCGCGCTCATCGACGCGGTGCGGAAGGAAGAGTTTATTAATGCGATAGAAGACAAATTAAGTAAATCGACTGGAGTGCGCAAAGAATAACGGTGAATTTGCTTGGCGAAGAAGGGGAAAGGCGAACAGTGGTACACGATTATCGCGCCGAAGATGTTCGGCGAGGTCGAGTTCGGGCAGACGCTCGCGGGCGTGCCCGAATCGCTCATAGGCCGCAAGATATCTTCCAGCCTCATGGAGCTCATAAACGACTTCCACAAGTACTACATGAAGTTCTCGTTCAAGGTGAACAAGGTCGACGGCACGCGCGCGCTGACGGAGTTCGCGGGCTCGGAGGTAATGCGCGACTACATCTCGCGCATGGTGACGCGCTGGGCCAGGCGAGTCGACACTATACAGGACCTGAGGACCAAGGACGGCGTGCTCATACGCGTCAAGAGCGTGGCCATCATACCGCGCCGCGTGAAGAGCAGCATCAAGTCCGCGGTGCGTGACGAGATACGCAAGACCGTGGCTGGCGAGATAGGCGAAGCCACGCTCGAGGACGTGATAAAGGGACTGATATCGGACAGCGTGAAGAAGCACGTTCTCAGGAACGTGCAGAAGATATACCCTATGCGCAGCTTCGAGATACGCAGGATAGACCTCGTCCCGGAGAAGAAGACCGAGGCCGCTCCGAAAGCGGAATGAACGCCGCGGTCTGCCGATTCTTAGAATTGTCTAGAGCTTCTATGCCGGCATCATGCTCTGTATCAGCGTCGGGCCAACGAAGTTGAATACCATCAGCGCTATTATCAGCGCGCCCACGGCCTTGACGATCATCTTAGCGCGCTTCTTCGACAGCTTCTCAGCCACGGCCTCGAGCATCAGCCCGCCGTCGAACGGGTACAGCGGCAGCATGTTGAAAAGCGCGACGAACGGCCCGAGCGTCGTGAGCCACCAAAGGAGCGGGAAGAAAAAGTCCAGCATGAATCCGTCAGCCGCCGAAGGCTTCAGCTCGGCGGAGAATCCCATGTACGGGATTGACGCGTTCTCGGGCCTGCCCGAGAGCATCACGCTGTAAGGATTCCCGTCCGCGACGACGGTTATCGTCTGGTTCGGCTCGTATCCGTCGAGGGCTGTCAGCGTCGTGATCAGCATCGAGAACCCTTCCACGTCCTCGGTCGTGACGTTGCCGCCGTTCACCAGCAGGTAGCCGTAGCTGAGAGCGTACGTGCCGTATCCTATGTTCGAGCTCATGTTGCCTATCTTCTGCACCGTCATGCCAGGCTTGAGCCCGGCCGCCGCTGCGCCCATGTCGGAGAAGACGTCGGTCAGGACCATGCCGCTCGGCACTATCGCAGGCCATATCGCGTACTGCACGAGCAGGATTGCAACAAGAGATATGGTTATGTTGGCGACCGACCCCGCGGCGAACACCCGCAGCTTGTCGAGCAGCTTCGCGCGCCTCAGCTGCGCCTCGTCCGGTTCGACGAACGCGCCGGGCCATATGAGCATCTGTATGAGGCCGACGTTCTTAACGCGTATCTTGCACGCTGCGGCCACAACGCCGTGCGCGAACTCGTGCGGGAAAAGGACGAACGGCACTATGAGTATCCAGAACCAGAACGGCACCCCGATGAAGCCGAGGCCGTTGACGGGCGTTGACTGCGGCAGCGGTATGATGAACTGCATCGCCGGGACTTTGACGGTGCGCGACAGCACGAGCTGGCTGGAGAGCACGAGCGTCAATATGGCGTATGCCATTATGCAGAAGCCGGCCACGACGCCGATCGCGGAGACGATCTTCCAGAAGCGCGGCGACACGCTCGCGACGCTCTCGATGAAGCGCTTGCCACGCTGCGTGCGGTACATCGCGAGCACGTAGTACTGGAACGATATCCTCCTGCGGTTGACGTAAATCAGCGCAACCAGGCCGGCGAAGAACGCCACCACGGACCAAAAATAAAGGTCGAACATAGAGAATCATTGCCTTTGCATTTTATTAAACCGTATCTGGAAAAATTGTGTGCGGAGGGTGGGATTCGAACCCACGAAGGCACTAAGCCACTGGCTCCTGAAGCCAGTTCAATTGACCAGGCTATGAGACCCCCGCTCGCCTTTTCAAATAACATGCGCCCGCGATTATTAAAGTTATGCGCGCCCTGAACCGCCGACGACCTCCAT
>JAPLUY010000019.1 GCA_026397385.1 Candidatus Aenigmatarchaeota archaeon
CGATTGCGTACGCCGGATGCTCGGCTGTTCGACTTCCATAACTTACCGTGAAAGAGACAGGGAAATCGAAGGCAGGAAAATTCGCGGCCATGAGTACTCCTTGGAGTTTTATATTTCTTCCAAAAACTACAAATTCATCAAAGAGAGCGTTGTCCCTCACATAAGGATAACTTATAAAAAGGGCAAAATTGAGAATTACATCAATTCAAAACCATGGCCTCGGTAGCGTATCCTGGTTAGCGTCAGAGCCTGTGGGCTGTTGCTAACAGACAGCAAGCTCTTGGACCGGGTTCAAATCCCGGCCGAGGCCCTTTATTTTTCTAAAAAATTGTTGCCACACACACTACGACGCATTTGAATCGATGTCAATTTTTAACGAATATTTATATATTCAAAATATTGAATATGTTTATGCTCGAAAAGACCTTCGGGGCATTATCCAATCCTGTCAGGATGAAAATAGTAGAGGTAATAGGGAAAAGCGAGATATGCGCGTGCATGATTCCACGAAAGGTCGGAAGGGCGCAACCGACCGTTTCCCAGCACCTTAAGCTGCTCGAGGACGTTGGGATACTCTCTTCCAGGCGCGATGGGAAAAAAATACTTTACTCGATTAAGAGCGGGGCTGTTTTCGATTTAATCGAATCGGCCAAACGTATCGGATAGAAGGTGGGGACATGGACATATTTTGGCCCGTACAGACGTTCGCAGACATTGTCACATACGACATGTTGAAAATAGTTCAAGGTTCTTTCCTGGCAAACGCCGTAAATTTTTTCGTATATGACATCATCAAGATAGGACTTCTTTTACTCGTAATCAACTACGTCATGGCGATTGTAAGGTACAACTTCCCCATGAAGAAGGTCAAAGACATACTCACAAAGCGCCGTTGGTACGGGCTGGATTACCTCTTCGCCGCCCTTCTAGGAATGGTCACGCCTTTCTGTTCGTGCTCCTCTATCCCCCTGTTCATAGGATTCGTGGGGGCGGGCATACCTCTCGGTGTGACGTTCGCTTTCCTGATAAGCTCACCGCTCATTAACGAGGCGTCTCTCTATTTGTTCCCCGCCATGTTCGGGTGGAACGTGACGATACTTTACAATGCAATGGGATTAATCGTTGCGATGGCGGGAGGAATGATCATCCAAAGAAGTAGGCTAGATAAGTACGTGAAGCCGGAACTGCTCAAGTTCAAGTCGCGCGAGGAGGTCGAGGACGAACATGGCGGCAATCCCCTGCCGTTGATGGAGCTCCTTTCATGCTGGTGGGCGGATGGATGGGGCATAACCAAGCAGGTATTCCCGTACGTCGTCCTTGGTGTGGGCATAGGTGCTCTGATACACGGTTATGTGCCCGAAAGCCTTGTCGCTCAGTACCTGTCGTCGAAGGAATGGTGGGCCGTCCCGCTCGCGGTTCTCATAGGCGCTCCGCTCTACGCCAACTCCGTAGCCGTCATACCCATAATGCAGGCGTTGGTCGAAAAAGGGGTACCTTTCGGCACCGTGATGGCATTCATTGTCGCGGTCGTAACGGTCTCGATACCAGAGCTGATGATCCTAAAGAAGGTCATGAGATGGCAGCTCATAGCGGCCTTCGTGGGTATCACGCTCATGGGGGTCATGATCATGGGATGGGTGTTCAATGCGATACTCTGATTGGGAACACGATGATTTGAGGGTTTGATTGGAGGAGATTTTATGAAGATAGAGATTCTCGGGGCAGGATGCCCGAAGTGCAAAGAGCTCGAGGGGAATGCCAGGAAGGCTGTTTCGGAACTGAACATAAAAGCGGACATACTCAAGGTCACGGATATGGGAAAAATCATAGAGTACGGGGTCATGTCCACACCGGCGCTTGCCATTAACGGGAAGGTGAAGAGTTCTGGAAGGATACCCGGCGTTGAAGAGATTAAGAAGATGTTAAAGTGATTCGTGAGCGCCATGAAGAAATCGTACCTAGCGGCCATTGCGATTGCCGCCATCGCTGTCATTTCTCTATTATGCATTGGCATTTCAGGGATTCTACCCAATAATCAGGGAGGGTCGGACAGGACTGGAGCGGCTGAAACAAGATTGCTTATAGGCGAAGGCGTTGAAAAAGTCGAGGTCCTTCATTTCCACGGCACGCACCAGTGCGATTCTTGCATAAAGGTCGGCCAGTATGCGGAGGATACTGTGAACGCATATTTCCTAAACGAAACGGCGAGCGGAATATTGGTATTCGCCCACGTGAACGGGGACCTGCCTGAGAACATAGAGCTCGCGTCCAAATACGGAGCCACGGGTTCCTCGCTCTGGATAGGGGTTTATGACAGTTCCGGGTTTCACGCCGAACAGAACACGAACGTGTGGTACAAGATAAACGACAGGCAAGGCTACATGTCCTACCTGAAGGATATAATTACAGAGAAGCTTTCGGGTGTCTCATGAATGGAATTCTTCTCTTTCTTGGAGGCTATGGGCGCAAGCAACGTGCCAGTAGTAGCGGCTTTCTTCATAGGGCTGATGACCGCAATCAGCCCGTGCCCTCTTGCCACGAACCTAACCGCCATAGCATATGCGTCGAAAAGGCTGGGCGACGGCAGGCACACGCTGGCGATCGGCCTGCTATATACGCTGGGCAGGATGTTCACATACACCTTGTTAGCTTCGCTTATCACGTTTTTTGGTATGAACACGCAACCCGTTTCCCTCTTCCTTAGGACCTACGGGGAGATGTTTTTAGGGCCTTTGCTCATAATCTGCGGGATCGTGATGCTTGATGTCGTTAAGATAGGGATATTCAACGGTTCCGGCCGCTCATTCCTAAACACGTACAAAATAAAGGAAATGCTCGCAGAGAAAGGACTTCTCGGTAGCTTCCTACTGGGAGCTCTTTTCGCGCTCGCTTTCTGCCCCTTCAGCGCCGTCCTTTTCTTCGGGATGCTAATACCGCTTGCACTTCGTGTCGGAGACGGGATTCTCGTGCCTGCCGTGTTCGCTTTCGCCACAGGGTTGCCGGTGATATTGCTGTCTATGGTGCTGGCGTATAGCGTGTCGAAGGTTGCGTCTGTCATAGGAAAGATACAGACATTTGAAAAATGGGCAAGGAAGGCAGTTTCCGTGATTTTTATCTGCGTGGGATTATACTACACCGCGATATTTTTTATGACTTAATCAGGTAGTCCAAAATTTATATATCCTGAAACATACTTACTTAGTATCCTCGTGGAGAGGGAACTGAACTTTCCCTTCGGCTTCCGGCCGAGGCCCTTTATTTTTCTTCTGAAGACAGCTATTGTTTTTCATAGCCGTGGAAATCCTCATGAGGATTTAGGCCCAATTGTAATTTACAATTTAGAGTCCTGGCCGACGGGTTGTGAAAAAAACGGAAATCAAATCGAACGCCTGAAGTCCTTATCTCTTTCCGCGCTTCGGACAGTTCCAGATGCACGCGAAGACCCATCCCATGGCGTAGCCTATCACGAAGGTCATCACGACCAGCATGACGGCGTTGGCGAGGTCGAACGTGGTTATGATCCAGTAGGGCCTGAGCGAGTGCAGTACGAACATCCAGTCCAGGAACTGCTGAAGGATTCCAGGCATGACTGCGACCATCAGGGCCCAGAGTGCGTGCGCTCCTCCAAGGAAGACGCCCACGACCAGGCCGGTCTGGTGCTTGTCGAGTTTATCTTTGATTGCCATTAGGATTCCTCAGAACCTTTGGTAATTGTATATTGTCCGAACCTCGGTTTAAAACTTATGCAAAGTGTGGGTTCGAGCCCGCCAAAATAAGTCTAACGCCCTTCAACAGTTCTAGACGCACGTTGTGCCTTCGACGCTCGAGGACTATGATGAAGTGACGTGGATTCAGACCGGCTGCCCGTGGCTGCCGGCCGAGGATATTAAATCCCGGGAAACGAAGATTCATTAAATGGCTGCAGACGAAGTGAAGGTCCTCGAGGAAGAGATTCTGAAAAAGACGAAGCTCGTAGCTATGCTGGCGCCGTGCTACGTCGTGGACTTCGACTACCCCGAGGTGATCGGCCAGCTCAAGGAACTCGGTTTCGACAAGGTCGTGGAGCTGACCTTCGGCGCGAAGATGGTCAACCTCGAGTACCACAAGCTTCTGAAGAAAGCGGACAAGCTCGTCATATCTGCCACCTGCGCCGGCATCGTCGACACCATAAGGCGCGAGTTCCCGCAGTACGCGGACAACATCGCGCGCATCTACTCGCCGATGGTAGCGACAGCGATGATATGCAAGAAGATCTACCCTGAGCACAAGACCGTTTTCGTGTCGCCGTGCAACTTCAAGAAGCTCGAAGCGAAGTCGGCGCCAGGCGGGTGCGTTGACATGGTCGTCGACGCCGCCGAGCTGCACGCGCTCTTCGACTCGCACGGCATAACGCCGAAGGAGGTCCACCGGAAGCACGCGTTCGACAAGTTCTACAACGACTACACGAAGATCTACCCGACTGCCGGCGGGCTGTCGAAGACCGCGCATTTGAAGGGCGTGCTCAAGCCAGAGGAGACGCTGGTGGTCGACGGCATCGCGAAGCTCCGCGAGTTCATGAAGAAGCCAGGTCAGAAGATCAAGTTCCTCGACGCGACGTTCTGCGTCGGCGCGTGCATCGGCGGGCCGCTGCTGCGGAAGGACATAACGCTCGCGCAGAAGAGGAAACGGGTGCTGGCCTACGTGACGAGGTCGCTGCACGAGCCCATAGCCGATGCGAAACGGGGCATCGTGAAGGACGCGAAGGGGCTGAAGTTCAGCTATTGAGCCTGAATCAATTTCCGCATATATACAATCCTATGATAAAAACAGGTTCACCCCGCCACGTTGTTCGCGCGGCCTGGCAGAAACGTTATAATCTGGCGAACCGAAATTCAATGAAGATGATAATTATGCCAGGAGACGGAGTGTACGTACGCAGGAAGCGGATCGAGAAGCTCGTCTGGGGGCTGAGCGCTCGGATCGACTGGAAGCAGGTCGTCGTCGGATGCGCCCTGATGTGCATCAGCCTGTCCGTGGTTGCAGCGGTCCTGGTACAGTCCGCGATAGCCGACGTGCCGCCGAGGGGGGCGAGCCTCGTCGTCGTGTTCGTCGCTTTCGTAGGCGGCCTCTCCGGTTTCATGATAATGCACCGCGGCACCGAGCGTGCGTGGCTGTAGACGGGGCCGCATGGACGCCCGAAACAGCTTTTGTTAAGCAAAACACAAAATATATTAAAGTGGTCGCATGGCTAGGCGGAAGGACGAACTGGACGAGTACAGGAAACTCGTGGACGACACGATAAACGACCTGAACAGTCTGTACCTCGAGAAGAAAGGCAAGCTGAGGCCGGCGCTGGCGATTGGCGGGGTTTTCCTGATGGCGGCGGGCCTGACGGGCGTGGTGTACGTTGCGACCATGGAGATGTGGGCAAAGGGAGCGATCACTCCGCTGGGGCTGGGAGGGTCCTTCTTGGCGTTCGGCGTGGGCGTGGTCGGTTTCATGTTCGCGCACAAGGGCCTGAAGGGCACGTGGCTGTAGGAATTCATCCTGATTAAGCGGCCCGCGTGTCTTCCTCGAGCCTCTTAACTTCTTTCCGCAGGTTTTCAGCCGCCTTATACAGTTCCGGAAGCCTGTCGCTCAGGATGTATAGCGACGGGTAGTGGCAGTTCGTCGCCGCGTATATCTGGCTTCCGCCGTCGCCCACGGACAGTGTGATGTCGTAGCCCTCGTAGGTACCGAGGCCGCACTTCATGCAGCCGCCCTCCTCCGAGAACCCTTCGCACGCGCGCCCGCCCAGCCTCCGAAGTTCCGCGTACGCCGCGTCTATCTCGCGGAACGCACGCTCGAACTCGCGCCTCGCATCCACTCTCATAAACCCGCATTTGGCTGTTCGAAAATTTAAACACCGGTGTAGGTGTAGAAAAATGTGTGCTGGTGGTGAGATTTGAACTCACGGCCTCCGCGAATCACCTTCTGTTCGTCATCCGGCCGTTTTCAGGCGGCCGTCAAAGCTCATAAAAGCTTATGAGCGCGGCGTTATAGCCAAGCTAAACTACACCAGCGAGACTTACTCTAATACATTATTGCTAAACTTAAATAAATTAAAATAGAAACAAGATTAACACTTGATGCGATTCACGATGATGAAATTCCTGATTTTCGGGCCGCCTGGAGCGGGGAAGGGCACGTACACGACGCGCCTGAAGGAGAAGCTCGGAATCGCGACGATATCGACGGGCGACTTCTTCCGTGACAATGTCAAACAGGGCACCTCGCTGGGGGTGCTGGCCAAACAGTACATGGACAAGGGCCAGTACGTGCCTGACCAGATAGTCACGGGCGTGCTGCGCGAATGGCTTGCGAAGCCGGAGACGCAGAAGGGTTTCATACTCGACGGCTATCCGCGCACGCTCAAGCAGGCGGAGGATTTGAAGAGCCTGACGTCCATGGACGCTGTTATCAACCTCGTCGTGCCCGAATGGGTCATCATCGAGCGGCTGTCGTCGCGCCGCGTGTGCCCGAAGGACGGAACGATATACAACGTCCGCTTCCTCAAGCCGAAGGTCGAAGGCATGTGCGACAAGTGCGGCACGCCGCTGATACAGCGGCCTGACGATATGCCCGACGTGATACGCGAAAGGCTCAAGGTCTACGAGGACATGACCAAGCCGCTGCTCGAGTTCTTCCAGAAGACCGAAATGCCGATCGTCAGCGTCGAATGCACCGAGGTCGACATACCTCCGGAAATCATGGTCGATAAGATACTCGCAGCGCTGCGCGGACGGAAGCTGATAGAATAATCAGACATTCAATTCCTTGAAAACTTCTTCCAAGTTTTCGACTATCTTAATCTGCGGCAGAAGGAAGAATACCGAATGCGACGTGTGCGGGCCTATCATGAAAACCTTTTTTCCGAGCGCTATAGCGGCCCCGAGTTCTATGTAGATGCCTGTGCCTTCCGGGTCGCTGACCATTATGAAAGCATCGCAATTCCTCACTCCTTTCAAATCCTCCGCGGCGTACTCCATCGAAATCTGCGCATTGTCAGGATAGGACTCTAGCGGTTTGTGCTTCGTCCAGTCCGCAGTTATTTCGTGCCCTCTGGACTCGATGGCATCCATCAATGAGCGTGTCTCTTCGCGTTTTCCGAATCTTGATGCAACGTAGAATTTCACTTCATCCTCTCGTTCAGCGCGGCATAGATGAGCGGGAGCGCGATGGTCGCGTCCTCCTCGACGTTCACGAACTTCGCGGCCTTGCCAATCTTCCCCCACGACACAGCCTCGCGAGGCTGCGCGCCCGACAGGCTGCCGTCCCACTCCGCCGCCGTGGTCACGTAGACGGCATAGTCGAGCCCGCCCTGTTTGAACTGGTTCCACCAGATGACATGGTGCTTCGATATGCCGCCGCCGATTATAAGAGCGCCGCTCTTCTTCGCGTTCCACGTCTTGTCGCTCAGCATCGTCTCGTCCGCTAGCAGGTTGAAGCGGAAGTCGTGGTCCTGTGCGAACTGCCACACCTGGTAGCCCACGCTGCCGTCCGTCGGAGCCGGCAGAACCATCGGTATCTGGTTCTTCCACAGCCACCACACGATCGACTCTTCCTTCTTTTTCTGCGCGCCATTGTCCTTGTCGATGCACTCGCCGATCTTCCACACGAACTCGTGCGTGCTGATTCCCTTCTTCTTCTGCTCGTCGCTGAAGCTTGCGAAGATCTTCGGCATGAACTCCTTGAACTTGTCCTCGAGTATCATGCCGTACGACTCGTTCGGCACGAGCACGTTGCCGAGGCGGTTGATGCCCTCGTCGCGCAGCTGCTTGTCGTCCATGAGGAAGTCGCCGTGGTAGTAATCAGTGTAGATGCGCGCGATGTCGTGGTCGAGCGTGCCGCACGTGCCCATTATGACGTCGAACCATTTCCTGCGTATCATGTCCTTCACGACGCCGCGCGTGCCCGTGGCGTTGATGCACGCCGGGAACGAGAAAAACTTCAAACAGTCCTTGTCCTTGAACATGCGCTCGACGATTTCGACCGCGACGCCGAGCTTCTTCGCCGTGAATCCGCCGGCGGCATAGTACTGCCGGACCACGTCGTCCGCTGCGGCAGGCTTTCCGTCCTTGAAACTTATGTCCTTTACCACGTCCGTCTTCGGCTTCATAGAGAATAAACTAATTCTAATAATATAAAAAGGTTATAATTTATTCAGGCACAAGGCGATTCTGTGGAGAAGGACGTAATCAAGCTGCTGAAGGTCGCGGGCATCGCCGCCACGGCGGACAAACTCGAGCGGCCGCCTCAGCCGGAGCTGGGCGACATGTCATTCCCGTGCTTCGAGCTGGCCAAGCTGGAGAAGAAGAACCCCGCGCTAATCGCGCAGGAGACCGTTGCGCGGCTCGCGGGCAAGCTGCCGAGCGGCGCGGTGCGCGACGTCAAGGCAATGGGCGCGTACGTGAACTTTTTCCTAGACTGGAACAAGCTCTCCGGCGGTATCGTGAAGGGAATAGTCGCGAAGGCGGACAAGTACGGCAAGCCTGCGAAGATCAAGCGCGAGAAGATAATGGTCGAGTTCTCGCAGCCGAACCCCGTGCACTCGATGCACATCGGGCACGCGCGCGGCACGTTCCTCGGGGCCGGTCTGAGCAACCTGTTCGAGTTCGTCGGGCACAAGGTCATACGCGCGAACTACATGAACGACTGCGGGCTGCAGGTCGCCAAACTTGTAACAGCGTATCAGATGTGGGCCGAGGGCAAGAAGCCGGAGGAGAAGCCTGACGTCTGGCTGTGGAAGTACTACGTGCGCTTCCACGATGAGGCCGAGAAGGACCCCGCACTGGAAGCCACGGCGCGCGAGAACCTGCGGCTGATGGACGTCGTCAAGGACAAGAAGGTCGTGGCGTTGCGCGACAGGATAGTGCACTGGTGCGTCGACGGGTTCGAGCAGACATACCGCAGCGTCGGCATCAAGTTCGACACTTATCTCTACGAGTCGCGGTTCCGCGACCGCGGCAAGACGGTCGTGACTGCTGCGTTGAAGAAGGGCATCGCGTTCGAATCGCCCGAGAAGACGATCGTGGCGCTTAATCCCGAGCGCGACAAGCTTCCGGGCTTCGTCGTGCTGCGCAGCGACGGCACGGGCCTGTACCAGACGAGCGACCTCGGCGCGACGATCTACAAGTTCGAACACTACAAGTTGGATAAAGCCATCTGGGTCGTGGCTAACGCGCAGAACCTCTACTTCAAGCAGGTTAAGAGGCTGTTCGAGCTGCTCGGGTACAAGTGGGAGAAGAACGCTATACATTTCTCGTTCGATTTGGTGCGGCTGCCAGAGGGCACGATGTCCTCGCGCAAAGGCAAGGCCGTGCTGCTCGACGACGTGCTGGCGAAGCTGACGGACATGGCGTACGAGGAGGTCAGCAAGCGCGACGCGGATGCGAAGGAGGACGCCAAACGGAAGACGGCGCACGCAATCGGCGTGGGCGCGCTCAAGTACGCGATAGAGAAGATCGAGCCGGACAAGGGAATAACGTTCGACTTCCAGGCGATGCTGAACTTCGAGGGCAACACCGGTCCGTACCTGCAGTACGCGCACACTCGATGCGCGTCGGTGCTGCGCAAGGCGAAGGCTGCGAAAGTGAAGCCGAACCCCGCGAAGGTCAGGTGGCTGATGCCGGAAGAGCAGGCGCTCGTCAAGGCGCTAGCGGACTTCCCGACGGTCGTCGAGGCCGCGACGAAGGACATGCGCATAAGCTACATCTGCAACTATGCGTTCGATGTGGCGACCAAGTTCAGCTCTTTCTACAACGCGTGCCCCGTGTTGAAGGCGGACTCGAAGGAACAGCGCGAGTTCAGGCTCGCCTTGGTCGTGGCGACGAAGACAGTGCTGGCAAACGCGCTTCGGGTGCTTGGTATGGATCCGATTGAGCGGATGTGATCGGGAACACGCCCACCTTGACAGCCATGAGCAGCTCTGCCATCTCGCGGCCGTGGGGTGTGAGCTGGTATCTTTTTGTTTTGGAACCGTAGATAACTTCCACATCTTTCGAAAGGACTGCATACTCCACGGCCGATGCTGTGTTGTATGCGTTTTTCTCAGTCTCCGAGAAGTACTTGCGTATCCTTTTCGTCATGACCGGGAACGGGCATTCATCCAAGTACTCGATTACCGAGGTTATCCTGTTGTCCGGGCTCACCTTCGGAAATTTGGAATTCATGACCGTGCCATGCTTCAATCTGAACAAGTACTCGGAGAGCCGTTTGAACTCTTCGATGTCGCCTTTCTCGCAGCCGACGCACTCGCCGCCCCTTTGTCCCATGTAGAAGGAATCCGCGGTAAAGCATTAAAGCCTTTCGAAAGCACGGCTGCTCGCTTCCAGAATCGGATTTCAGTCGCTCTGGCCGATGTCGATGCCCATCCAGTATATCCCGAGACCGAGCGCAATCCTGCCGACCAAGTTGTATTTGGCTGCGCTAAGTGTCCTGAGCGACCCGTCCATATTTTTCAAGAATGTGATGTTGTATGCGTCTCGGCCCGAGCGTGCCACCATGACGATGTTCACATGGTCCTCGTAAACGACCTTGACATCCTTGGCAGCCGGTTCGAAGTATTTCTCCAGTGCCGACCCGCTCTCGAATTTCAAGGGCATTGAGCCGAACTCCAATTTAGATGCCATAAGAATGATACAACACGTCAATCATTTAAGGCTTTCGAAACAATGGTCAGCAGACGTCGTCGTATACCTTCTCCAAGAACTTCCTGTCCGCCTCTTCCTTCGCCACGTCGCCGATCTTCTCCTTCGCTATCCTCGTCTTGCCCTTCGGTCCGATCATCATGAACGGCTCGAGGTTCCTGTCCACGACGGCGCTCGGCGCGGTCCACGCGAACGGCCCGAGCGTCATGCCCGGGTAGATGGAGGTGTTCACGCCCGTCTTGGTGTAGTCGGCCATGAAGAAGCCGAGCTTCCGCATGCCAGAGTCGACGACCTCGTCCTTCACCTGCACCTTCACGCCACGGTTGTCGTGCCGCAGGTTTCCGACCACGGTGCCGGCGCCGAGGTTGCAGTGCTCTCCTATCACGCTGTCGCCAACGTACGACAGGTGCGGCACTTTGCTGTCGTCCATGACTATGCTGTTCTTTATCTCGCATCCGTTGCCGACGTGGCAGTTGCGGCCGATTGATGTGTCGCCGCGGATGTAACAGTTAGGGCCGATGACGCTGCCATCGCCGATGATTACGTTGCCCTCAATGACCACGCCGGACTTGATTACGACGTTAGCGCCCAGGACGTATTTGCCCTTGCCGTCCGCGCTCGGCATTGCCCGCGCGCCTTCCGCTTCGATGCGCTCTCGCAGCTTGCGTGTGTTCGCCTCGAGCAAGTCCCACAACATCGACACGCTGAACCAGCCGTCGACCTTGCGCACGAACACCGCGTTGGTCTGCTCGGCCATCGCAGTAAGCGCGTCCGTGAGCTCGTACTCGCCGCGCAGGGACGGCGTTAGCCTGGCTACGTAACTGAAGATGTCCGGCGAGAGCACGTACATGCCCGCGCTGACGAGGCTGCCGTCCGATGCCGCGCCCTTTTCGATTATGCGCCGCAGCCGGCCGTCCGCGTCCGCGACTAGCACGCCGTACAGTCCGGGCTTCTCCATCGAAGCGGCGGCTATCACGGCCTTAGCCTGCCTCGCCTTGAACGCATCGACGACGGTCATTATGTCGCCGCGTCCGAACGTCTCGTCGCCGTTGATGAGTATGAAGTCATCTTTCAGCATGCCCGCGACAGCCTTGAGCGCGTCGCCCGTGCCCAGAGGCTCGGCCTGGTGTACGAACGATATCTTCACCACGTCGCGACCCTCGTAGTCCGCCGCGGCGAAATAGTCGCGTATGCATTCCTCGAGGTAGTTCGTGACTATGATTATCTCGTCTATCTCCGCGCATTCCTCCGGCAGGCCTAGAAGAGCGTCAACGAGGTGCTGCATTATGGGGCGGTTCGCCAGCGGCAGCAGCGCCTTCGGCCGCGTGTACGTCAGCGGCAGCATCCTCGTGCCCTTGCCACCTGCGAGTATCACTGCTTTCATTCAAACCGCCTTCGCTATCTCACCGTTGAGGTGCCCGAGGAACTCGGACTTGATCCTCTCGAACGCCGCCGCGTCCGTCGCTTCGACCGTCAGCCTGACCATCGGCGACGTGTTCGAGCAGCGTATCAATGCCCATCCGTCGTCCATGTTGACGCGCACGCCGTCCATCGTGTTCAGCCTGCCGTCTCCGAAGCTCGTCGCGAACTTTTCCTTCAGGCGTTCGAGCACCTGGAACTTCGCGCCGTCCGGGCAGTTGATGTTGATGCGTTCCTTCGTGAACACGGGCATCCTCGCGACTATGTCCGACAGCCGCTCATTGCGTTTGGACAGCACCTCCATCACCTTCAGCGCCGCGACCATCGCGTCATCGAACGGCATGTACGACGGTATCACGCAATGGTACGACGACTCGCCGCCCAGCACGGCGTCGTACTTCTGCGCGGCCTGCATCATGAACGTGTGGCCGACCGGCACGCGCACGACCTTCGCGCCCATCGGCGCGAGCAGCTTCTCGAGCAGCATCGAGCACTCGACGTTCGCGATGACGTGCCCGCCTGCCGTGCCCTTCAGCATGTCCTCGCCTATCATCGTCAGCAGCTGGTCCATCGTGACGATGTTTCCTTTGTCGTCAACGACGTTCACGCGGTCGCCGTCGCCGTCGAACGCCACGCCGATGTCGGCGCCTGTCGCCACGACGTGCTCCCTGAGCTTCTGCATGTTCTCCTTCTCTATGTCCGCGCCGCGCGCCGGGAACATCGGGTCGACGTCGTCAAAAATTATGTCCGCGTCTATCTGCGGGAACATCGAGAACACCGCCCGGGCAACGAGGCTGGTGCTGCCGTTGCCGCAGTCGACCACCGCCTTCAGCGGCTTACTGAAAGCGAATACGCTCTTCACATGTCCGAGGTACGCCGGCTTCGCGTCGGCCTTCGACAACCTGCCCGCGGCCATGGCGGGCTTTTCAAAATCGTTATCTATTAAGATTCGTCCGACCTCAATGTTCACTTCCTCGAAGAAGCCGACGCCCGATTTGTCGAAGAACTTGACGCCGTTCCATTCGGGCGGGTTGTGTGACGCCGTCACGTACGCGGTTATGTCGAACTTGCCTTTCCATCCCGCGAAGATCGCAGCGCCGAACGATGCGGTGCCGACGTCCGTGACGTTCACGCCCATGGAGCGCACGCCTTCGACGAACGCCTCCGACAACACGAGGCTCGACGCTCGTATGTCGTTCCCGATAAGAAGCTCCCTGCCCATGACGCGGCGCAGCATGATAGTGCCCACGGCCCGGCCGATGTCGCGCATCACATCTTCGTCTATGGTCTTCCCGTACACGCCGCGTATGTCGTACGCGCGGAAGATTGTTCGGTCGAGCTGCATATAATCACATCTATTGGGGGAATGTTTTATCCTCCAAAACTTTTCCAGGTTCGTTGGCTTTGACTATTATCACCCTGATTTTTTTCAAAAATCTCAAATCCGCTTCTATCTGTTTGTCGATGAATTCCGAATCCCACTCCGTGGAACTTTTCTTGAAATACAGGCCTGGAAAATATTTTGATGTTGTCGTGAATGATCCGTGCACGAATCTCGGCATAGCTTTCTTTAGTTCCACGAACACACCGTTTTTGTCCACGCCGTCTGGCCTCGGGATGTATCTGTCTGATATCCCAAGTTTTTTGAAAACGATTTTTCGGTGCCTTTTTTCCGGTATGTTGGTAAATGTCTCCGTCACTATTTTCCAGTAGGCTCGATTCCTTTCCGATACTTTCTCTATACATTTCGGACATCTCACGTTGCCTTTTTTCACTGGTCTACATTCGCAGGTTACGCATATGCCTCTTTTTTTGAAGGCGTAATACCTTTCTTTTCTTTGTTCTTTTGTGTATACCATACAAAGTCCATTTCCCTCTTTGTATGTACCTCTATTTAACAGTGACGGACTTGGCTAGATTTCGGGGCATATCGGGGTCGCATCCGCGCAGCACCGCGAGCTGGTACGCGAGGATCTGCACCGGGATTATCTGCACGATCGGGTTGAGCAGACCGACCTCGGGGGTTTTGATGAAGAAGTCGAAGACCTCGTTGCTGTGCGCGTTCACGCCGATTATGTACCCGCCGCGCGCCTTGATCTCCATCGCGTTCGAGATTATCTCCTTCTCGTTGTCCGCCGAACTGAAAACTATCGCGGGCGTGCCCGGCTCTATCAGCGCAATCGTCCCGTGCTTCAGCTCCCCTCCGGAGAAGCCCTCGGCATGTATGTAGCTGACCTCCTTGATTTTCAGCGCGGCTTCGAGCGCCGTCGGGTACTGCAGCCCGCGGCCGATGAGGAACACGTGCTCCTTGTCCTTCAGCTTGTCGGCGAGCTGCTTGATGTAGTCGCGCGTGTTCGCCGCCGTCAGGTTGTATATCACGTTCCACAAATACTGCAGGCTTTCCCTGCCCTCATCGTATCGGCCAGCGACCGTGTACGCAAGCAGCGACAGCACAGCGAGCTGCGCCGTGTACGTCTTCGTGCTCAGCACGCAGATCTCCGGGCCGGCATTGAGCATGAGCGACAGGTCCGAGTTGCGGTGCAGCGACGAGCCCATGACGTTCACTATGGACATTACCTTCGAGCCCTTGCGGCGCGCGGTGCGCACGGCGTCGAGCACGTCGATCGTCTCGCCCGATTGCGACACCGCTATCACGAGCGTATCGGGCGTGAGGAAATGCTCATAGTTGCTGAACTCGCTCGCGAGTACGAGGTTCACGTGCATGTTCGCTATCTTCGAAAAGATGTAGCTCGCGCTCAGGCACGCGTGATAAGAGCTGCCGCACGCGACGAGGAACACGCCCTTCGCCTTCTTCACCGCATCCGCGACCGCGAACAGCGTCTCCTTGTCCTGGTTCGCCGCTTTCTGGACGGTGTCGACCTGCTCGCTGATCTCCTTCATCATGAAGTGGTCGAAGTCGCCCTTCTGCGCCTGCTCGAGGCTCCAGTCGATGCTGTGCACCGGCCGCTCGATCGCGCGGCCGTCCAAGTCCTTGAAGCGTATGCCGGCGTCGTCGATGACGACGAAGTCCTTGTCGTGGATGTACATCACCGTCTTCGTGTGCTCGAGGAACGCGGGGATGTCGCTGCCGATGAAGTTCTCGCCGGCGCCTACGCCCGCCACCAGGGGCGAGCCGTCGCGCGACGCCACGATCTTGCGTTCGCCGTCGAACATGGCCAGCACCGCATAATAGCCGTCGAGCTGCTTGATCGCGTCGCGCGCGGCGGTCTCGAAGTCCTTGCCGCCGCGCATCTCGAGCTCGATCAGGTTCGGGATGGTCTCCGTGTCGGTCTCGCCGTAGAACGTGAAGCCCTCGTCGAGCAGCCTGCGCTTGATGTCCTGGTAGTTCTCCACGATGCCGTTGTGTATGACGACTATCTTGCCGTTGTTCGATATGTGCGGGTGCGCGTTATTCTGCGTCACGCCTCCGTGCGTGGCCCAGCGCGTGTGGCCGATGCCGATCGTTCCCTTCATGCCGAGGAAGTCCAGCTTCGCGTCTATCGCGGCGACCCGTCCGATGTCCTTGCGGACGTCCGTGCTGCCCGACGGCTGCACTATTGCGATGCCGGCGCTGTCGTACCCGCGGTACTCCAGGCGCTTGAGTCCGTTCAGTATTATCGGCGCCGCTTCCTTCGCGCCGACGTATCCTATTATCCCGCACATTTCATTCCATCCTCCAAAAAATTTCATTCGTCGATCAGAATATTCTTTTAGTTCCTATACGCCGCGGAGCTCTATAAAAGGGAACTAAAACGTTTTCTTTAGCGGGGCGTCCGCGGGCACCGGAAGAGGCTTAAAACCACCGAACCATACAAAAAGTATTAATAGGGGTAAAATCATAGTTTTAATCTGTACGACGATGGTGTAAGGAAATGACGTATTTCGTGGAAGAGACGGCCGAAGGGCAGAAGGCGTACAAGGCGCTGCAGCTGAACCCGAAGAAGTTCAGCGTGCTGAACAGCGACCTGGCGCAGCGCGTGCTGCAGGAGCTGTCGAAGAGGCCGAGCTGCGCGATGGACGTGGCGCGCAGGCTGAAGGAGCACGAGCAGAAGATATACTACCACCTGCGCAGGCTGGAGGGCGCAGGCATAATAAAGCTCAAGGGCACCGAATCGCGCACCGGCGCGACCGCGAAGATATACGGCGTGTCGCATCCCTACATCGCAATCAAGATTTTCGAGGGCGAGCCGCTGACGGACGTCAAGATGAAGACCCGTGAGATAGAGTTCTTCCGGCCTTTCATAACCGAGGGCCGGTTGGATGCGACGATCGTCGTGGGCTCGCCAGACGCGCACGGCGCCTACGGCGGGCAGGCTCTCGACGGAAGCGTGGGCATCGACCTCGCGCTGATGCTGGGCACTTTCCTGAAGAACGCGCATCCGAACTACAAGCTCGATACCGAAGTGACTGATGCTGACCTGCGCGGCAACCTGATAATCATCGGCGGCCCTAAGACGAACACCGTGATAGACAGGTTCAACCACGACCTGCCCGTGTACTTCGACCCGAAGCACGACTTCAACGTCGTTTCCAGCGCGACGAAGAACGTGTACAGCGGCGACGACATCGGCATAATCGTGAAGATGAAGAACCCGCTGTCGAAGAACGGCAAGTACATACTCGTTCTGTCGGGGATCCGCTTCAAGGGCACGCGCGCGACGATAATGGCGCTGATCAAGCGCATGCGCGACCTTCAGGCCGGCAACACGTTCGAGGGCGGCATCGCGCGCGTAGTGCGCGGCATCGACAAGGATGCGGACGGCCGCGTGGACGACGTGGAGTTCCTGGAATAGCCCGTTTCTGCAACGCTTTTAAGTTTTGCCATTAAGTCTTAGAGTATGCGAATGGACGAACTGGCGGAAATGAGGCAGTTTTTCGGTTTCATGTACTTCGACGAGCCGCATAAGAAGTTCAAAGCGTTCTATCCAGTCGACCTCATCGAGGGTGCGATGTTGGATCATCTCAGCGCCGGCAAACGCCCTCTGCTGTCGGACATGATAGCCCCGTACTATGATAATTTCGACCTTCTGGATATCTTTTCCAAGGCCGGAAAAGCGAAGGACCTGGAATACGGCCTAGGCCCCATAAATGTGCTTCCAAAGTCGGAAGAGTTCGGCAGCACGGTCGAAGTCTCGGCGTCCGTCCCTTCGAGGACAATCCTAGACGCGGTCCACAAGCCGGCCGTGAGAGGCGCGTTCGACATAAACAAGTACGAGACGTACTGCACCTGCGAGATTTTCCAGAACAAGAGAATTTGCGGGGTATGGCATCCGTACATACTCGACCACTGGGGGCTGCCGATTACCGGCGATAAGAGATCCAAGTACTACTCCGAGCCTACCTGCACCCACATAGGCGCGCTCGACCAACGCGTCCGCAGGGAATACGGCCAGGACGTTTTCGGAGTGCGCGTGGACGGTTCCAAGAAGCCTTACGTGATGGCGCATCTCGATCTTCTAGAAAGATTTCCGGGGATGAAGAGGTACGTCGAGGACGTGGCGTTTACGTATTTCTCCCCGATGTTCGAAAACGTGAAGAGCAAGGCGAACGATGCCAGGCGTTCGGCCCGGCCCGGCATAGGCGACCTTACGATGTACGACAACGACTACCTGAAGGACTTTATGGTAAGAAGGATGGACGACTCACTCGCCAGAGACAAGTCGAAACACATGCCGAAAAACATGAACGAAGTTATAGACACGATAAGTTTTTACTTCTGATTGGCGCTAGAACACTCATATCTCGCCGTTGTACCTTTTCATCCAGTTCGCAATCGCGGCCTTGGCGACCACGGACACCTTCGTCTTGTCTGGAAGCTCGCGCTTGACCGTGATCGGTATCATCTTCTTCCTGAACTCTTCCTTCGCGAGGAGTATGGAATCGCTCTCATTCGACTTCACGAGCACCGGCGCTCCCAGAGCAATCTGGAGCGCGCGCGCACCGATGAGCCGCGCGACCTCGAACCTGGTGAATTCGTCTACCGGCCACATCATTTTCAAAACACCTGCAGTTTCTCTACGGCCTGAACTGGCTTATCTCCTTCAGCATGTCGACGTTGCCCAGGAAGACCTGGCGGCAGCAGTAGCGCTTCAGACCCATCTCGGTCATCACCTTGGCAGGATCCTCGCCCTGCGCGACGCGGCGCTGGTACTCTTCCCACGCGTGGCCGATTATCTTGCCGCACGTGAAGCACCGAACAGGAATCATCATTTCTATCTCGCCTTACTTTGATTTTGCCGCTTTTTAAGCTTAAGCTTGAAGCTGCCGCCTATCTCTTAGAGCGCTGCTTGTGCCTGCGCGCGCCCTTGCGGCTGCGCGACGGCTTGTGGACCTCCGTACGGCGGAAGTCGTAGACGAGCAGCCCGCGGTCGTACGCGAGGAACTTGTCCTTCAGTGCCGCGTCCTTATTCAGGTCGACGAGCCCGCGCGCGATCGCTATGCGCGTGGCTTCGGCCTGCGACGGTATGCCGCCGCCGCGTACTATAACGTCGATGTCGGCCTTGCTCGCGGCTTCGTCCGCAAGCATGAGCGGCTCCTTTATCCACAGCCTGAATATGCGCGTGCCCCACGTCTCCAACGGCCGGCCGTTTATCGTGAGCTTGCCCGTGCCCGGCTTCACCGAAGCGCGCGCGACGGCTGTCTTGCGCTTGCCTGTCGCATAAACGAAACTCTCGGCTTTCTCCTTCGCAGCGACTGACTTCTTCGTCTTCGTCGCGGCAGTTCCAGCAGTCTTGGCCATTATCAATTCACCATCTCTTCACAGCGCCCAGCGCTGCCGACAGGTCGCCCAGCAGCATGCCGCCTGATTTCAGCCTGGACGCGTCCGCATCGGCGACCTTCTTGAACTCAGCCGTCTTCGACAGCAGCTCCTCGGGCACGCCGATGTGCGTGCGCAGCCTGCGGTACGCGTTGCGCCCGGTCGGCTTCTTCATAGGCAGCATGCCGCGCACCGTGCGGCGGAAGATACCATCGGGCGTGCGCGGGAAGAACGGGCCCTTGTACACGTCGCCGCGCTTCGTCTTTACGTCATAATTGCTGAGCGTGAACTTGCGGCTGCCGGATATGACCGACCGCTCGACGTTCACTACGGCCACTTCCTCGCCATTAATCAGCTGCTTCGCTATCACGGAGCTAAGCCTGCCGATGATTTGGCCGTCAGCGTCGTACACGGTCGCCATAAGAGCACACTCAAACCATTATCCTGACCTTGATGCCTTCCTTGTTCTTCTCCATCAGCTCGCCGATGGTCAGGGTTGAACCTTTCGCCTTGCGTATCTTCTCGGCCGCGGCCGGGCTGAACTTCCACGCCGCGACATGCAGCGCCTTGGTCAGCTCGCCGTTCGACAGCACCACGCCCGGCACGACCACCGTCTCGCCCGCTGCAGCGTTGCGCTCGAGGTCGACAATGTTCAGCGCGACCCTGCTCCTCCTGGACGCGCGCAGCTTCTCAGCCACGTCGCGCCACACCGGCAGCTTGGTCTTCTCGAGCATGCCTATCAGCGTGCGCGCGTAGGTGTTCGTCGGGCCTGTTGGCTTCGTCATGATGCATCATCCGCGAAACAATATTAAGAATTGTAGTGCTTATATGTTTTTAAACTTGCTCGGAATGCGCCAGCCGGGATTTGAACCCGGGTCTCGAGCTTGGGAAGCTCAGATCCTACCAGGCTAGACTACTGGCGCGCGGC
>JAPLUY010000033.1 GCA_026397385.1 Candidatus Aenigmatarchaeota archaeon
ACTCGATACCGCCGGCGATGAAGCGCAGGATAGTCGACGGCACACTCTCCGAAAAGGACGTGAAATTTTTAAGCGCAGGTAAAAGGCGATGAGTATCAAACACAAACTGGTATCGATCGTCATAGTCAACTACAACGGGAAGGAGGACACGCTGAACTTCCTCCGGTCACTGGAGAAGACGGACTATCCGAACTTTGAAATCATCGTCGTCGACAACGCATCCGCCGACGACTCCGTCGAGGCCATACGGAAAAGGTTCCCGCACGTGCGCGTAATCCGCAACAAGCTCAACCTCGGATACAGCGGCGGATTGAACTCGGGAATAGCGCACAGCCGCGGGAAGTACATCGTCGGGCTCGTCAACGACATCATAGCCTTCCAGAAGGAATGGCTGACGGAAGTGGTGAAGGTAGCCGAATCGGACGAGAAGATCGGCATGGTCGCCAGCATCTGGGTGCGGCGCGAGGACAGGGAGAGACTCCAGCAGCGCGTGCACCTGATGCTCGGCCGCGTGTCGGAGAAGATGCTGGAGCTGCTCGGCAGCGAGTTCTTCGGGTTCGGAATGATAGAACGCGGCGAGAAACCGGGCGACCTGCCGGACGTGCTCGACATACGCTGGGGCAACGGTCTAATCAAGCGCGATGTCCTAAGGAAGGTCGGCGTGTTCGACGGCAAGATGTTCATGAACTACGAGGCGAACGACCTCGGCTACAGGATGAGGAAGGCCGGATACCGTGTCGTGCTTGCCACGCGGTCGAGGTTGCAGCACGCCGGGCTTGCGTCGATAAAAAGGCAGAGCCACTACTTCGCGGACTATCATTTCTACAGGGGCAAGATAAGGTTCGTATTGAAGAACTACGACCTGCCGACGAAGGCGTTCGCGCTGTCGGTCGAGCTCCCGTACTTCATGCTGCTGATGGTCAAGCACGCGCTTAGCGGCAGACCCGAATCATCCAGGGCTATCAGGGATGCGATAGTGTGGAACATCGCCAACTGGAGGGACTACATGCCGGTTGCGCGCAGGCGGCACGCATCATAAGCCGCGCTTCTTGTACGACCTGTCCACGAAGTTTTCCAGAATCCTTTTAGCGGCGGCGACCGGCATCCTCGCTACCGACACCTTCTCCGATATCACGTCGAGCACGGTCAGGTCCTCGCCGATATAAAACTTCAGTGGCAGCATGATCAGTGCGTACACTCCGAACGAAACGGCTGCCGCGGCTATCGCCATTATCGAGCCGTGTATGTAAGGAAGGGCGGCGACGAGCAGAACGGCCGTTATCGCCGTGGCAGCGGCTATCCTTACAATGTCGGATAAGGGCACTGCAAAATCGAGATACTTCCTCAGGCGCAGCGCGCCCGCTGCAAAAAACGCCAGGTTGGAAAGCAGGTACGCGACGGCCATGCCCATGGCCGAGACGTAATACGTCAGCGGCACGGCGAGCGCCATGTACAGCACGGCTATGCCGACCTGTATCTTCATGTACTCCTCCGGCTTCCCGATGGAGTACATGCTTGACATGAACAGCCCGGACAGGCCGTACAATGCGGTGGCCGCTGCCATGACAGTCAGCAGGTCTGCCGCCGGCAGGTATTGCGGCGAAGCGAAGAACAGCACCGCGAACTTCGAAAGCACCATCATGAAGGCGGCCATCGGCACCATTATGAAGAGGTCGTACCTGAACACGAGCTTGACCAGGTATGATTGCATCGGCTTCGGGTTCCTGCTCGCGGACAGGCCGGACACTATCGATCCGAGCGCCAGGAAAAATATGACCGAAACGGTGTTTATGAGGGATGGAATCTGCATCGCGATGGCCATGAGGCCTGCGGCCTCGGTGGTCTTCATCGCCGACAGCATCACATACTGGCTTCCCGTGAACATCGTGGCGCATATGAACACGACGAAAGCCGGCACGGCGAACTTGGTTATGGCGCCGCGGTCGACTATCGGATGCTCGGACAGCCTGAACATATGCCGTTCGAGACGCGATATCAGTATGGTCAGATACGACAGCACGAGCGCCAAAGCCGCGCCTATGTAGTCGAAGCCGAGGAATATGAAAGCCGCCGCGAATGCGATTTTTGACACGCCGCCAACGAGGTTCGTGATGAACTGCCTCTTCATCCGCTGGAACCCGTAGTAGATGTAATCGAAGAGGTTCGTGGTGGATATTATCGTCACCGATCCCGCGGCGAGCATCAGCACGCCTACCGGCACCTTAAGCAGCGGCGCCAGCCAGCCCGACATCGCAGCCAGGGTCACCGCTATCAGCAGCGACGCGGCTATCACGAACTTGAAGGAAAAATTTATTATGCCCTGCACCTTGCCCATCTGCTTCCGTTCCAGGAACTCCGCCACGAGCTTGTTTATCGTCCCGTTGAGCCCTAGCGCGGCGACGCCGGACAGGAACGTCGCTACCTGGAGGAAGACCGATACGATGCCGTACGACGACGGCGATAGCGTCTTGCCCAGAAGCAGCCAGAAAACGAGCGAAAACACGGTAACGGCCGTCCAGTTCAGGAACAGGTACGTCGTGTTCGATACGAGCTTGTGTTTGATCGTCATCTGAATCAGTCCTTATCCTTGCTGAAGACCTTCACCAGATAGCTGAAAAATATGGGCGCTGCCTTCAGCACGCGCTTCGTCTCGTTCCAGCTGCCCAGCATGAGCACCAGGGTTCTGAACACGAACGCGGGGCGCAGGTAGAACTCGACCTTCGCCTTGTTAACCAGCTCGATTACGTCCTCCTTGCTCAGCGAGGGCGTCGATATGAGTGAGTTGTGCCAGCCCTCGGGCGTGTTCCATTTCGAAAAGTCCGATGTCGTGATGTACCTGTTTGTGCGTGCCCACTCGTATGCCTCGGTGCCCGGGTACACTATCAGCGGAAAGAACTGGGCGTCGTCAGGATCCAGCTCCTTCGCGAACTCGATCGTGCGCCTGGCCGTCTCCCTAGTCTCGCCCGGCAGGCCTATTATAAAACAGCCGTGCACGAGCAAGCCGGCGGCCTTCGCGTTCTTGGCGAACTCGCGGGACTGGTCGAGGGTTATGCCCTTGTGCGCAGCGTCCAGGAGTTCCTGCACGCCGCTCTCGTACCCTGGTATGACCAGCCTGCAGCCGGCCTGCTTCATTATCCGCATCGTCTCCAGGTCTAGGTTGACGCGGACGTTCGCGTACCACTTGATCTTCTTGCTTATCCCGCGCTCTATGAGAAGCCTGCATATCTCGCGCACGCGACCGATGTCTGCCGTGAGCGTATCATCTTCGATGCCGACCTCCCTCACCTCGGGCAGGTTGTTCACGATGTACTCGAACTCGTCGGCCACGTTCTTGGCGCTGCGCAGCCTGTAGTTGTGCCCGTGGAACACCTGCGGCCAGTTGCACCAGAAGCACCTGAACGGGCAGCCGCGGCCGGTTATGACCATCACCATCGGGTAGCTGGCGGAGGAATAGAAGTAGTCGCGGACGTTCAGGTGTTTCTTGTACACGGACGTCACGAACGGCAGCTCGTCCAGGTTCTCTATCATCGGCCGGGGGTCGTTTATTGTAACCTTTCCTTTGCCGGAGCGGAACGCTATTCCTTTGACTTTCTTCAGCGTCTCGCCGGACTCCAGCGCCCGCGCAAGTTCGGGCAGAGTATAATCGTACTCGTGCGTTGCCACTGCGTCCACGCCATCGCCGAGATCCAGCGTCTCCTCCGGCATGGCTGACACGTGCGTGCCGACCATGACGACGAACGCGTTGGTCGCCTGCTTGATCTTCGCAGCGGTCTTGACATCATCGTATATGCTGGGCGTGGACGTGTCTATGACGACCATCTTCGGGCCGAACTCGGCGGCCATGGCGACGGTCTGCTCGAGCATCAACCCTTGCGCTGGCGCGTCCATGAGTTTCACTTCGAAACCTTCCTTCTCGAGCACGCCCGCGGCATATGACAGCCATATCGGATAGTACAGCGTGCCGCCTTTCGTCACGGCTGGGGACCTCGAGTTCCTCGAGTATTTCGGCAAAAACGGCGGATTCAGCAGCAGTACCTTCACAGGTTCACCCTTTCAAATAACTTTTCCCACCAGTCTTTAAATACGATCAAGCTGGCGCCAAAAAGGTCGAGCCCCATGTCGAAATAACTGAACGTCCGGCCCGGGACGTAGAGCTGGTGGAGCTCGTCCAGGACGCCATATGCGGTTGTGACGATTATCGACGCGGCTATCGCCCTGCTGGTCGCGATATTGCGCGTCCCCAGTACCGCCCGCGCGAAAAGGTAGCTCAGGACGAAGAACATCGGCACGTGCAGCACGCTAAGGTCGACCTGCAACGTCTGCACCGGCTCCGGCAGCGAAGAAACGTAAAATATGAACCCCGCGTAAAGCGCCACGGGCACCCAGTATTTCTTGAAAATATGCCAGCTCAAGTTTCCTTCAACCTCATGAGTCGCCATTCGCGCAGCACATCATCTGCGGCCTACAGACCGGCTAGGAATTTTTCTATCTCGTCGCACACCTTGTTCTCGGTGCGCAGCTTGCTGCGTCTCTTGGCCTTGGATATCGCGGCTACCAGGTCACGCGCGTCGTAGACGGCTATTATCTTCCTCTTTTTCTCAAGGAACGTCACAAGTTCCACCTGATGATCGTTCACGTGCTCGTAGTATCTCGCGAGCCTGGGCATCGCAACGACGGGCTTGCCGCGGCTGAGGCCGTTGAGTATGCTGCCTGCGCCGCCATGCGTAACAAGCACGTCGGCCGAGTCGTACAACTTGTTCAGCCTGCCGAAGTCCGTGAACCGGAACCACTCGAAGTTGCGCGGCTCGTACGCGGAATTGCCTATCTGGCCAACGACCTTCTCGCGTATCTCGCGATCGCCGACGAGCCTGTCCATCTCTTCTATGAGTCGGTCGAAGCTCTGCGTGTGCGTTCCGACTGTCAAAAATATCATACTATAGCACCTTTGTACTCCGCTTTTCGTCCGTACTTCGCGGCCAGCTTCGGCCATTGCACGAGGAACTTGTCCGCTATCGGGTAAGCCAGCCGTCCGGCGAATGACGGCTCCTCCACGCGGCAGAAGCTCTCGAGGAAGACGACCTTGCTGCCGAAAAGGAGCTTCGCCATGTAGCACGCGGGCAACGCCACGCCGGCGCCCGTAGATATGACCACGTCTGGCCTCTCCGCGGAAAGCGCCGCGAACGTCTCACGCATGCATCTGAGCAGCTTCAGCGGGTTGCGTCCAGGGTCGGTCACGAAGCGTACGTGTTCGGATTTGCCTAGGTCGGACGTGTCCTGGCGCCTGAAGGTGAGGAAGAAGTGGTCGTGCTTCGCGTAGCATCGTTCAAGGTGCATCATCTCCGTCAGGTGCCCGCCCGCGGAGCATGCTAGACAGAGCTTTAGGCCTTTCATGGAAGCACCGTCGGCGGCTGGAAGCGCCGGATAATCTGTTATACGGCTGGAGGTATATTAAGCGCCAACGTCTTAAACGTTGCCGTGCAAAGGATTTTTAAGTTCGGGCTTCATCTTAAAACGAGCCAGCGCCAAGTAAAGAGGTCGTTTTATGGCAGATAATGACAAACCGACGGTCGTCTTCACAAGGTCACATCTCTCCAAGGAAGAGGAGTACGGCCGCTTTAGGGACGTCGGGAGCGTGGAAATACCCAACGGACTGTGCTACCTTTCGGCTGCCACGCGCGCGGCGGGATATAGGACCGTTCTGATAGACGCGCACGCGATGAACATGGCAAACGAACGCCTGGCAGAGAGGATAATCGAGGAGGGCGCGAAATATGTGGGAATCTCGGCCAACACCATCAACATCTACTACGCGGCCGACCTTTCCGAGCGGCTGAAGAAGGCCGACCCGAAGATAACCGTCATAGTAGGCGGGCCTCACATGACGGCCGTACCGCAGGAGACTTTGAAGCGCTTCCCGGACATCGACATCGGCGTAATAGGCGAGGGCGAGGACACGATTGTCGAGCTGCTGGACGCCCTCGAGAGAGGCAGCGACCTCAAATCCGTCAGAGGGCTTATTTTTCGCGACGGCGACGAGTTCGTTGTCACTGAAAAGCGCCCTTTCATAATGAATCTGGACAGGCTTGCCCCGCCTGCATTCGACTTGCTGCCGGATTTCAAGAAATATTACAAGCCTCCGGCATGGAGCATGCACGCGAAGACGTCGGCGCTGCTGATAACATCTCGCGGATGCCCGTCGCAGTGCACCTTCTGCGACCGTGCGGTTTTCGGCAACGTCTGCCGCGCCCACAGCACCGAATACGTTATGAAGCTCATACGCGACCTCTACAACAACTACGGCGTGCGCCACCTGCGGCTGAACGAGGACAACCTGCTCATCTTCCGCAAGCGGCTGGAGGAGATATGCAATACGATTATCGACGAGAAGCTGGACCTCAGCTGGTCATGCTTCGCGCGCGTGGACTTCGTGGACGCCGACATATTGCGGCTGATGAAGCGGGCGGGATGCTGGCAGATATCCTACGGCATAGAGAGCGGCGAACAGCGCATCCTGGACGAGGAAAAGAAGCACCTGAAGCTCGAACAGATTGAACGCGCGGTCAGGCTGACCAAGCGTTTCGGCATACGTGTCGTGGGGTTCAACATGATAGCGCATCCGCTCGAGACAATCGAGAGCATGAAGAAGACCATCGACTTCAACAAGCGCATAGGAGTGGACGACTTCAAAGCGGAATTCCTTATACCTTTCCCGGGCACCGAGCTGAACAGGACGGCCGACCAGTACGGCAAGTTCGACCGCGACTGGAGGAAGATGGGCGTGTACAAGGGCCCGATATTCATACCGAACGGCCTCAGCGAGGAGCTACTCGAGGAATGGAACATGCGCGGGACGTGGCAGTTCTATCTTCAGCCCAGGGTGATATTTTCGTACCTAAGCCAGGTGCGCGGGCCGGGCGACCTGAAGACGCTCTTCGTTGGCGGAAGCGTGGTGTTCTCGATACTACTCGACAGCATGCGGTCGAAGTTGACTGTCGGTGCCGCTTCGTAGGGCGCCTTCGTAAGGCTATTATAAACCGCGGCGTAATGTGATATAATGAAAACGCTCGACCGTTTCAAGGAGCTGTTGCGCGGCCACTGGATCGAGGTGGCCCTGGCGTTGACGGCGATCCTAGTCATCAGCGCGTACGGCATAACCGAGTTCCCGATAGTAAAGGACATGGGGTTCTTCTCGTACATCGGGCAGGAGATACTGCGAGGCTACAAGCCGTACTCGACCGTATACGAGGTCAAGCCGCCGGCGCTGTTCTACTTTTACGCGTTAGCGATGAGCGCGTTCGGCTTCCTGCCGCAGTACATGTCCATCCGCGTCTTCATGCTCGGCGTGATAGCCGCATCAGTGGTCATGCTGTACAAAATAGTGCTGAA
Organism: Candidatus Aenigmatarchaeota archaeon; assembly: GCA_026397385.1. GTDB lineage: Archaea > Aenigmatarchaeota > Aenigmatarchaeia > CG10238-14 > SCSR01 > JAPLUY01. Next base: position 7,387 of record JAPLUY010000033.1, read on the forward strand.
GTCGTCCGGCAGCAAAACCATTGCCGCGCTTTCGTCGCTCATCTTCATATCGTTCAGCTACTCGATGGAGCTCGCGCTCCTCGGCGACTCGAAGGCCGTGGCGATATTCCTCTCGTTCATGACGATACTGCTCGCGTACAGGCGCAGCTACGTCCTTTCCGGCATGACCGCGTCGCTAGCCTGCCTTTTCTGGCAGCCTTTCGGACTTTTCATACTCGCCCCACTGTCGATGCTGGTCGCGGACGGAGAGTTGAAACCCCTCAGGCTCGGCGGTTTCGTTAAGGTGGCTGTCGGGTTTTCGATACCGATTGCGGCGCTCCTGGTCTATTTTTCATGGCTCGGCACGCTGCCGGATTTGGTGAACTTCAGTCTGTTGTACCCTCTGAAGTACGAGTCGTCCACGATATTCGACAAAAGCCTTTGGAAGATCGCGATGTTCATGGCCGCGTTCTCCACCGAATTCTTCTTCATAATTGCGGCCGGCATCGGCGCGCTGTATGCGGCATACGCGATTGCAAGAGAAACGATTGGCGGCAGGATACTAGCATCGGCACGAGAGAAGAAGTACCTCGTGGTTTTCGCGCTACCGTTCGTGCTGATGTCGGGCATATTTGCGAAGGACTTCGGCGGCGGCAGCACAATGACCGTCGTGCTCCCGCTCGTCTCCGTGCTCGCGGCCATGTCCATCGAGTCGTTGCGCGCTCGGTTGGCGAAAACGCTTTCCATGAGGACGCGCATGACCGCGGACAGAGCTGCTGGCATATCGACCATGTTGGTAATTGTGGCAGTGTGCGCATACGGCTTCCTGCCTGCGCTGCAGCCGGTGTATCCGGAGAACCCGATAATAACCGAGCGCTGGAGCTACATAGGCGAGCCGACTCCTGTGGCCTTCCTGCAGAGCATGATTGAAAAGTACGGTATCGTGGATTTCGTGAAAATGTTCCTTTTCAGGCGGCCGGGCGAGCAGGTCACCATAGGCCAGCAGCTGGAGCTTGCGTCCATGATACGTGAAGGCACTTCCGAGAGCGACCTCGTCCTTTCGTTGGACGAGCCGGAGATACTGTTCCTCGCAGGTAGGAGGAACATGAACCCGTATCCGCTGTACGAGGGCACGGGGTTCTACGAGCTGTCCGCGGAACGCGGCGAGCTTGCCGACATAGTCGCGGACGTGATACGATACAAGCCGAAGTTCATACTTTACAACGACCCGCGGTTCATTACCAAGCTCGGACTTGACGACTTCGTCAGCAGCAACTACGTGCAGGTGGATTTCCTGGTGTACAACATGTACAAGCTTAGAACGGCGTGAACGCGCCTATCCGAATCCGCGGATTGTAGCGGCGATGTCTTCGATCTCGTCCTTCCTCAGTTCCGGGTACATCGGCAGCGACAGGATTTCCGAGGACGAACGCTCGGCTGCTGGAAAGTCGCCTTTCTTCCATCCAATCTCGTTGTACGCCTGCTGCATGTGTATCGGTATCGGATAATGAACCATCGTGCCTATGCCTTTCGACGCGAGATGTTTCTGCAGCGCGTCGCGCCGCTTCGAGCGCACGACGTAGAGGTAATAGACGTGCTTGTAGCCTGCGGGTTCCGACGGGAGTATGACGTCCGCTCCGTGCAGCGCTTCTGTGTAGAGCTCGGCATTTTTCCTGCGCATCGATATCCACTGATCGATATGTTTCATCTTAACGCGCAGTACCGCGGCCTGAAGCTCGTCAAGGCGGCTGTTGAATCCTTTGATGGCGTGATGGTACTTTGTCGTCTCGCCGTAATTCCTTAGGAGCCTTATCTTATCCGCGATGACATCGTCGTTCGTCGTGACCATCCCGCCGTCTCCGTAGGCGCCGAGCGGCTTGGTAGGGATGTCGGCAGGCAGCCCGAATAGGTGGACGGGTACTATGGCTTTCGTGCGCTTCGTTATCGCCTTCTCCAGCATCGCCGGATTCATGTTGAATGTCTTCTCGTCTATGTCAACGAGAACCGGCTTCGCGCCCGCATGCGATATCGTCAGCGCGGTCGCGATGTACGTGTTCGCCACCGTGATGACTTCGTCGCCGGGGCCTATGCCCATGCCGAGCAGCGAGAGGAACAGAGCATCAGTTCCAGAGCCGACCCCGAAGGCATGCTTTGCACCCACGTATCTTGCGAACTCCGTCTCGAACGCAGCGAGTTCCTCGCCGAGTATGAACTGACCGCTTTCCAGGACCTTCGTTATCGCGGTGTCTATCTCAGGCTTGATGTCGGCGTACTGACGCTTCAGGTCGAAGAAAGGTATCCTTGTTCCAGTAGTCGGCATGTTATCACATGTATCTGGTCAGCCAGTATTTCATCGTCATGGCCAGCGTGCGTGGGCCGTGCTTCAACATATTGAACGAACCTTCGTCCCAGTGCACATAGTCCGTAGGCACCTCGATTATGCGGAAGCCTGCCTTGTGCAGCTTGGTGTAGAGTTCTATGTGTATTTCGAACCCGTCCGAATAAAGCTTTATGCGGTCGAGCGCGCTTTTCTTGAAAACTACCAGGCCGCTGCCTATGTCGTCTATGCCAACGCCAAAAAGCAGTTCGTTTATCAGCTTGTATGTTCGGCTCGGGATGAGCCTGTGCAGCGGTATACTTCCATGGTTGTACCTAGATGCTATGACCACGTCCGCTTCATTCGTCCTACCCGCCAGGCTCGGCAGCTGCGATAGTCCGAACGTCATGTACGCATCCGCGTCCATGTAAACGACCAGTTCGCCGCGGGCGTCCTTGAACATCTGGCGTAACACGTATCCGAGCCCGTGGTTTTCGTTAAAAAATATCCTGACATGCTTATCCGAGCGCGCTATCTTCTCTAGTACTTTCTGGCTGCCGTCACGGCTGCCGTCATTCCTGAAAAGGATTTCATATTCATCCGTCATCTCCGATAGGACCTTCTTCACGCTCGTATACGTGCCTTGCAATATGCTGCAAGAATTGTATACCGGTATTACGGCCGATATTTTGACCTTGTTCATAATCCATCACAGGAGCTTGTGTTCGTACGTATCAGGCGTCGCCGGGTCGTATACCTTGTTGGTGTATACGACTAGCACCGCAGTCCCGTCAGACACGTTCTCGAACGCATGGGCCTCGCCGGGCCTTATGCAGAAGCGCCGTACGGTCTCCGCGCCGCTGTCGAGTGTTATCTCCGTCCTCTTCGCCGTGCCAACGTTCTCGACGATCATCCGTATCTTTCCCGCGACTGCACTTACCCACTCGAACTTGTGTTTGTGGTAGTGATTGCCACGCACCGCGCCCGGGACCAGCGTCGCCACGTATATCTGTGCGAACTCCTTCATGCCGGCCGGCAGGTCGGGTGCGTTCATGAACTCGACGAGGAACCCGCGTTTGTCCACCATCTTCTTCAGCTCGGCTACGTCGCCTTTTGAATCCACTATCATGACATCCGCCCCCGCTCGATAATTTTCGATGGTTATTTATATATAAATTGACAACCGGCTATAAATTACTTGGCGCGGTTTGCTGGGTCATGGATGGTAAGTTATACATGCCTGAGGAACTCGAAGTCGACGGAGATGAATGGTACAAGCCTACCAGGCGCTTCTTTCTGAAAAAGATGCTCAAACACCTGAAGGGCGACAACGTGCTGGAGCTCGGAGTGAAGGACGGCGTTGTGATAAAGCGGTTACCGATGGCGAAGAAGGTCGGCATAGACGTCGATGACGCCGAGCTGGCCAAGGCGAAGGCCCTGGGGATAACGACCATAAAGCACGACCTGAACACCCCCATACCCCTCGGATCGGAGTCGTTCGACAACATAATATGCATCGAGGTCCTCGAGCACATATTCAACTTCCAGAACGTCTTGAACGAGGCGTACAGGATACTGAAGCCTGGCGGCACTTTCGTCGTCGGCGTGCCTTACCACGGCACACTGAAGAACCTCGCGGTGGCACTGACGGCGTTCGAGCACCACTACATCGACACGCTGCACGTCAAATTCTACACGCCCAGCAGACTCAGGCGCGCTCTGAAGGATGCGGGCTTCGGGATAGTCGAAGAGTCGAGGTTCGGGCGCGTGCCTTACATGTGGCGAGTTATGCTCTTCGTTTGCAAAAAACCGTAGGCGGTGCGTACTCCTATGAAACTCACTGGGCTGAAGAACTTCATCGTATCCAGTCCCACGATGGAAGCGATACTATTCAGAGCGGTGAACCTTCCCGTCGTGAACGTGCTTTACAAGGCCGCATACGCGCGCCGCATAAGGGGCGTCCTGAATACGCAGGAGAAAATAATAACCATCGAGCCGTACAACTTGTGCAACCTGCGCTGCGTCATGTGTCCGTACTCCAAGATGACCCGGCCCAAGGAGATGATGGACATGGGCCTTTTCAAAAAAATAGTCGCCGAAGCTGCCGGGCTCGGATTCACGACGGTCACGCTGCAGATGTACAGCGAGCCGCTTCTGGATCCGCACTTGATAGAGCGGATAAAACTCGTGAAAACCATGGGCATGAAGGTGGGGTTCTTCACGAACGCGACGCTTCTCGACGAGAAGATGGCGGACGCGCTGCTCGATTCCGGCCTCGATTGGATAAAGTTCAGCGTCGACGCCGGCAGCAAGGAGGACTATGACAAAATCCGCATAGGCGGCGACTGGGAACGAGTGAAGAAAAACATAATCTCGTTCTATGAGAAACGCAAGTCGCGCGGAATGGCCGCTCCTAAAATAACAGTGTTCATGATAAAGCAGCCCTCGAACGAGAGGAACATCTCCGCCCACAAGACGTTCTGGAGCGAGTGGTCGGACGATGTCAACATATCAGTGGTCGACAACAGGGCGGAAGGGGAGAAGCCGGACATGCGAGGGACCGCGTATCCATGTTTCGAGCCGAACCACCCGACGGTTCTCAGCAACGGAAAGCTGGTGCTGTGCTGCCTGGACTACGACGGGAAGATGATTCTAGGCGATCTGAAGAAGCACACCCTCGAGGAGGTAATGAAATCTGACGAGTACAAACGCGTCACCGAGCTGCACATGTCGTTCAGGGGAGACGAGATTGGGTTGTGCAAAAAATGTACTAGGCTTTACAAAAACGCGGCTTTGTATTGGTGGGTCGCCTAGTATAAGCGCCCGGGCCGAGAGCGGCAATCACTTCGATTCCTTGATATGCTTGAAGTAGAGAAGGCTCCCCAGGGCGAACGTAGCGAACGTTATTATGCGCATCGACACTATCGCAGACACCGCATCGGCTTCGGCCACGCCGAACAGGCTGTGCATTCCATAGGAGAACGAAAAGTCGGCGGCACCGAGCCCGCCTGGCACCATCGATATGAGGCCTATGATCAGGCTGGCGAAGTACGTCGCGGCCGTCTGGAAGAAGTCGACGTTGTAACCGAGGGTCCTCAGCACTATGTACGGTATGGACGCGTCGGCCGCCCATATCGACAGGCTGAGAACGAAAACTATCAGCACCGACTTGAAGTCCAAAAGCGTCCTGAAAGAATCGAGCATGTTCGAAACGAACGTCTTGAAGATGCCGAGCCTGTAGACCACGAACACACCCAGCAACGCGATGGCGAGCGCTGCAGCCATCGGGAGCAAATCCAAGCCCATCGAAAATATGACGCCCAGCGACAGCATCGTCACCACGAGCAGGTCGAACGAGCGGCTGACAACAACGGACGCGAAGCAGTACGTGCGCCTGACGCCCTTCTTCTTGAAGAGGTCCAGCTTCATAAGTTCCCCGACCTTGCCCGGGGAGTATACCGCGAACAGCGTGGTCTCGTACATTATCCGCATTATGCTCTTCAGCGGTACCTGGTACTTCTTGCATACCAGAGTCTTCATCCTTAGCGAGCTGGCAAGGACCTCGAAGACGAGTATCCCGACTATCAGCAGCACGTTCGTGCCCAGCACGCTGAATGTGTTGTAGATATCAGCAATGGTTATGCTCGACAGCACGTATCCGAAAAGCACTATGCCAGCGACTATGAAAGCGGCTTGTATGGCCTTTTCGTTCTTTGATATTTTTCCTAAGAATTCAGAAAGTGCTGGCATTGTATTCACAGAGCCTATTTTCATTCTATGAGATTGCTTTCCTTATAAGTTCCTCCGAGTCTGCAACGTTCGTAGAAGTCAACTCGAAGCACTTCACTCCTGCAAGGAACTTTCTGATTATCTCGGACCGTTTCGCTAACAGTCCCGAGATGTCGTACTTGTCATAGTGACAGTACTCCAGAACAAGGTGTCGCTTGTCGAAAGGTGCCGTGGTGTATATGTTCAGCGTATTCATGGCCGTCTCGGCCTCATCCTTGCCGATGGCGCGGATGCCTTCGTTTCCATACCGCGAGATGAATAGGTACTTCACCTTCGTCTTGCCCGTGATGTTCTTAGGCTGGACTCCTTTGTTCAGGCCGAGCGTCCTGTTCACGAAAGGTATGCTGTTCAGCTTCTTGGCGAGTGCGTACATGCCGGTGAACGCCTTGATGTTCTTCGGATAGGAGTACGCTCCGTCTTCCGTTATCAGCGTTATGTCGTCCGCGAGGAACTTGGCGCCGCCGTTCATCATGTTTATCGCGATCGTGGATTTGCCGCTGTGGTCCCACCCGGCTACCATCACCCCGGTGCCGTCCTGCAGTTCCACGCATGACGCGTGCGTCTTCGCGAATCCTTTCTGCAGGAGTTTGATGTCCAGAACGCACTCGACGAGCCCCTTTATTCCGATCAACCTCTTGTACACGTCGGTGTACGTTATCGCCGTCTTGCCCTCGAGGTCTTCGAG
>JAPLUY010000055.1 GCA_026397385.1 Candidatus Aenigmatarchaeota archaeon
ATGTGCGGCGAGCTGCTGTGCGGCAGCTACGCTAACACGTACGGCATGCTAGTTGCCAGCCTGCGCTTCTTCAACGTATACGGCACCGGCAACGACAAGGGCGTCATCCGTGCTTTCGTCGAGCGTGTGCGCGCTGGCGAACCTGTGACAGTGCATGACGACGGCGAGTACGTGCGCGACTATGTGAACGTGCGCGACGTGGTCTCGGCGATTGAAAATTATCTGGACGGAAAATTCGTGCCGGGCACGTACGAAGTCGGCACCGCGGCCGGCACGACGGTGAACGACCTGGTTAAGGTTGTGGAGCGCGTGACCGGCAGGAAAGTCGTCATCGAACACGAAAGGACGTCGTACAAAATAGTCAGGAGCTCGGTCGCGAAGAAGCCGTGCGTCGCGAATCCCGTCAGGCTGGAAGACGGGCTTGTGGAGATGTGGAAGGAATGGAAAGGATAGCGCTCGTAAACCCCGCATACGATTATCCGGTCACACGCAGCCGCAAGCTGCCGCGCTGGAACAGGATATGGCCGCCTCTCGATCTCGCGAACGCCGCGGCGATGCTCCGGCAGGAAGGGTTCGAGCCGGTCCTCGTCGACGCGAACGCAGAGAGGATCGATGCCGGCGAAGTTGCGTCGCGTGTGGCCGGATGCGCGAAGATTTTCATAACATCGGCCTCGCTCGACCGCTGGCAGTGCCCGCACGTGGACATACGCGGGTTCGTCGAGACCGTGCGCGCCGTGAAGGCCGCGAACGCGCAGGCGAAAGTCTACGTCATGGGCCCGCACGGGACGTCGAGGCCGTCCGATATATGGAAGATGACCATGCCGGACGGTATCATAGTCGGCGAACCCGAGCTTGCGATAATCGACGTCTGCAAGTCCGTCAGGCAGTCATGCATCGAAGGGATGTACGTCGAGACGCCTGGCGGCATCGCGTTCGTCCCGAGGAAGAAGTTCCTCGACCTGAACGAGCTTCCCATGCCCGCGTTCGACCTGCTCCCGATGGAGAAGTATTCTTACGAAATCCTCGGCGACCATTTCGCGCTTTTCGAGGCGTCGCGCGGCTGCCCGCACTCGTGCACGTTCTGCTCCGCGAAGCAGATGTACGGACCGCAGTACAGGATAAAATCCGCCGACAGGCTCGCGGACGAGGTCGAGCGCGCCGTGAAAGAGCTGGGCGTGCGCAACGCGTACTTCATCGACCTCGAGTTCACGATGGACAGCGAGGCGAACCGCGCGAACGTGGAGCGGCTATGCGAGCTGCTCGTCGAGAGGAAGCTCGGGCTGAAGTGGGCGTGCCAGACCAGGGCCGACGCCGTCGACGAGGTGCTGCTGAAGAAGATGAAGGAAGCCGGCTGCGAGGTCGTGCACTTCGGCGTTGAGACCGGCTCGCAGAAGGTACTCGAGTCGATAAACAAGCGCGTCACTTTCAAGCAGGTCGAGGCCGCCGTGCGCGCGGCCGAGCGTGCGGGCATGCGCACGGTAGCGTTCTTCATGTTCGGGCTGCCGGGCGAGAGCGAGGCCGACATGGACGAGACCATCGAATTCGCGAAGAAGCTCAACCCCACGTACGCATCGTTCAACGTCGCTACGCCCTATCCGGGCACGGCCTTCTTCGAATCGGTGAAGGACTCGCTCGAAGGCGTGTTCCCCGCGTGCTACGAGGGCGTGCTCACGGCTGCGGAGTTGAAGGACAAGACGAAGGCGGCGCTGATGAAGTTCTACCTTCGGCCGTCCTACATGCTGAAGCAGCTGTCCTCCGGGGACGTCAAGCGTCTGAAGGACCAGGCTAAGCTTTTCATCGACATGCTGCGCTGATTACCAGACTCAGTCATCCTCAGAAGATGCGAGCGATCAAACTAAATACACGGTGTAATTCTGGTTCGTATAGGCGTTGTATATGATTTGGGAACGCGCGCCGAACTTGGATTCCAGGTAAGATGCTAACGACGCGTCGGTCCCGCCCGCGCTCGTGACTATGTAGTTGAATTTCGTAAAGTCGATTCCGTTCATCTGGCTGATGCTATCGGCGCAAGCTATATTTCTCCAATCCGTGTAGAACCCAAATTGCTGGTAGTCCGGGCTCTCGTTGAAAGTGAATATGAAACTCCCGTCGTGGTCGTGCATGAATTTAACGAGGTCGTCCGAGGTCGTAGACCAGCTGTATATGTCTTTGTAAGTGCCGTAGGACGACGCTGCCACTATGAGCAACAATATTATGTAAAACACCACGCTCCGTTTGCCGCTACCCAGCGCGCGTGCCATCACGGAAGCGGCAGCGAGCGACACCGACGGCAGGAAGAATAACACAAAGAAATCGTGTATCCATGTTATGTTGCTGAAGGCGTATAGAATCGCTACCGCCATCGCGAACAGCAATACCACGAGCAGGTCCCTCTCGTCGACGCCTTTGCGGATGCGGACGAGCGTCGTGGCTATGTATATTACAGCTAAAGAAAAAAGCAAAGGATTGTAATAACGCATGCAGCTTTCCAATATCGCTTTCGTAAGCGCGAGCGGGGTTATATTATACTGCTGACTCGCTTGGTCCAGGTTGAGCCTGAACAGCAACCTGTCCAATAGGCTGCCCCAGTGCGACCCGTTCCCTATGAGCGATCCGGTCAGCAACCACATGTGGCCGATGTAAACCGCCATTGCGAGCGCGGCGATTGGTATGAAAATAAGGAGCTTCCTGAATTTTTTAGGCTTCTTGGAGAGCCAGCTGTGCGCCATCATCAAGAAAGGCACCGGGTAGACCCACCAGTCGGAAAAAACGGCGCCAATGAAGAAAAACACCACGCTCGTCCAGAAAAGTTTCTCGGACCCCGTCTTAAGCCACTTGACGTACATGTACAGCAGCCCGCATATGAACATCATCGAGAAGACCTCAGTCGACGTGAAGCTCCTTATGTAAAAGAACATCGGCGTTATGACCATGGTCAACGTCGCCAGAAACGCTAACTTGTTGTTCCAGTACTCTTTCACGAACAGGTAGAAGAAGCATATCATGGCGATGTTGCTCACGACGATCGTCGCCCTCGCAGCGGCCTCGCTTATACCGAACGCCTGGAACGACAGCGATATCAGCAGAGGCAGCCCGGCCGGATGGTCCACGTTGTAGTCTAGGCTTGTAACGCACATGGAAGGATCCTTGCTGGCCACTTGCCCAAGCTTGGTCGTGGTGTAGCCCAGGTCCAGGTAGTAAATCGCAGGCCTGCTCTTTTCCCCGCCCACGCAGCCGTGGTGCCCCATGGACCACGGGCTGTCGATGCCGGTCAAGGAATAGGCGACGTATATGACGAGTATCGCATATAGGGGGAGCTTGGAGCGATCCAATAAAGCGCTCCGCAGACCCATTATTTAATTATATCGATTATTATTATTAACGTGATTTTGTGAAGCTTGGAGGAATTTCTATAATAATCCCGGTCTATAACGAGGCCTCTATACTCGAATCGAACGTAAGGCGCCTCGTGTCGTACATGAACAGGACACGGCATCCGTTCGAACTGATCATCTCCGACAACGGCTCAACGGATCGCACTCCGGATATCGCAATAAGCCTCGTGGCTCGTTTCCCTAAGAAAGTCAGGCTCGTCAGCCTCCCGGGCCGCGGCGTCGGCTATGCGTTCAAGGCCGCGGCCAAGGCTGCGCGCTACGACAAGCTGATTTCCATAGACGCGGACCTGACCGTCGACTACCGCTCATTCATTCCGGAGTGCGCGAGGCTGCTTGACTCGAACAGCATAGTCATCGGTTCGAAGACAGTCGGCTCGCAGCGCAGGCCGTTCACGCGCAAGCTGCTCAGCACGGGCTTCATCTTGCTAACACGCCTCATGCTCGGCATGCGTCTGACCGACCACTCGATCGGCGCGAAGGGATACAGGCGCAA
>JAPLUY010000013.1 GCA_026397385.1 Candidatus Aenigmatarchaeota archaeon
TAGTGGTGCACAACACGGCCAAGTCGCAGATAATGAAGCTCGCGTCCACGATGATACCGCGCGGCAAGTACGCGTCCGGCACGGCGGTATCAGGTGCGGGCCTTACCGCGACGGTGGTGCGCGAGGAGAAGTTCGTGGGCGGCTGGGTGCTGGAGGCGGGCGCGCTGGTGCTCGCGAACCGCTCGATATGCGCGATCGACGAGTTCAGCCACGTGGCCCCGCAGGACATGATCAAGCTTCAGGAGGCGATGTCGCTCGAGACCATATCCATCGCGAAGGCGTCGATCGTCGCCACGCTGCCTGCGCAGACCGCCATACTCGCAGGTGCGAACCCCAAGTTCGGGAGGTTCGATCCGTACATGCCGATCAAGGAGCAGTTGGACATCAACGACGTCATGCTCAGCAGGTTCGACCTGCGGTTCGCGCTCAAGGACGTGCCGAACCCGGAGACGGACCTGAAGATCGCGGACCACGTGCTTAGGATGCGGCACTTCGAGGAGGACGCCGCCGTTCCGATGATCGACCCGGCGTTCCTGCGCAAGTACATCGCATACGCGCGCGCGAACGTGCATCCCAAGCTCACGGTGGAGACGGGCGAGAAGCTGAAGGATTTCTACCTGGAGATGCGCGCCATGAGCGGCGAGGATTCCGCCGTGTCGATAACGGTCCGCCAGTACGACTCGCTGATACGCCTGTCCGAGGCGTCGGCCAAGGTCCGCCTGTCGGAGACGGTGGATCCGGAGGACGCGCAGCGCGCGATAAACCTCATGAGCCTGTCGCTGCGCCAGTTCGGCTTCGAGCCGAGCACGGGCAAGATAGACATCGACAAGGTCGAGGGCGCGCGCATGACATCGGCGCAGCGCGGCAAGACCAAGATCATGATGGACGTCATATCCGCGCTCGAGACCGAGGCCGGCAAGGAGATGCCGCGCGACGAGCTGGTGCGCCGCGCTGCTGCCGAGGGGATAGAGGACGCGGAGGAGATGCTGCGCAAGCTCTTGCAGGTCGGCGAGCTCTACGAGCCGCGCCCGAACTTCGTCAGCCGGGTGCGCGGTTAAGTTTTTTCGCGTGCAATTAGATTTGACCAATCATCGGGCGTGAGCATCATGTATTCCGAGAACGACATGTTCGAAGGCGGGCCGGAACGAGCGCCCGACGCGCAGGCCGAGCCGGCGCAGCAGGACACGCGGCCGGGCAGGCTCGTGGCTGTGCGAGTGCGCGCGTCCGACATCACGCACGGCCGCTTCTTCCCCGGCAGCCGCGAGTCCATGGAAGCGGGCCATGTGATAACGCCCCTGGGCGAGCGCCTGTCGCGCGCGAACCTGATAGGCACCGTCGTCGACAGGTTCGTGAACGAGACCGGCAGCTACGCCAGCATCACGCTCGACGACGGCACGGACGCCGTGCGCGCGAAGGCTTTCGGCGCCGACATCAGGATTTTCGACGGCGTGAAAGCGGGCGACGCCGCGGTCGTCATAGGCAAGGTCAAGGAGTACCAGGGCGAGACCTACGTCGCGGCGGAGTCGGTGCGCGTGCTGCGACCGGACGAGTCGAACGACGAGAGCCTGCGCAAGCTCGAACTGCTCGACAGGCTCAACGACCAGAAGACCGCCGTGGAGAACCTGCGCCGGGCGGCGTCAACGATGACGGAAGACGAGATGCGCGAGTACGCCAGGCGCGTGGGCATGGACGCCGAGGCGCTGCATGTCGTGCTCGAGCAGAAGGACGAGGACTACAAGCCGCGCGTGCTCGAGGCGCTGGAGAAGCTGGACGAAGGCGGCGGCGTGGACGTGATGCTGCTGTTCGGGACGCTGCAGCTGCCGGACGCGGTGGTCGAGCGCGCCGTCGACGACCTCCTGGAGGACGGCAGCATCTTCGAACCCTCTCCCGGACGCTTCAGGGCGATAAAGGGTTAACCTTATCAGGCTCGATTCCGAAATGAAAGCAACGTGATAGCTTATGGCGGACGAATACGACGCGCTGCTGAAGGTCGCGATGCAGCAGATGCCGAAGAAGGACCTGGAGAAGAAGAGGTTCACTGTGCCGCAGGCCGTGGCGTTCGTCCAGGGCAACAAGACCATCATCAAGAACTTCATCGACATCACCTCGGCTCTCCGTCGCGAACCGCACCACCTGGCGAAGCACCTGCTGAAGCAGCTGGCCACGCCCGGGAACGTCGATGCGGGCACGCTGGTCCTGCAGCGCAAGGTGGAGCAGTCGATGATCCAGCGCAAGCTCGAGGACTACATACGCGAGTACGTCTACTGCCACGTGTGCGGCGAGCCCGACACATCGATAGTGAAGGAGGGCAGGTTCTCGTTCATGAAGTGCGAGGCGTGCGGCGCGAGGTCGTCGTCCAAGGAAATGTGAACATCGAAGTTTCAGGTGGGTAGCGTGTTCTGGGGCAAGTTCTTCGTAGTCACTGACGACCTGCTCCTGGCGATGTGCGACGACGACCTGCTCGACAAGCGCATAAAGGACAAGAAGCTCGGCATCGAACTGACGGTCAGCAAATATTTCTACGGCGAGAAGCTGATCGACAACGAGAAAGACGCTGTGAAGTATCTGAACACGTGCAGCATCGGCAACATAATCGGCACGCGGATAGTCGCGCTCGCGAAGAAGAGCGGTTTCATCACGAAGGAGAACGTAATCTCGATCGGCGGCGTGCCGCATGCGCAGTTCGTCAAGCTCAAGTACCAATGACCGCATACGGTCAGGGTTCTGCCTGCGCAGTTTTTAAATAGTTGCAAAAACATCAACAATTGTTGATAAAAATGCAACGAGACAGGCCGAGGCTCCTGGAGAGGACGTTGGGTTCTAAGACGAAGATAGCCGTGTTGCGCAAGATGTGCGTGTATCCGAAGTTGGACCGCACCGTGACAAGGCTGTCGGACGACGTCGGCCTGGACAAGAGCCTGGTGTCGAAGGTTGTGAAGGAGTTGGAGGATGACGGCGTCCTGCACGTCGATTACAAGGGCAACGTGAAGATATGCAGGATGAACGACGAGAATTTCGTCGTCAAAAACCTTATACTGCCCGTGTTCGAGAGCGAGAGGAACATCGCAGCCAAAATCTCTTCGAAGATGCTCGATGTCGCAAAGCCGAAGGCGTTCAAGACGGTGGTCGCGGTGGCCATATACGGTTCGTTCGCAAGGGGGAACTTCAGTCCAAAGTCCGACGTGGACCTGGTCGTAGTGGTGGAAAACCTGTCCGAAAAAAAACAGATCAAGAACAGGATTATCGGCGCATCGGAACGGCTGCTGGAGGAGGATATCATAGTATTCTCAGACGTAATGTCGAAAGCCGAGTTGAAGAGGCTGTTCCGCTGCAAGGAGCCGGCGATAGTCGGCATGGTCGAGAACCACCTGCGGTTGTACGGAGACGATTTGAACGATCTGGTGCGCTAACCATTAAAAGGTTGTGCGCGCATTGAGGATTGAAACGAAGGACAAGTCGCCGCAGAGGCTGAGCGACGCGGTGGAATTCCTGGATTCCGCCAATGCCAATTTCTTCAGCGGCAGGTACAAGGCCGCGTTAGGGAACGCCGCGGACGCGGCCATAGCCGCGAACGACGCGTTCACGATGTGGTTCATCGGAAAAGTCGCAACAGCCGACCATCTGGAGGCCGTCAAGCTGCACAGGGAGGCCGGCTGCAGGTTGAACGAAAACAAATCCCACGTCCTTGGGACGCTTCTGGATATGAGGCACATAAAGGCGTACAAGGCCGTGACGGTCTCAAAAACAGAGGCGGAGGCGGCGGTAAGGCAGTCCAACGCGTTCGTCGGCTGGGTGAAGGAGAAGATAGCAGCGGATAAAGGCGTGCATCATGCCTGACCCAGCTTCTTTAGCTGCGCGCTCAGGAAGTCGTCCCTCTCCTTTTCGTACTCCGACCTGAGGACTGCGATTTCGGCCCTGTAACGCGCCAATATGTCCGTGACCGCCTTCTCGGCGGACGCGTCCTTGTCCGAAATCCGTTTGTAAATCCCGTAGCCGACCACGGCCACCCCGAACGCGTCGAACAGCGTCGCGGCCGCGTCTATGAGCCCCAGATTGGAGTTGATGCCGTCGAGCTTCGCCTGCAGCTCGGCGTCGAGGACGGGCATGTTTTTGTATGTCTCGCGCAGTTTTTCCATAATCAGCTGTAGTTGCGTCAAAGTTAAGAACCCATCCGTTTTATTACGGCCGGCAGCGCTATCTGTACTATCGGTGCGCTATATGCCAGGCAAGCGAGTCGCGGGAGCGGAGGCGAGGTCCTTCGGCAGAAAGGCGCAGTTCCTAATCATCACGGCGGTCGTCATAGTCAGCATATTCTACCTCGTCAGCAAGTGGATGCAGCCGTACTCGATCCCGGACGCGTCCGAGATCGTGCTGTCCGAGCAGCCGTTCGTGTTCAACAACGTGAAGGAGAAGGCGCTGGAGGTCGTGGCAACAAGCAGCAGCTGCAGCGAACTAGTGGACAACCTCGACGAGTTCAAGACGTACGTCGACACGTTCGCGTTCAAGAAGATGATCGTGTACTTCGACTATACGCTCAACACGCCGTGCTACTCGTACGACCCCAGGTTCCCCATACTCGTGCTGTTCAACATCCGCATCCAGTCGATCGGCATGACCGTCTCCGACCGCTTCTACGGCTTCTGGCCGCCGGGAAGCGGGCCGTGATGCGACTGATGCATTAATTATTAGAAGGCCGTTTAATAACGAATTAATAGCAGCCAATAAAACAATCGTGTGACCGTTATGCAAGAAGGGTCTCTCAGCTTTGGAAAAGACTCGATGGGCATACACCTCATAAAGGAAGATTATGGGAGATTTTTCAGAAGGCTGTTCGAGGAACTCGGCGAGACGGGCATGTGCTCGATAGACCTTGCCTATGGCACAGGCCTCACGCAAGCCGATATTTGCTATGATGCGGACCCGAAGATATTTTTCAGAAAATTGGGCATTACTATAAACAAAGATTTCAAAGGGACTTTCGACTCGACTGACATAGACCTGATAATACACAACCTCGTTGAGAAGTATGACTGGCAGGACTGCAGGATAGAGTGCAAGGACTTTTTTATAGAACAGAGTCATGACGAATATTTCATAGTTCGTCAGAAGCCTGGAAAGGGTTTGGAGTGGGAAAAAATCTCCAAAGCCGTTAGCAAGATTTTTGAGTCTTAGTCAAATTACTTTATAAGGCCCCTTTCTCTCAAGTATTTTCGTGCGGATTCAAGCGCTTTTTCCGACTCTGATAGTTCTTCACCAGACGAGCCGAAGCGTCTCTGGTCGAAGTTCGAACCATCTTCGTGAAGAACCCAACTGTTCATATCTATGTGCGACGGATGACCCTGATCCTCGGAGTGAGTCGAAACTTTTACGCCAGTATACCTGTCAGTGATTATAGTTGACCTCACTAATCCAGGCATTGACGGCGATCTCATCGGTCCTCTGAAAAGTTCATTTCTAGAAAGTGGGTCGAAAGAAAGGACGTGCCCTGGTGGTGCTCTCGGCCTTCCATAGTACAGCTGCGTGGAGGAGGACTCAGTTACCAAATAAGCGCTGCCCAGCAGCTTTTGTATGTTCGGGAAGTAGACGACTTCAGAGGACATGGCATCACCTAATTGCTATTAGGACTGTAATGTTTAAAAACTCTTCACATTCAGGCTTCTCAAGTAATCTATTACGTTCTGAAAACCTTCTTTTTCCAATGTTTTCAACATGTCATAATCTTCGAGATAATAATTCTCTGAAAATGTCCGTTTTATTTGTCCTATAATTTTTTCTTCAACCAAGAGTGAGAATCCTTCCATGTAGGGAAGTAGTTTAGTTTGTATGTTTTCCAAACGTGATGATTTTTCCCTATATTCTTCGAAGCAATTTTTATCAACTTCGTAGACCGCGTGGTTCCTAAAGCGCGAATCTAAGCTCTCGATATCCAATTCCGAGAGTTTTCTAGAAACACAATCCGATTGTTCTTTTTCAATCGCTATCAAGTTGTCTATTTTTTCGTTATCAAATAGCGTTTTTTCCAGATCGTACACTTCCTTATCCAGATTCACGACGGCCTGACCTATTTGAAAGTTCTCTAAAAACGACCCATGTGCCGACTCATGGACGTACCTTGCAAGAATTTCCTTTTCGTCAGGCGCCGGGAACACGTAACCTTCAAGATTTCGAGGGAAAAATACACCGCCTTCTTCCTTGCGAACGTTTTCAAACCTGTCGGAGAGGTAGATTTTAGTTTTGTTGAGAGGGATTCCGTTTTCCATGTACCAGTCAAGGACCTCTTTGACCTCGATTTCCAGAGGCATGATTAGTTATTTAAAAGTGATTTTTAAATACCCGTGTATGGAGCCGGACTTCCAAAAACTGTCGGAAACATTGGAGAAGGAGCTCGGCGGTTATACCAGAGTCGCGTGGGCGTTCGGATCATTTACGGAGAACAAGCAGAACGATTCGAGCGACATAGACGTCGCGGCCGTGACTACCGACGAGGAATCGGCCGGTAGGATAGACGCGAACGCGGAGTTCTTATCAAAAAGCGCTAACCTGAACCTGGATATAATCCCGTTTTCCAGCAATAACATAACCCAGAGATGCGAACACAACGACTACCTTCTCGGGAGCATTGTGAAAAATTCCATGTATCTGTTTGGCGACAAGTCGGTCCTTGAAGGCATTTCCGAATACGTCCATACTAAGAAGCCTACCGAAGATTCCGTGAAATGGAACCTCCTCCAATCCATCTATGTTTTTGATATTTGCATGTCATACTTCGACCAGTTCAAGTTCTATTCGAGGAAACTTCTCCACGATTCGTTCCCGGATGTTGACGGTTACAAGGCCTTGGTCTTCGGAGACGCGTTCAACAAAAAACTCGAAGGCGAGGATTTGGACGTCAGGATTGCCAACCGCAGCCTGTTGGACACAATGAAAAATATCCCAGTTTCTGCAGGTTACAAACTGGCGTCCCAAAAAATCAAAACGCTCGACAGAACCGTCGATTTAAGTGATTTGAGGGAACATGCAGAAACCCAGGAAGAACTGTTTTTCAACGACGTGTACGACTACTATAAATCGCATAAGAATCAGAATGCCGAGCCGCTGAAAGTGAGGGACTATCTCAAAACCCTGTCTTACATGCTTCAAAATTAGAACTGTCAAGGAGTACATTCCATCGGGAAGCGAATCCAACTAATTATTCGTAGCAGCATCTCATGAACTCTTCAGAAAGCCGGCCAGGTCTTTCCCAAATTTCGCGACATTCGCGTAGAACTCGTTTCCGTTCTTGGAAAAATATTCATTGGCCTTGTCAGCGGCCGATTCTACAATCGAAAGGGTCATGTACTGCCCTCCATCGTGCAGGCACTCGATCCACCAGCCAATCATATGCGCCATCAGATTCGTATGCGTTTCTCTTGACGGATTTTCGATGCCTCTTTTTCTTAACGTTTCTATTATCGTGCTTCCGGCATAGTCCATGAATTCCGGCATGTCCGGCTCCTTTCCCATCAATATCCTTGCCGTGTTGCCCGTTGAGAAATTTCTTTCCGCGTACAGCTTCACAGAGTCATACAACTCGAGCATTACGGCTCCCATGTTCGGCTCCGTTTCTTTGCTCATGATTAGAAGGGACGCGGTTAAGGATTTAAACGCAATAGCCCAAGCCTTTCCGCGGACGCTTCCTACCCTCCACCGCGGTCATGATGCGGCCGTCTATGTAGCCGCTGGCGAAGATGCCGACGGCAAGCGCGCATTCCTCGCTGTCGCCAATATTTTCCAAGACGGTCTGCTTCAGGTATTTCAGCGCGATTATGTTCGCCGAAGCTGCGATGCGACCGTCGTAGCAATCTTTGTCGTATTTTTCCATATACTCCAACAACGCGAAATCGAGCCAGATTCGCAGTTCCCCCTGGACGCCGCGGATCTTCTCGAAAGCTTCGCCTACGGATTTTGTATCCATGAAAAAGAGTTTCATGCGAGCCATATTTCTCTAAAACCCACCACCGAGGCTGGTCGCATCCCTAGATTACGCCGTCTAGCCCGATACAGATTATGGGCACGGTGCTTTCTAACTATATCAACAGGATTAGGTTCGGCTTCCACGGCGTCGCTTCGGCCTGCTATCTACACGGGGCGCTCAGCCGCGCGATCGAGAAGAAGGACTACTCGTCGGTCATGTCGCTCTATGCGGGATTCGCAAAGCACTTCGACGCGTGCGTGGAGCTCGATAGTAAATGCGGAAGCGCCCTTCCGAGGCATTGCGCGGCAGATTTCGGCAAGGATTTCGCGCGGGGCGTGATCGACGCGGGCTACGGCCTGCTATCGTACGAGGAGCTGGCCGAAAAGCTGAGCGGCCACGAGTTCGCGAAGAAGCTCGAAGCGGCGGGCGGGAAGTGCACGTCGTGCGGCCGCGAGTGCAGGCTGGAGCTTTACATGGAGCCGGATCCGAGCGGTTTCAATGTCATAGGGGGAGCGGACGGGATTTGCTGAAGACCAGGTTTATATACAAGCGGCGACTACTTATAATAGTCTAAAAAAAGACTCAGGAATCTAAAAATAGACTGATTGAAATGATAGAAGAGATAATGGGGTCGAAGACGAAGGTCAAGATTCTGAGGAAACTATCGGAAACCCCGGCACGGGAATTCACGCTGAACGAAATATCGTCGACCTTGAAGCTCTCCAATGGAAGCGTACTCCCGTCGCTGAAGCAGCTCGCGGACGCGAGGGCGTTGGTGACCAGAAAGTCCGGGAGGTCCGTTTTGTACAGGCTGAATCTTGCAAATTCCCTTATCAGGGAGATACTGAGGCTGTTCCAGATGGAAAGCGGATTTTATCTCGGCCTGGCAAAAAAATTCGTAAAAGGAGCCAATCCGGCAAGGCTTGCGCGTGTGAGCAGGATAATTCTCTTCGGTTCCGCGGCCGCGGGCACGGCCGGGCTCGGGAGCGACATAGACCTGCTTTTTGTCACGGACAGGCCCGACAAGCGCGTCGAGCAGAAAATCCAAACGGCCACGCAGGAATTCCTGGAAAAACATGACGTGATAATCTCTCCTATTTTCATAACTGAAAGGGAATTTTCGTCCAACATCGATTTCATAATCCGGGTGAGGCGGGAGGGCAGGACGTTGTATGAGAGAAGAGCCGAGGGGTAGGGCGGCAGAATTCCTGCAGCAGGCCAAGGAATTCCTAAGTTCCGCGATGGACAGCTTGGAGAAGGGCAGGCCGAACGCCGCAGGGTTCGACGCGGTACAGTCGATAATAAACTCGAATGACGCGCTTACTGTGAAGTTTTTGGGCAGACGGGCGAGCAAGGACCACAGGGAGGCTGTCAACCTGCACGTCGACGTGATCAAGGTCGTCCACGACGACTTCGGCAGGGCCATAATCAAGGAGGCCTTGGACAAAAGGAGCGCGATAGGTTACATGGGCAAAAGGATGGGCGCTGCGGACGCCAGGTCGATGGTCGACAAGGCGGTCAGGTTCGCCGGATGGGTCGAAAAGATGGTCTCCGGCTGACCGAGAGTTTTTAAATCGGGGCGCGCACAATTATCTGCTATCATGGAGCCGCGGCCGCGCGCCGCCTACGGCCGTTCCGGCGCTTTGCGGCGGTTACCTTTATATACCACTTGTAGGTAGTGAATAAATAGCGATTTTATGACGATGCACGCACTCGGCAACATGGCGTACAAGCTGTTCGACCCGACAGGATATCGCGAGGAGCGGGCCGTCAAGGCGAACGCCCTGAACACTAGGATGGCCGAGGCCATAGGCAGCGCGAAGACCATTCCAGGTTACAACGCGGCGAAGGAGGTCCGCGAGCTCGACACGGTCGCAGACGAGCATGCGCACGAGCGGATAGGAGAGATTGCGTACGCGATCAAGGACAAGGCCGACCCGCTGACAAAAGCGCTCGGACTGGTGGACAGCCCGAGCAACTTCCCGGGCGTGGCCGAGGCGCTGTATCTGAAGGAACGAGAGGGGAAGGGACTGCCGGTCGAGCCGCTGACGGTGGAGGGGCTGGACTATAACGGGACGAGGGCGTTCCTGAATGCGACCGAGCCCGGATGGAACGCGGCCGCCCCGGCCGCGTACGGCCCGCTGCAGAGGCTCAGGGATCTGGCGCTCGGACTGGGGTCGGGCATCTACGGCGCCAACCTCACTTCCAGGGCGTTCGACGGAATGGAATCGCACAGGGGCCTGAGCACGTTGGGCAAGGTCGCGGCCATCGCGGTCCCGCTCGTCGTCGGGGGGATCGTGCTGAAGAACCACCTTGACGAGGCCGAACGCAACAGCCCGGAGAACCTGTTCATAAAGGCGGCGCTGGCGCAGGGCGTGGACGAGGCAGAGGGCCATCGCATCTACGGGATAATGAAGAATGCAGCGACGAACGACCCCCAGATAACTGCCGACAGGGACGCGGTCGCGGCGGACACGGCGAAGTACGTGCTCGATAACGGCTATGCGGGCATGCACCTGAAGCCCGCGGCGTTCTGGGGCATAGGCAACGCGACCGCCGTGGCCCGCATGCAGCACGGGCTGGCTGTCGATGACGCGGCCGTGCGGATGCTCGTGGACGCCATACAGGTCAGCCCGTACACTTTCGACCCGACGAACCCGGACATATACAATCCGACGCCGACGGTGCTCGTGAAGCCGAGGATGGCGGGAATCGGGGACGTCAGCTCCAGCCCCAGCTCATCCGTGATCATCGGCGATCCGGCGGCCGTGCATGCGTGGGCGGTCGCCGACCAGCTCAAGGCCATCACCGGCAGTGGTTTCGACGTCGTAAAGCATCCGGAGATGTTCTACGGGTTGAACGAGAAGATAAAGATCGAAGCATGGTGCGCAAATCATTTTTGGGAGGCCCGGCCGGATTCGCCGGACCTGAAGGAGCTCATGATGCTGTCGTTCGAACTGGACCCGGCGAGGGAGCGCCCGGAGGTGTACAACCCGGACTTTCCGAAATACGACTCGGCGAAGCTGAAGGAAATCTACAACACCCCTGAACGGGTCGAGGCGTTGAAGGCTGCCATGGTCGCAAGGTTCACGATGACCTTGGGAGGCTACCAGATAGGATACGACTATGTGCCCGGACTCAAGGGATGCATGCTGGGCATGCGGCAGGCATATGATATGGTGAAGAACTATCCGGATGGAGAAACATATGGTAGAGACCCGAGGATTGGATATTATGACGACCTGGGGGACTTGAGCCAACATGGTTATGCCGATGTGATAAGCCATATCCTCAACCCAGCGGTGGTTGCGGCATTGGAAAGGCACATGAATAGCGGCGAATGGGCCGAATTGGCCAAAGACAATGACGGCATCGACGGTTATTTGAATGATAATTGGAAATATTGGGACCTGGCGAAATTTTCGATCGGATATGGAAGAATTGGTATAGGCGACGATGAAAGCGCATCACACACAAGCATAGCTGCCTTGCGCATGGCCAACATCCCCGTTTTCACCGTCCATAACCATCCGCAGGTAGGAGCGACGTCGGGCGAGAAATATGCGATATGCCTGCCGCCGGACGTCGCCGATAAAGTGGATGTCAAGTTCCCGGGCATAGCATGGACGCCGGGCTATGGAGTGGGCCCGTACAATTCAAACGAGAATCTTTTGAAGAAAATCGGCGTGAATGACTCTTATATCATTTTTCACGATGCCTATCGCAACCCACCGTATGTAAGCCTTCCAATAATTACTAACGATGGTTAGCGCCTTCTCGAAGACCTGGTCTTGGACCTGAAGAGTTTAAGGATTATCAGCAGCAAGGACAGCAATATCAGCACGAACACGACTGTCCGCATGTCGGAGGTCTCCTTCCACGCGAACATGCCATCGGCGTTGGAGCAGATGAACGACGTGCCTCCGCTGCTTACAATCTTACCGACTGTATCACTAGCGCACTCTTGCCAGCCCATGAGAATCACGGCACGCAGAGCCAAGCCGGGCTGTAATCATTTATGGCCGCAAAACAGCTAGAGTCGGTGTTGCCAGGTCCGGTAGAATCCACAGGACAACAGTATCCGGAGTTACAGTCAGTATTAACGCTACAAGATCCCTTGGGTATGCATGTGTAGCTCTGACCGTATTTGCCGCAGTCGGTTGAAGCCATGCTCGTACTCGAATCCGGGCATTCGCATATCATCTTAGTGTGGTCAGCTCCGTAGCCCGTGCAGTCCGCGTTCGTGCAGCACCCGACCGCAGCGCTTGAGCATACCCAGCCGGTCTGCTGACATATGGCAGCCCCCTGTAGCATCTTGTTCGTGCAGGTGGTCGTGCCGCAGGCCGGCTTCTGGGCGGCGGTCTGCTTGGTGGTGTAATCGCACACGCCGCCGCTGTACGGGCAGCAGCTGCAGCCGTAGCCTCCGAAGTCGCAGCCGCGGCAGTTGGCGCCGCCGTAGTAGCAGTCGCCGTTGTAATCCTTGAATCCTGGGCACGCACCGCTATCGGGGGCGCAGGACCACCCCGCGTTTATATATGGCCCGCCGTTCGTGCACCATCCGAAATAACTGGCATCGCAGTAAGGGATGAGCGTCGTGGTCGTGGTTGGGCCCGCGCATACGCCGCTGGCGCACTTGCCGCCCGTCGGCGGGGTGCATGCGGTGCCCGCCGCCTTCGCCACGCACGTCTGCTTGGTCGTTGCCGAGCACTCGTAGCAGACGCCATAAGAAGCGCAGTCGCTGTCCTGGAGCGGGTCGACGACCTGGGAGCCTCCGCTGCATTTGCAACACGTTCCGCAGTCGGCCGTGTTGGCAACATTGTAACATGCGCCAGTGGATACGGTGCATCCATCGTCGGTGCACATGTTGCTGTCTTCGCAGTTCTTGGCCGTGTGCGTGCAGTGCGTGCCGTCCGCGCACTGGTCTGCCGTGCATAAGTTGTTGTCATCGCACCCGTCGCCGTGGCTGCACGTCGAGCTTTCCGACGTCGGATTGTTGCAGATGTCGCTAGTGCAGTCTTTACCGTCGTTACAGTCAGAATTGGAATCGCACGCGTCGCAGGAGGACGCGCAGACGCTGTTGCAGCAAATGCCGCTGCAGCACTGGTCGACCGTGTTGCATGATTCGCCGTTAGGTTTTTTGGCACTGCATTGACTATTGCAGCAGTAGGTGCTGCAACATTCGGAACCGCCCGAACATGTGGAACCGGCAGGTTTGTAGTTGCTGCAATAACCATTGCAGCAGTAGTTGACGCATTCGCCGCTGGCGTAACATGCCTGACCGTTGATTTTTAAAGTCGTCGTGGTAGTGGGTGCCTGAGTTGTGGTCGTGGTCGGGGCTTTCGTCGTGGTGGTGGGAGCCTTGGTTGTTGTCGTGGGAGCCTTCGTGGTCGTCGTTGGTGCGGCCGTGGTCGTTGTCACCGGAGCAGTCCACGAGCAGCAATCGCCGCAAGTGCTCTGGGAAGTGCCGCTGCATGATGCGCTGAACGAGCATCCCGTGCAGTCTCCCGACGGGCTGGTAGTGGCGGAGCAGCACGATCCGCAGCCGCTGCTGCATGACCCGCAGGAACCTGCGCGCGAGCAGCCGGCCAAGGCGTCCTGTGCAAAAACGGCTAGCACTAGGAGTGAAAGCGCGAAAACTGCAACGCCGGTCGTCTTCTTCATACTATACACCCGTCCTTCATGTAAAGTTTCTTGCCGCAAACGTCGTAAACGCTCGTGCTGCCGTCGACCATCAAAAGCGAGATGGTGTTCGCATCGCATCCCTGTTTCAATATGCCCAAGTATGTCAGGACTGAGCTCGATCTGGCGACTGACCGCCCGTCCACCCAGCCACCGCATATAGTCATTACGTACTCGTCCGTATAGAACGTCAGATGTATTTCAATGTCGTCCGTGCAGCCGCTTATCGTCCATTCCGTGTCCGACTTTTGGATTTTTGAGCACCTCTCCCTGTCGGCCAGGGTTACTGTGTCGTTTTGGGCGCTTATCGACACCAGCTCGCCCATCACCTTCTCGGGCGTGCTCTGCGCAACGAACATGCCCGAGGTCCACAGGTAATACGCCGCGACCGCAACGACAATGACCAGGACCGCGATTGCAATCGCTTTCACGGGGAGTTTCTGCCCGTCGTCGAGCCGTTGGTCGTACTTCTCCTTCAGCTCGTCGTAATCCATATTTTATAATTGCCGCCGTTCGGTATAAAAACGTTCGGAAGCCGCGCCTGGCGCGCCTAGCTGACGCCGACGATGCAGTCGCCGCGGACTATGGCCGTGTAGCCGCAGACGGAGTACAGCTGGTCCGACCCGTAGTTATTCAGGAACGTGCCCGCGTCCGACTGGTCGGTGCACGTCTTGTTGAGGTAGCCGGACAACTGGACGAACCTGTCCTGAAGCGTCTGCCCGTCCGCGCAGTACAGCATCATGTAGCCGCCTGCAGAAAAGTCTATCTGGAAGTGGACGCCGCCATCGCAGTCCGTTACCACCCAGTAGCCGTCGTATTTTTCAAGTGTCCTGCACTTTGCGGCCGAGATGATGTCAAGCGTGTGCTGGTCCGGAGAGAGCGACGACA
This sequence comes from Candidatus Aenigmatarchaeota archaeon, assembly GCA_026397385.1. GTDB lineage: Archaea > Aenigmatarchaeota > Aenigmatarchaeia > CG10238-14 > SCSR01 > JAPLUY01. The sequence continues at coordinate 14,522 of JAPLUY010000013.1, forward strand.
ACTCCGACAGCACAGCATCAGACTGCCCGCCCGACCCGGGACTGTAGAAGTACACGAAGTAGAAGAGGGCGCCCGCGGCTATGGCTATCAGCGCACCCAGCGTCATTACGACGTTCGTCTCGTCGTGGTTCATTATTGATATTTGCCTCCGGACGGCATAAAAATCACACAAAGCGGCCGCGCCGCGCGCCGGACGATTTTATATTGCGCCGAATCGAATTACAGATTGGTAGAAATGCCCGGCATCCGTTCCTCCCACCAAGTCCTGGTCCTTTTGATGGCCGCGTTCGCGCTGACGCAGGCCGTACCCGCGGCGTATGCCGGCGGGGCGTGGGACCATTGCGTCACCCCCAGCTGCACGGCGAGGTATACGAACTGGTACTGCTGCCAGTCCGGCTGGGTCGAGGACCAGTCCGAGCCGTTCACATGCCCGGCAAACTGCCTCCCTTCAGGCACTACGACCACGACGACCACCACGACGACCACTACGACAACGACAATCCCGACTACGACCACCACGAATGTGCATACGACCACGACCACGATTCCGTCCACGTGCACGTGGCTGACTTTGAACCCGGCGTCTGGATCGGCTAGCTACACGGTGACGGCCGGGATGAAGTTGAGCACGTGCAAGCTGTGCGATTACCTTGGGTGTTCGGGCAGCAGCTGCGTTGGCACGTTGTCCAGAACGGGCAACGGGACGTTCGCTGCGCCAGGAGCTGTAGGCACTTTCGGTTATTATGCCTGCCCTGGCGCGGGGTACGCAACGCTGCAGGTTTCGGCTACGACTACGACGACAATTCCGACGACGACTACTACCACTCTGCCGACGACAACGACAACAACGCTGCCTTTCACTTGCTCTTGGCTGACGTTGAACCCGGCATCGGGATTGCCCAGTTATACAGTCACGGCCGGCATGACGCTGAACACTTGTAAGATGTGCGATTATCAAGGCTGCAACGGAGCGAACTGCGTCGGCTCGCTGGGAAGGACGGGCAACGGGACGTTCGCTGCGCCCGGCGCGACCGGCACTTTCGGATATTATGCATGTCCGGGGGCGGGATATGCTACGATACAGGTCACGGCCACCACTACGACGACACTTCCGACCACGACGACCACGATTCCGACGACTACCACCACTACAACTGTCCCGCCGACTACAACGACTACAACCATCGGAGGCAGCTGCACGACACATGCGCAATGCTCGCGCGTGTGCAGTGCCCTCTGTCCTGTAGGAGTGTCCGGATGCTGCTTCGGATGCAATCTAGGCCAATGCGTCGGCAGCGTGTGCACATGCGAACTAGAGATATCATACTGCTCCAGCTCCCCGCCATACCAGGTAGGCAGCGTGTGCACGTCCGGGACGACGACCACGACTACTCTTCCGACGACGACCACATCAACCACTACGACAACGACAGTCCCGACTACGACGACCACGACCACGATGCCGTTGTGCACATGGCTTACGTTAACCCCGGCGTCTGGACTGCCGAGCTATACAGCGACGGCTGGGATGAAGGCGAACACGTGCAAATTGTGCGATTATCAGGGATGCTCGGGCAGCAACTGCGTCGGTTCGCAAGGAAGGATAGGCAACGGGACGTTCTCCGCGCCAGGAGCTGTAGGCACTTTCGGTTATTATGCCTGCCCTGGAGCCGGATATGCGACACTGCAGGTGACTGCTACGACTACGACGACAATTCCGACGACGACTACAACTTCAACGACAACGACCACGACTCTGCCTACAACTACTACGACCACGCCGACGACAACTACCACCATCGGAGGCAGCTGCACGACACATGCGCAATGCTCCAAGGCGTGTTCCAGCCTGTGCCCGGCCGGAGTGTACGGATGCTGCTATGGTTGCATGATCGGCCAGTGCGTCGGAAGCGTGTGCATATGCGAGCAGGACACCCCATACTGCTCCAGCGCTCCGCCATACCAGGTAGGCGGCATGTGCACGACTGGCACGACTACAACGGCAGTCCCCACTACGACAACGACTCTGCCAACCACCACTACCACTGCCGTCACATCGACTACGACGACCACTACCACTCTACCGCCATGTAATTCGCTAACTCTAAGCCCCGTATCGGGAGCGCTCAGCTACACGGTGACAGCCACGACGCAGTACGGAACGTGCAAGGTTTGCGATTATCAGGGATGCTCGGGCAGCAACTGCGTCGGCACGATAATACGCACGGGCAGCGGCACGTTCGCTGCTCCTGGCGCTGTCGGCACGTTCGGTTACTACGCCTGTCCGGGAGCCGGGTATTCGACCATACAGGTAACGGCTGGGACGACAACTACGACCACTGCCCCGGCGACCACCACTTCCACGACAACGACTACGACTTTGCCTACGACAACGACCACTTCGACAACTACTACGAGCACCACGACGACAAGCACTACGACCACGACCAGTACGACAACCACTACGCTCCCGTACGTAGTCGGGACGTTCACGCTCCAGCCCGGATGGAACCTGATGTCGCTCCCGTACAGCCGCATCTACGGCGTGCAGCAAGACGGCTGCGGGCTGTCGAACGGCAACTTTTATTTCTACAACGCTACCACGGGCAAGTGGAACGTGCAGACCGTGGGCGTGACGAACCTGCAGAAGGCCACGTCGTACTGGTTCTACTCGCCGGGCCAGTGCACCGAGGCGCTGCAGCTCAGCGTCGACAGCCCCGTGCATGCGGGAGACATAACGCTCAGCAAGAACGACTGGAGCCAGGTCGGCGCTCCGGTAGGCGGCATGAACCTTGAGGTGATGAGGGCTACGAGGTGCTCGAACTGCGCCGGCAGCGTCTGCTCCTCGCAGCAGGTCCAGTACTACGACACGCTCGCAAGGCAGTTCAGGACCGCCACGTCGATCGACGAGTACGTCGGCTACATGGTGCAGTGCCTCGGTTAGATTTAAACGCTGGAAAATGGCTAGTCTTTGATATGTCGGATGAGCACCCGGTCGTAATCTGGACGGGTTCGTCGAAATCGCTGGCTGAAAAAATCGCGGACGCAATCGTGCTGCTCGCGATATTCGGCTTCCTGCTCAGCTACTTCAAGCCCGAGCTGATGCTTTCGCTCACGACCACGGCGGGCGGCGATACTGCGTCGCACTTCTATCCGGCGGAGTACCTCCGCGACGCGCTGCTGCCCGCAGGCAGGCTTGTCGGTTGGGCGCCCGGATGGTACGGCGGCCTGCCGATGTTCCAGTTCTACTTCCTGCCGGCGTTCACGCCGTTCCTCTTCATGGAAGCCAACAGCATGTGGGGCGGCAACATACCCAGCACGCTCGCTGGCGAGTTCTCGTACAGCCTCGGTTTCGCGCTGACGCTGCTGTTCTTCGGGACGCTGCACCGTTCGATGGAGCAGCCCGAGCCGCGCAGCGTGAGGTGGCTGCTGCTGAACGCGGTTTTGTTCGCGCTCGTCACGCTGTCGCATGCGTACACGATGCTGTTCGCCGGCGTTGCATCGACGTTCTTCCTGCTCCGGCCGCTGCTGAAGCGCGACCGTAAGGCGTTCGTCGACGGCTTCGTATACTTCGTCAAGATGTACGGGCTCGCGTTCCTGCTCTCGGCGTTCTGGCTGGTGCCGCTCGCGGCGAAGCTCGGCTACACCACGTCGTACAACTACAGATGGGTCGTCAACAGCGTAAAGGAGGCTTTCCCGGACGTGCTGCTGCCTTTCTACATGCTGTCGGCCGTCGGCGTATACGCGCTCGGGCGCAGGCGCGACAGCCGTGTTGCGTTCATACTGTTCACGCTACTCGCGGCCGGCGTAATGTTCGTCATCGCGGGCGACATCGGCGTCGTGGACATACGCTTCGTGCCGTTCGTCCAGTTCTACCCGCTGATCATCGCGGCAGCGGGCGCATGCGAACTGGTATTTGCTTTTTCGGCAAGGCTGTCGTCCGTGAAGGCTGGTGGGCGTGTGCTTGGCGAGACAGCACCGCGGATAGCGCTGCTGCTGATCGTGGCAACCGCCACGCTGTTGTGGACGCACGCCAACGTGACTTTCATCGACTACTGGATACAGTGGAACTACTCCGGGTTCGAAGGCAAGACGCTATGGCCGGCGTACAGCGCGCTGAACAACTATTTGCACGGCGACGCGTCCGACCCACGCGTAGTCTACGAGCATTCGCCCCTGTACGATGCCGCGGGCAGCCTGCGCGCGTTCGAGTCGCTGCCGCTGTTCTCCGGCCGCTCGACGCTCGAAGGGCTGTACATGCAGTCCACGCCGACCTCGCCGTTCGTGTTCTACATACAGTCTCAGATATCCGAGGTCGCGTCGTGCCCGCTGCCGGGATACGCGTGCACGTTCTTCAACTCCGCAGCAGCGGCCAGACGACTGGAGATGTTCAACGTTAAGCAGGTCATAACGCGCAGCGACAAGGTCAAGGCCGACCTCGCGTCGAGCAGCATGTACAGGTTCGTAAGGTCCTTCGACCCGTTCGACTTATACGAACTGCTGCCGGGCAACGGCCATTATGTGACTGTGCCGAAGTACGAGCCCGTGGTGTTCGACGCGTCGAGCTATGCGGGCGGGTGGAAAGCGGCAGCGTACGAATGGTTCAAGCGCGACGACCTGCTTGACGTGCCGCTCGTGTTCTCGGACGTGCCCGCGGGCAGCCAGCTGACGCTCCGAAGCAGCAGCCTCGATTCGCTGCCCAAGACCCACATCAACGGCGGCTGCAACGTTTCCGAGGTCGTCACGAACGACAGCGTGCTCTTCCACACGGATTGCGTGGGGGTGCCGCACATAATTAGCATTTCCTACTATCCGAACTGGCAGGCCGAAGGAGCGGACGGGCCGTACCTCGTGTCGCCGTCGTTCATGGTGGTGATACCGCGCCAGCCGGACGTCACGCTGCACTACGGGACGACGTTCTCGGATACGGCAGGAGTCGCGCTGACAATAGCAGGAGTCGCGCTCTTCGCCTACGCCGCGTATTCGAGCTTCTCGCGCAGCCAGAAAGAGACCAAGCTCTTGAAGCGATAGAGCGTCTCCTTGCTTATGCTGAACTTGCTCTTGCGCCTGTCGTCGCATACCACGGGGATCTCGGCGTAGCGCTTGCCCGCCTTCGATATTTTGTACACGAGCATCGTGACGTAGAACGAGCCTCTGTCGATGTCTGATAGGAAGGGCATGATGTCATTGCGCCTGTATCCCTTCGCGCCGATCGAGTGGTCTGTCAGGCGTATGCCGAGCATAAGGTGCGTGAGCGCGATGAAACCAGCGCTCAGCAGCTTGCGCGTCAGCGGCCTGCGCTGCGAGCCGACGGTCTTCGAGCCGATGATTATGCTGTTCGTGCCTAACAACATTGCGCACTCCGGTATGAACGAGCGGTAGTCGACCGTCAGGTCTGCATCGATGGAAATCAGCTTGTCGTAGCGCGCCACGGCAACGGCGGCCTTGAACGCATAACCCACGCCGCGATTCGCGAGCGTCAAAAGTCTCACCTTACCACGGGATTCGGCCACGAGCCTGCGGGCAATCTCATCCGTGCGGTCGGTCGAGCCGTTGTCGGAGATTATTATCTCGTATTTGACGCGCATGCCAGACAGGAATCTTGCGAGCTTCCTTATGTTGGCTGAGAGTATCTTCTCCTCGTTGTACACCGGCACGATTACTGAAATCCCTTTCATGGAACCATCCTCACACCAAAAACCTCATGAACAGCTCTGCCTGGTTCTTCAGGCGCTTGACGTCTCCCGAAGACAGCTGCTTCAGCATGTAAGACGGCCGCAGGTAGAACTTTAGCAGCGCCTCCTTCGTCTTGTCCTTCAGCTCGCCTGCGGTGAGCACGCCCTCGTAGCACGCGGGGAACACGCCTTCGAGCGAGTCCTTCACAGATTCGAAGAAGACCGTGCCCGGGTAGGGCGTCGCGACGTTGAACGACGCATATGTGGGGTTGAGCTTCTTCGCGAACTCGATGGTCTCGTCCATGTCGGCCTCGCTCTCGTCCGGCAGCCCGAACATGAAGAACGCTACCGTGCGTATGCCCGCACGCTCGGCCGCGCGCACGGCGGCCTCGACC
>JAPLUY010000009.1 GCA_026397385.1 Candidatus Aenigmatarchaeota archaeon
CTTTACGTTCATCGTTTCCGGAATAAAGGAGATTCTCTCCGTTACGTACTTCAGCGCAAAATCCTTGTCGAAAGGCCGGCAGCTGAAGGCGTCCATCGAGACCTTCTGCCCGTCGTCGAACGTGTGGATGGAGATGTGCGACGTGTCGATGATTACGAACCCTGTCCATCCGGGGTTGTGCGGGTCGCCCTTCACGATGTGCGGTCCGTCGAGCACGTGCATGCCAATCGCCGCGGGCATCTCCGACAGCAGCGCGCGGATCTCGCTCTCGCTGGGCATGCGCTCCACCACGCCGTCGATTATCAGATGGACTCCTATCATGCGTATCACACACTCGGCCCGAACCGGAAACCGGACAGAACCGAATTAGAAAATCATCCTAAGGATTGTAACTCTCGACTATGAGATGGGTCATCGTGCTACGGACACCGTTCATTCTCCTTATCTTAGAGGACATGTTTTTCAGTTCCGTTTCGTCGTTGCCGTCTATCTTGACCAGCAATTCGTATAAAGAAGAAGGAGACATCTCGTACACCTTGGTGCCGGTTCGCAGGCCGGAAATTTCATTCTTGAGCTTCGGCATCGAGCCCGCGTTCATCACGTAGGAATCGACGTTGACTAACACGCATAATCCAAGCACCATAAGCACGCGCCTGTTAAAGTTTGCAAGGACAAGGATTAAAATCTAACCTTCACCGGGCGTCTCCTCGCCGCCGTCGCCCTCGACGTCCTCGTCCTTGATGCCCTTGGCCTTCAGCGCCTTCGCCAAATCGCGTATCAGCTGGCGCACGTACTCGCGCATCTGGTAGACGTCCTTGTCCGACAAGTCCTTGATGCTCTTCTTGTCCGTGTCTCGCGGCCTTGTGCATGACGTCGTACGTGCGTTCGAGTATCTTCTCCTTCTTGCGCAGCTCGAGCGCGCCCAAAAGTCCGAACATCTTCTCCACGTACTTCTCCGCGTGGTCGATCCACAGGTCGACGAACTCGCCCTTGGCGTCCATCATCTCCTTGTGCTCGATCTTCTTGCGGATCTCGATTATCTCCTTCAGCCATTCCGCGTACTCCGGTTCGAGTATCTTCGGCTCGACGAGGTAGCGCTTCACGTCGTCGTATGCCTTGTTCGGCACGGGCGGCGCGAGCCCCATGAACATCAGCACTGCCTGCGTCGTGTTCAGCATGGCATAATAGCAGTCCTCCGCGAGCATCAGCAGCTTCACGGTCTTCGCACGCATGAGCTTCTTCGGCGCGCCCTCCATGTAGCTCTCGATGGCCTCGCGGGTGCTCGGTATCCTGCCTGCGGCGAGCAGGCGCTTTATCGGCATGAAGAACCCTGCATCATAAACGGCCATCCCTTCCTTGATGAAGTTGTACACGATAGGATGGCACACGCGAGCATAGTCCCAGAACTCCGTCAGCGTGTAGCTCGGCTGCACGGACAGCGCCTTGCTCACGGACTTGGCCATCTTCTCCAGGTCATCGTCGATGGCCTCGTGCTGCTCTTGCGTCATCTTCTGTTCCGTGTCGTCCACGACGAGGAAGACGTCGATGTCGCTCTTCGGCTTGAACTCGTCGCGCGCCACGCTGCCCATGAGCACGATGCACTTGACTATCTTCCCGTACTTTGTCAGCACCTTCTTCGTGAACGCCTTCACTTCCTTCATGCGTTCCTCCTTGGTCGCGGGGAAGATCTCCTCGTCCTTGTCGGTCTTCGCTGCCGCAGGCTCGCGCTTCGCAGGCTTGCTAGCCTTCGGCTTCGAATGTTTCGTGCGCGGGCGCGCCGCTGTCTTTTTCTTAGCCATGAGAATCACACGTTCACTTCTTCTCCTCGCGCATGTCCTTCGGCAGCAGCCTGTCCATGCGCCCGACTATCTCCTCCGCCAGCTCAGCGGCCTTGCCTAAATAAGCGCAGTCTATCTTCTTGACCTTGCCGTGGTCGATGTCCTTCCACAGCTTGTTCAGCTGCTCGAACTTCTTCACGTACGCGGACTGCAGCTTGCGGTCCTTCACCAGCCTCCTGAGCGTGTCGGGCATCGCCTTCGCGTCGGGCTGCTGCTTGTACATGTGCATCGCGACGGCCTGGCACGTGTCCAGCGCGGCGTAGCGCATCTCGAACACCATGCCGCGCAGGTCGAGTTCGGCTTTCCTCAGGCGCGTGCGGCCGGCCATCGCCTTCAGCTTCACCGTCTCCTCGCTCGGCGGCAGCAGTCCCATATCGAGCATGCGCTTGACGGGCTTGATGAAGCCCGTATCGTAGACGGGCAGGCTGTAGCGCAAAAAGTTCACCAGTTCCGGACTGCCGAGCTTCATCCACTGCCAGAATTCGGTCAGCGCGGTCGTCTGCACGTGCAGGTCCTTCGCTTCCGCGGCCATCAGCTGCAGGTGCGCCGTCACGCGCTCCAAGTCGGCTGTGCCCTTCGTCGCCGTGTCATCGAGCACGACCCAGATATCTGCGTCGCTGCCTTTCACCATCCCGCCGCGCGCGGCCGAGCCGAAGATGAGCACGCTCTTGACTACGTTGCCGTACTGCTGCCTGGCGGCGTTCGTGAAGCGCACGACCTTCGCGAAGAGCTCGTCGTCCAGCTTGCTGTGCGGATGCGACGGCTTCGCCTCGGCGGCATGCGCGGGCTTCACGTCCTTGATGAGCTTGTCGTCCTCGAGCTCCTTCTCGAGCCCGCCGAACCGCTTCTCGCGCTTCGCAGTCGCTTTGGACGCCGGCATATAATTAGGTTTGTCCCGTTCCGTATTTAAACGTGACCGCCACTTTTGAGTAGTGATTTTGCCGCCGCGACCTACGTCAGCTCCTCCTTCTTCCATTTCTCCAGGACGCCCTTGTCTATGGCGGCCTTGCCCAGGAGCGTGTGGCCTTCTTCGGGGATGACGAGCAGCCCTTCGATAGGGTCGCGCGCGTGCTGCTGGATGATGGTGCGCTGCCTCTCCTCCGATAGCAGGTTTGCGCCCTCCACGCCGAAGAACTCGAGGGGGAGCTCCTCGGGCTTCACGTTCTTTTCGAGGAACTTGACTATCAGCCGCATCGCGACTATGCTCTGCTCTATGTTCTCGCCGCCGCGCTCGTAGATGAGCCAGCGGTTGTCGTCCTTGTCGTCACCGGGCGTGAAGCCCTTCTGCCGCAGCTCGTACAGCCGCTGGTATATCCAGCGGTGCTGGTCCGATCCGACGAATATCGGCATGTGCGCAGGGATGACCGGCGTCGGCCAGCCGAGGTGCACGACCCTGACGAGGTTGCCGTCGTCATCGCGCATGCGCGCAATCATCTCCTGCGGGTTGATGTAGTTCGAGAGCACGTGTTCGAAGTCGATTGCCACGCGGAAGAACTTGTAACCGAGCACGTCCGCGAGTATGCACATGTGCACCGGGTCCGACAGGCGCATCAGGTTCTCCATCCCGGCCTGCGCCATCGGCGACTCGATGACGAAGTACATGTCGTACTTCTCCAGCCACTTCTTCGGGTCGCTGCCTTTCCTCGACCCGTCAGTCGGGCATGTCTCCGGGTTGAAGTGCCCCCACAGGTACTTCGCTGCCACGGCCGGCACCCATACCTTCATGCCCTCCTCCGAGTCGCGGAACGCCGAGCTGTCGAACGACGGGTCGATCTTGTCGTTCCGCTTCTTGAACTCGGATATGATCCCCTCCCACAGCGGGTCCTTGTAGTGCTCCATCCATTTCGCCACTATCCAGTAAGCGAACCGCTCCGGGCCGTAGCTCAGGCCTCGCGACCTTATGTGCTCGAAGAACAGGTCGGTCAGCTGTTTCATGGTCTGGTCGCGTATCTCCTGCTTCTCGGACTCGGATATGACCTTCCCGGCCTGGATGTTAACGCGGACCGCATACTCGTCCGCCTCTTCCTTCGCAGCGTCGCGCGGCAGCTTGCCCGACCTCGTCAGTTCGCGCCATACGATCGCCTGGTCCACAAGCCAGTCCCACAGCCAGTTCGCGTCCGGGTCGCCGGCCTTGCCCTTCTCGCCGTTTATCAGCTCGGCGAGCGGCCTGCCCCAGAAGTCCACGAGCACTGATGGCTGGAAGTCCTTGCCGAGCATTATGAACGGCGTCGACTCCGACGAATGCAAGAGGTAGTACTTCGCGCCCATCCTGCCCGCGTTCTTCAAAACTTCCATCAGCCGATCGTGCGAGCGGAAGTAGTCGTCCTCGATGGCCGAGTCGAGCTTGATCGGCGTATCGCGGCCGCCCATCGAGGCGGACTCGCCGTGGAATCCCAGCTTTATGTTCAGCCGGTCGATCTTGTCCTTCCACGCCTTCAGCTTCTCGTCGTCCTCTATGCCGATCTGCGGGTCCTTGAACTCGGCCATCGACTCCACGTCCACCTGCGTGAACGTGACGCCCTGCGTGATGCAGTAGTTGACCTTGTTCGCTATGCCCAGCATCTGCATCTTGTCCTGCTGCGACGCAGCGCCGAAG
>JAPLUY010000029.1 GCA_026397385.1 Candidatus Aenigmatarchaeota archaeon
GCGGCCGCGGTGGAGAAGGGTTCCGGGCATCCTATCGCCGAGTCGATCGTCAAGGAAGCGCTCGACCGCGGCATCGAGATAGCGAAGGCCTCGGACTACTCGACCATCGAGGGGAAGGGCGTTAAGGCAAAGATTGGTCGCAAGTGGCTGTCCGTTGGCAACATGGCGCTGATGGCGGACGAAGGAATTGACGTGTCTGTGCTTGAAAGCACGGTCTCGAGGCTCGAGGAGGAAGGCAAGACTACGGTCATCGTTGCCGAAGGCAAGAAGGCGGTCGGCGTGGTCGCAGTCGCAGATACGCTGAAGGAATACTCCAAGGAGGCGGTCGCGAAGCTGAAGGAGATGGGCCGCGAGGTGTGGATGATAACCGGCGACAACGAGGAGACCGCGCGTGCGATCGCGCGCCAGGTCGGCATCGACGAAGGCAATGTCATGTCGCACGTCCTGCCCGGGCAGAAGGCGGAGAAGGTGAAGGAGCTGCAAACGGTAGGAAAGAAAGTCGCGTTCGTGGGCGACGGCATAAACGACGCTCCGGCACTGGCGCAGGCCGACCTCGGCATAGCTCTGGGCGGCGGGACGGACGTTGCCATCGAGACGGGCGACATCGTGCTCATCAAGGACGACCTTCGTGACGTGGTCACGGCCATCGACCTGAGCAGCTACACCGTGCGCAAAATCCAACAGAACCTCTTCTGGGCGTTCTTCTACAACTCGATTGGCGTGCCCGTCGCCGCAGGCGTGCTCTATCCGCTGACGGGCTTTTTGCTGAACCCGATGATTGCCGCGGCTGCGATGGCGTTCAGCTCGTTCTCCGTGGTTTCGAACTCGCTGCTGATGCGACGATACAGGCCGAAGATATGAAAATAAGGCCGGCAGGATAGTCCTACGAGCATCTGCCTACGGAGGATTTGCTTGTGTTACGTGCGCCGCCAACCCGCGGCCGCTTCTCTCGCTTTTGCGCCATTTGGAAAGTTGGCGCTTCAGGTTCAAACCAGATAATCTACCATGTCGAAGGCGAGCGTAACGCCGATTACTATGTTGCTTGTCGCCATCCCGTTAAGGAATGAGAAAGCGGCATAGGCCAGCGTGACCTTCGGTAGCCACTTCAGTATTACCAGCAGCTCGTAAAACATTTTTTTCTTTACCTCTTGTTCAAACTTGTGTTTTTTTCATTTCGACTGATGCGCGATGCTCTTGGTAGCTGTCGCAAACGGAAAACGAACAAACTCGTAAAGGGACGCCAATGGTCCGGCGTCGCACATTCCGCGCCACAACGCAACGGACTGCCTAACGCCAGTCGTAATCTTATAGAAATGAGCGGGCGGCGGTTCCTCGGAATCAGACTCCACTACCATACGGCAACGTCCTCTAGTTTCGAACTAATCCTAATATTATCGGAGGAACTATTTAACCGATGGCCGTTTTTTTCGCCTGATTCGCGCGCACAATGAGGAATTTTTAGGAAACTCCGCTGAAATTTTACGCGACGGCCGGCCGGCGTAAGTTATAAATCGACCGCAGGAGAAATCTATATTATGATTTTGAGCGCAATGCGGGCCGCGAGCCTCGTCCTTGAGGCCGTGCTGCTGCTCGTAGCATCGTATGTCTTCGTGGATTTCCGGCGCAGGCCGAAGGCGTACTACGCCGCGCTCCGCAAGGCCGGCATGCTGGGCGTGCCGCTCATGCTGCTGTCCTTCGCGACGTTCTTCACGCTCGAGATAATGGAGTCGCTGAAGCCCGAGTTCGTGGCGACCGCCGACGTCTACATAGAGGATGTGATATACATCCTGCCGATAATCGCGCTTTCTTACATGGCGTTCGCGGCGAGGCTGCCCGGACCAAGGAGGGGTGCAAGATGACTGCCGCTGCCGCAATGATCGTCCCCAGCCTGATGATGTTCGAGCAGACGATAGTGGCGTCCCTTTCGCTCGTCCTGCTCTTCTTCGTCATAGCCAGGAGGTACAGGACGCTGCATTCCGAAAGGTCCGCTGAGTCGTTCGAGAAGCTCGTGTTCGCATTCGTCATCATCGCGGCCGTCCACGTGATCGAGAACGCCGGCATTTTCTTCGGCCTTTCATCCTCCTTTGGAGCGGCGGAAGGCATGCACACGTGGCTGGAGCTAGGCGCCGCGGCCGTGTTCGTATACGCCGCGCTGGAAATCGTTTTCATGGACGGGAAACGTTCCTAGAACACGGGCTGCGCGTCATCCTTGCTGGCGTCGCTTCTTCCGGCCGTTGCGCGGACGGAGAGCCGCATCGACCGCTTTGAGGAGCTGGACGGGCGTCCTGACGAAAAAATCAGGCTTCTCGGCCTTCAGCCGCCTCGACTTGTTTATGCCCCAGCCGACCGCGATGACCTTCACGCCGACCTTGCGCGCCGCTTCGATGTCGCGGACCTCGTCGCCCACGTACACGACGTCAGCCCGGCCGTAGCCGTGCTTCTTCATTATCGCCTTGATCCTGCGCGCCTTGCCGAGGAGAGGGCTG
>JAPLUY010000037.1 GCA_026397385.1 Candidatus Aenigmatarchaeota archaeon
GAGGAGCGTCCTCTTCACGTGGCGGAGATCGGCTCGCTCGAGAGGGAGTTGGCTTACGCGGACATAGAGGCCTGCGACCGCGAGATGCTGCTTTCAGAACTGGCGTCGTGCAAAAAAATTCATCTGGGGCACGCAGAGACGAAAAGCGACGACATCTTCGATGTTTTGAAGCCGACTTGGCGCGACCTGGTCGTTGCAGCGGTCTCGGCCTACGCTGCGTGGAAGGGGCGCGAATGGTTCGAGAGGAAGGCCGAGGAGTTCGCGAGGATGCAGGCGAAGTACTTGGTAGAAGAGATGAAGGACGGCGGTTGAAGCTCACTGCGAAAGCTTCTCGACGTCCGCCAGGTACCTGTCTATGTCCAGTATGCCCGGGAAGAAGACGTTCGAACCGCGCTCGACTAGGAACTTGCACGGCCCGCGGCCCGGGAACTCCTTGTCGACGCCGTACTTCTCCATCAGCGCACGCAGCACCTCGGTCGGCTTGGTGCGCTTTATGTCCATGCCCGGCAGCAGCCCAGCGTAGACGCGGTAGGCGTTCATGAACCGCACCTTCTGGTCGTCCAGATGGAACACCACTATCATCCAGAAGTCCCCGAAGTCCTTCATCGATATGCCCTTGTCCGTCAGGATGTCGCTGGCGTCGGGCTTGTTGAACGTCTCGTCTATCGCGTGCTTGGGCGTGCCCAGCACTTCCATGAAGTTCGCTATCAACCCGCTGTACAGGAATTCCATTTAGTCAATTTGGATTTTTAGAAATAAAAAGTTTTCCGAGGGTTCAGAAGCTCAGAATCCGTCGCCGTCCTCTTCTTCCTCGTCCTTTTCCTCCTCGGGATCGGCCAGCTGGACCGGTTCCTCGCCCTCTTCCTCTTCCTTCTCTATGCCGAGGCCTTCGCCCGTCTCGGTCTCGGACTCCTTGACCTCGACGCCCTTCTCCTGCGCCTTCCAGCGCTTCTTCAGCTCGTCGACCACTTCGATGCCGGGCGCGGTGAAGCGGTTCAGCTTCTTCCCCATCGCCGTCTCGGTGTCCTCGAGTTCGTTCGCCTCGGACTCCTGCGACACGATGCTCTTCCTGAGCTCGCTGAGTATTCGTGGCTTGGAAGATACCTTCGGCGTCCTAACTGCAACTACGGGATGCCTGTTCTCAACTATGCGCGACTTCGCAACGCGCTTCGTCCGGACGCGTTTCTTGGTTTTCATAAAATATCCCTGAATACACGTGTTTAAATATCTTTCTGCGGGCCAGCCGGGCGCGGACGCCACCACGCGAGCGCGCGGCTCCCAACAGTTATTACGCAGCTCGGACAAATATTATTTCATGGACGCTTCCGATGCAGCAAAGGCGCGCATAGAGGCGGCGCTGTTCGTGTCCGACAGCCCGCTGCCGCTCGACAAGCTCGTCGAGTTCGCCGGAGGCGACATGGACGCGGCCGCACGGGCCGTCATGTCCGTCATGGAGGACTGCAAGCGCGACGACCGCGGGGTCGAGCTCGTGCAGACCCCGGAGGGCTACGAGTTCCGCATAAAGCAGGAGTACCGCGAAACCGTTGCATCGCTGGCGCCCTTTTCAGACTTGAAAGAGGGCATGCTGCGCACGCTCGCCATCATCGCGGCGAAGCAGCCCGTCAAGCAATCGTTGCTCGTGGCGTACCAGGGCAACAAAGTGTATGATTATATCGTCGAACTGGAGCAGAAGGGCCTGATCAAGTCCGAGCCGTTCCACCGGACGAAGCTCGTTACGACGACGCCGGGTTTCGAGAAGTACTTCGGCAAGAGCGTCGATGACGTGAAGAAGATGCTCTCGGGCAGGCTCGTCGACCAGGACAAGAGCGTCGAAGCCGCGGCGAAGGACAAGCTCGCGGGCGAGAAGAAAGGCGTGTAGTTATTGCTTCCTCGCGTTCGCCATGCTGCGGCGGTAGTTCTCGCTGTCCTCGTAGACCCAGTCGCCGGTGTTGATCTTGCGCACGCTGCCGTCCTTCGCCTTAATCACGACTATGTCTATGCCGGCGTTTATCAGCGCGCGCTTGCACCGGTCGCACGGCTGCGCCTCGGTCAGCTCGCCCGTCTTCGCATAAGTGCCGTAGATGTACAGCGTGCTGCCCAGGACGCTCGTGCCGTGGCGGGCGGCGTTGATTATCGCGTTCTCCTCGGCGTGCACGGCCGTGCAATAGTCATAGCCCTTGTACTCGGGCATGTTCGTCTCGTCCTTCAGGCAGCCGACTTCGGCGCAGTTTATTACGCCGCGTGCGGGGCCGTTGTATCCCGTGGCAACTATCGCGTCGTTCTTGACTATGATCGCGCCGAACCTGCGGCGCAGGCACGTCGAGCGCGCCGCTACCGCGCAGGCTATGCCAAGATAGTACTCGTCCTTAGAAAGTCGGGCGTCGGGTTTGCCTGCCTGCATGCGAATCAAAAAAGAATGGGTTCCGGAAGAAGTTAAGCTTTACGCCAGCGGAAGAAAGCACGCGCCGGCTCAGTACTTGTTCCACGCCTTTCCGCCGATCCCGAAAGGCTTGAATTTCAATACTAGGGCGAAAGCGGCCACTGCCACGATTCCGATGACAAGGATCCACGTGTAGTCGGCGGGGGTTGTGCCAGCACTGGCTATGGTCGTCGTAGTCGCGATGCCGGGCACGGTCGTCGTCGTAGTCTGGCCGGCTGCGGGCAAGGTGGTCGTAGTCGTCGCGGATGTCGATGCCTGTCCGCCTATGGCGAAGTACGAGAAACCGGGCGTCGTCGCCTGGTAATAAGCGTAGATGCCGTCCTCGCTCGTCTTCGACGTCGACAGCACCGTCCACGCGCCGCCCGTGTACCTGTAGAGCGCTACGTCGTTCGCGGACAGTCCTTTCAGCGTCAGCCAGCTCTTCTCCACCTTGAACGCGATCTTCGCAGTCTGGACGTTGTTGGCCGCGAGGTTCGTGAAGGACACCGAGACGTACTTGTAGATGTCCGGCGCGGCGGCCGTTGCTACGTCGGACGGCTTGGACGCATAGCTCTGCACGGCCATCTGCACCGCAGTCGCGGCCGTGTTCGTCGTCAGCTGGATGGACGTCAGCTTCGCATCGTACGGCAGGCTGACCTCGTTGATGACCTTGGGCACGCCCGCAAGCAGCGAGGATATCGTCAGCGTGGTAGCGGATGTGGAAGCGGTGCTGGCGGACCCGGACGAGGTAGACGCCGCAGCGGCAGCCGCCGTAACAGTCAGCGTGGACGACTGGTTCGTATAAGAGTAGTTTGCGTCGGGCGCTGTAACGTTACAGCCGAGCGTGTAAGTGCCTACGCCGGGCGTCGATGTCGTGCCGTTGGACGAGGTTATGTTGCCACCTTGCCACCAGAGCGTGCCCAAGCCGCCCAGCAGGCTGGTCGAGTTTACGGTGCAGTACAGGTTTATGGTCGGCATCGAGGACGTCATCGTGCCTGGCGAGAGCGTGAGTGACAGGCCGGCTTTGTTCACTGTAATTGAACTTGTCGTGTTGATGTAGCTATAGTTCGAACCGGTCAGCGACGAATTCAGCCAATACACCCAATATCCAGGCGGGAGTATCTCGGTCGAAGCGTTAATCGTAGTGGTGATATTCGTCGAGTTCCTCCAGAATGTCACGTTCGCGACAGTGTCGTTCGATAGCCCTTGTTGCAACAGAGATGTTTCGTAGGTTATGCTCTGTGTAGTTGGCGAGAGCGTGAACGTGAACGCCTTCTGGTTGACGGTTACCACGGTATTCTGGTTAGTATAACTGTAGTTGGCGCTTTCTAACGACGAGTTGAGCCAGAAAACCCAGACTCCCGCGCCGAGGGTTTCGCTTGTGTCGTTCAGGCTCGGGACTGCGGCGGTCATGTTGGTGACATTCCTCCAGAACGTGACGTTCGCCGTAGTGTCGTTCGACGTGCCTTGTTGCAGCAGCGACGTGCCGTAGGTTATCTTCTGCGTAGCTGGCAGCAGCGCGAGCGTGAACGCCTTCTGGTTGACCGTTATAGTGGACGTCTGGTTAGTATAACTATAGTTGGCAGGATTGAAAGTCGAGTTCGCCCAGTAGACCCAGACACCTGTCGGGAGTACTTCGGACGTGCCGTTTAGGTCTGATGCAGTTATGTTGGTTCCGTTCCTCCAAAGCGTGAGGCTGCTGGCTCCGGTGGTGTCGTTGGACGCGGCGTACTGCGTTACCGACCCTTCGTACGTCACGGTCTGGGTGGACGGAGAAAGGGAATACGTGAAAGCCTTTTGGTTGACAATCAACATAGTCCACGACCCAGTACCGTCGTTGTTCGTGATGGTTGAATAGTTCCAAACCCCCGCAGCATCGGTTATGGCAGTGTTGTTGACAGCTGTAATGTTTGTGTCGTTCCTGTAAAGGTTACAGACCCCCAACGAGGCCGTGTCAACACAATAGATGGTGTTTGCAATAGGATACGTGCCGTTTACCACGCCGACAATCGCCGGGGCAGCTAGAGACGGCATCGTAAGGCTGAGCATATAAAAGCTAGCCGCAACCAACAGTACGAGCGAGATTCCTCGCGAGTTGAGTTTCATCCGATCGTTCTGCATCTGCGAATCACTTATCTGCCGTTCGTCACTTGCTCGGCTTGTACACTTTCGAACGCCCGATCGTCGCGACCTCGACCTCGCCCGTGCTCCGCATCGCCTCGAGGTAGCCGCTCACGAAGTCCCGGCGGAGCTTGAGCTTGCGCGACAGCTCGCTCAGCGACATCGGGCTGCTCTTGAGCATCGCGACGACTTTCCGCTTGAATTCTGCCGGTGTTTCGGACATTATATAAGAAAATTCGAATCGTAAGCTATATAAGCGTTTATATGGTGTACAATGACCACTGGAGCGTGACACCGAGCGCAGGCTCGCGCGCCGCGGTCACTTCAATGCAAGGATCTGCTCGACGAAGCGCGTCTCGATGCCGACCTTGTAGCCCTCGGCGTCGCGCACCTGCCGGATCGGCATGCCATAGTCGTTCTTCAGCTCCGACACATACGCGCGTGCGCGCGAGTTCGAGATGCTCAGCCGCTTCGCTATCTGCTCGTAGGTGTGGAAGCCGCTGTTGATTAGCATGGCCAGTATCTCGCGGTGGCGGCCGTGCACCTTGCCTATGTCCTCGCTGGTGAGCGGGCGCTCGGTTTGCTCGAAGAGCTCGGCCATGCGCTCGGTTCGCTCGGTCAGGTGCTCGGTTTTCGCTCGGAGCACGTGCAGCTGCTCGGGCGAGAACCTGCCCAGGGCGTCCGAGACGTTGAAACCCTTGGCGCGCCTGCCCGGAGTCGAGGAAAGCCCGTCGATCTTCCGTTCGAGCGACGAGACCGCGACGGAAAGCGCGTCTATCCTCGCGGCGAGCGACTTCAAGGATGCGTCCGTGCGTTTCGGCATGAAAAAACCAGCTATTAGTTATCTCTGCCGTCTTGTATTTAAGGCTTCCACGCCGCGGAGCGTCCGTGCCGGCCGAAGTTTTTATTGTACGGAAGCGAAATTCTAATTGAGACGCATGCCGAGCGGCCGCGTGATAAACGTTACGAAGTTCGACGGCAGCCTGCAGCCGTTGGACCGTGCCAAGATAGCGCGCACATGCGTCCGCATGGGCGCCGACCCGGCCTTCGCCGAGCAGATAGCGGCCAGGATCGAGGCCGACGCTTACGAAGGCATAACGACGAAGCGCATAATGCAGATGATCTTCTCCAGCCTCAGGCGCAGGATGCCCGAGATGCGGCACAGGATAGACATGCGCACGGCCATGGCCATGATGCGGCCCAAGCCCGATTTCGAACTGTTCGCCGCGCAGCTGCTGCGCGCATACGGCTACAGGACGCAGTCCAACCGCATCATCCGCGGCAGGTACGTCGAGCACGAGATCGACGCCATAGCGGAGAACGGGAAGGACGTCTTCTACGTGGAGGTCAAGCACCACGTCAACGCGCACACCTTCATGGGAGTGGACGTGGCGCTGCAGGCGCGCGCCACGTTCGAGGACCTTGTCGACGGCCACAAGGACGGCATGAACAGGATACCGTTCACGAAGGCTATGCTCTTCACGAACGCGAAGATGTCCGACCATGCGATGCGGTACGCGGACGGCCGTGGCATACGCTACATATCGTGGGACGCCCCTGAGGGCAGGAGCCTCGGGGACATAATAGACGAGTGCAGTCTCTACCCGATCACGCTGATGCGCGACCTCGACTCGGGCACGCAGGCGATGCTCGGCGACGCGGGCATAGTAACGCTGCTGCAGCTCGTCGACACGCCCGAGCCTGAGCTTCTCCGCAGGACGCACGTGAGGAAGGACATCCTGCGCATGCTCGTACACGCGGCGTCCGAGCTGCTGAACATGGGCAGGAACGTCCGCAATCCTTAAGGCGGCGCTGAAATAATCCTTGGAGGAACGCGCAACGGGGTTCATCTCTCCATAACGAGCTTCCTGTTCGCGGGCGTCAGCTTCTCCGAGGCGTAGCGCAGCACCAGCCTGGGCATGCGCCGCTTGTGCTTCTGCAGGAACGCCACGACAGCCCGCTCGTCCGACTGGCTCGTGGTCTTCAGCATCCAGCCCACGCCCTTCTGCACCATCTCGTCGTCGTCCGCGTACATGGCCTCGGCCGTCCTGAATATCTGCGGATGGAACCTGCCGCGCTTGCCGTGGATGACGTACGAGACCGCGGCCGCGCGCCTCGCCCAGCGGTTCTTGGACTTCGTCCACTTGAACACGCGTGAAGCCAGCTCCGGATGCATGCCGAGCATCTCGCCGACTATGTGCGGGCCGATCGTGTCCGTGTGCGCCCAGTTCGTTATGTAGCTGTTCAGCCAGCGTTCGAACGTAGCAAAATCAGACCGGCGGAAATCGGCCGCGCGCTTCGCGACCAGCCCCAGGCCGACGGCCGTCTCCTCGTACACGCCATTGCGCATCAGCCGTTCGGCCAGCGCCAGCACCTGGTCGTACGTCCATCCCTCGCGCTTGAGCGACGTCGAGCAGCGGTCGACGATCCTGTTGATGTCGACGTACGTGCAACCGAGGAAGTTCACCTTCTCCTTGAAGAACCTCTCCTCCGCTGCCTTCTTCCCGGGCGTAGCCAGCGCAAGCAGCTCCCTGCGAACGCCGTCGAGCACGGCTTTCTCTGAAACGGCCATCAACATTATTCTGGCGCGCGGAAAAATTTAAATGTGCGGCACCATAGAAAACATAGCCGAAAATGTCAGAACCAGCCGAACCTATAGCGCAGGAGAAGCCTAAGGCCGCTGGCAGCGGCGGCTTTTTCATCAGCAGGCGAACGGCGGTGCTGCTCGCGTGCACGTACCTGGTCCTGATCGGAGCGGTAGCATACGTCCTGCTGCAGAACACCCATCTGGAGAGCAGCCTGGACTCGGGATTCGACCTGCTGTCCGCGAGGGTCGCGTGGCTGGGCGCGAACCAGTTCGTCCAGGCGCAGAAGGCCATGATAATCACCTACGCGCCCATGAAGCAGGCGCTTTTGAACTACCGCACAGCGAACGGCATAGCGGACAGGTACAGCATCTATTACGAGGACCTGACGACCGGTGCGTCGGTAGGCATCGACGAGAAGAACACGTTCGTTCCGGCGAGCCTGCTCAAGATGCCGACCGTCGTGGCGATACTGAAGAAGGTCGAGATCGGCAGCCTGTCGCTCGACGACACGGTCACCCTGGCGCCCGACATGATAGACACAGAGTCCGGCGACCTGGCCGGCATGGGTGCGGGCTACGTGATAACCGTCCGCCAGCTCCTGAACTACACGACAGCCAAATCGGACAACACGGCGCTCTGGGCGCTCGACAGCCTGCTTACCATACAGGAGTACACCGACGCCCGCGCGGCGATCGGGCTCCCCTACACGAGCAGGATGAACGACACGATCGTCTCGCC
>JAPLUY010000016.1 GCA_026397385.1 Candidatus Aenigmatarchaeota archaeon
TTAACTTGCCCGAGCGCAGCGTTATGACGAGCGCGCCCTTCTGCACCGCCAGCTCCGTCGTCGCCTCGCCGTCGTTCTTGATGTCGGGCTCGAGCGCTTTCTTCGCCGCCGCAGGATTCTTGCACTCGAAAAGCAAGCGAACTTCATGCATGCTTACAACTTGTAAGGACGAGAATAAAATGGTTTATTCATCTCGCCTGCACGCGCTTGACCATGTCCGGGCGGATCTTCGCGAGCACGCGCGCCCCGCAGTACGGGCAGCGTACCGTGCCTTCGAGCTTAGGAATGACCTTCTTGCACTTGATGCACTTGTACATACAATCACTATTCCGCGGGCGCGCTTATAAGTTTTCCACTGTCTATTCGGTCCTCGGCTTGTACGCCTGCCCGGCGAACTTGACACCGCACTTGCGGCACTTCCATATGCCAGAGGATTCGCGCTTCACGTACGTCATGCCGCACTTGGGGCACTTGTACCTGGCGTTCTTGCTTTTCTCGGCCGCGCTCGTGAGCGTCTTGATGCGCTTACCATAGCGCTCGCCGAACCTTCCGGCCGAACCTATCTTTCCCCTGCTCTTCGCCATAATCTTCACTTCCTACTTCTTCACTATCTTGAACCTGCCCGAGCCGGACCCGGACGGCCCCGCCGCGAGCATCTCCAATATGTCCTTCAGCTGCGCGTCCGTCATCTGCGACCTCAGCTTGCCCGCCTCGTACAACTGTATCAGATACAGCTCTATCTGCGCTGCAAGCTCGGGCTTGACCATGCGCACGCGGTTCAACCTCTCGCGCGCGGCCTTGTCGAGCACGTTCTGCAGCAGCGTCTTCTTCAGCTGCTCCGCACGCTCGGCATCGGCTTGCGTCGGTTGTGCGCCGTACGCGCCATTTGACATAAAGACCACTCCATCAGCCGCCACTCAGCCGGCATGAATGCCGTGCGCAAGGTTGTCGAGCAGCTTCTGCCCTCTCGGCGTAAGCTTGCGGCCTCCGGCCTTCTTCGCCTTTTCCACGAATCCGGCAGCCTCAAGCTGTTGCAGCATCTTGCGTAGGTTCGAACCCGCGCCGATCCTCGACCTCGCCGGAGCCGCGCCCCTGCGCTTGCGGCCGCCGTAAAACGTCCGCAGCTTCTGCACTCCAACAGGGCCGTCCAGATAGAGGCGCCTCAGCAGGCTGGCACCGCGTATGTACCAGAAGTCCGGCTGCTGCGGCGGGCGCTGTCGGGCCACGCTGCTCTTGGCGAACGCGGACCATGCCGGAGGCTGTATCTCCTTGACCTTCTTCAGCTCTTCCTTGAGAACGGCGACCAGCTTGGCCGCGTCAACGTCCCGTGCGGTGACCATGCGAATACCTTACCAATACCTTTCGATATTAAATCTTATTAATCTATGGTATTTAAAAATCCGAGAAAGGAGCGTTCAGCCTCTTCCGCCACGTCATCTCGTCGAAAGCATGACGTACGCGGTGCCCGTGAGCGCCATTACGAACCCGCCGATTATCAGCAGCACCACGAGCGTCGAGACGCTGAGGCCGTTAAGCTTGTCGCAGAACGTCACAGGCTGCTTTCCAGCCTTGCATTCGATCGCCAACTGCTCGATGTTGTGGAATATGAAGAACAGCGCGAACGCGGCGACGAATATGGTGCCGAGTCCCATGTAGAGGTAACTGCTCACGTTCAGACACCTTTCCCGCGGGGCGGGAACCTATAGATTCTATTGCACTTCAGGCACTTTATAACTTTAGCGCCTTTTTCCGTGCTTTCGACGCACGTGGCGCCCGTCTTGAATATCGTGCCGCACCGCTTGCATAGCTTGCGCTTCCACTCCGGCGGCAGCCGCACGTTGTACCGCATGCCGATTTTGCGCGCCAGCAGCACGTAGCGCCGGCTGCGCTCCGGATGCTTCGCAGCCTCCTTCTTCGCCAGACGCAGCAGTATGCCGATGCGCTCCTTTGCGATGTCAGTCTGGTACGTTGGCTTCTGGCCGCGGCCACGCGAGCGTTCTGGCATGTTAATTATTTGGCGGACGTAAAGAAAACACTTTGCGAAGGTCTGTTCACTGATGGCCTTCGTTATCTTTGTCTTTTTTCTTAAAATGTATCCTTTTCTCGAATTCGCCGCGCTCGAAGGAAACGTCGGACACGCCCTTTGCCAGTATCTGCGAAAGCACGCCATCCGGATACTTCAGCTTCACATCGATACCGAACAGCTTTTTCACGAGCTCCTCCGATTTTTTTATCTTCTCCTGCCTATCTTTTTCCGACCTTTCTATTTTTCCCGTCGGGTCGGCCATGAAATCTAAGAGCATATCCATTGCGAAAAGGCCCATCGACGCTCCGGGCTTTGCCATCTCCGGGAAATTCTTCCTTATGTAATTACCGACAGACGCCTCCGAGATGTAACGAAGTAGGTGCTCGTCGCCGTACTTTTCAAGTATCCTCATATCCGCGTCGCCAAGGCTTCTTACGTTGCCCCAGCAGATGTCGCGCACACGGTCCATCGTTTCGGAAGTGATGAGGTGCTCGTCCCCCTCGGTAGATACGAGAAGAAGGCCGTCGTCTTTTTCATACAGCTGGAAGGAGTGGAGTTCGCCTTTTGGAGTGTCGTACTTCGAACTCAGGACCCATGAACCCTTGCCGTACCTCGCGCTGAGCGCATCCTGCTTTGGAAGCCATTCCGCATACGCCCTATCCTTCGCTCCCTGGTCGATTGCGTCCATTGTTGCACCTGAATAATGGAGTGGGGTCGCCGAGATTTGAACTCGGATTGCAAGCGCCCAAGGCTTGAGTCTTAACCAAGTTGGACAACGACCCCGTGTTAGAGACTTCTCTGCGACGTTATTTAAAGTTTACAAATAAACGAGGTTTTATGGAAATAAAAATGCAGGAAGGGAACAAGGTTTACATCACGCTTGCCGACCAGACTTTCTTGGAAATAACCGAGTACGTTTCCGGACCCGAGTATGACCCAGCGATCGACAAAATTACCGTGCTGCACAACAGAAACCACGGGGCAAGCTACGGGTTCGAGTACGACCCGAGGACGAAAAAACTCTCAGAAGTGAGTGCCTTCGGTTGAATGGGGAAGCTGGGATTTGAACCCAGGTCCTAACCACCCCAAGGTCAGATCCTAGACCAAGCTAGACTACTTCCCCGGATTTTTTTCTGAATCTGAATTACTGAGACAAGCTATTAATCACTATGTTTTCATCGGATTATCATGCCGTATCCGACGACGCACGCATATGTCGCGTGCAAGCTAGGGAAGGAGATAGGTCCGTCGCTGGCCGCCGGCCTGATGTTCCCGGACATAACCAGCTTCGCCGGCACGCTGGACGAGACGAAGACGCACTACCTCGGGCGGAAATTCTTGGACTACCTGAAAAAAGAAGACCCAGAGTACTCGCCGTTCGCGCTCGGAATACTGCTGCACGATGGGCTTGACTACTACTCGCACGAGGAGTACGGCGGCCGGCGTCCTGGCTATGCCGTGAGCCGCAGCGGAGAACTTATGGATGACGTGCACCAGCTGAGCATCGGTAGATTGCCTTTAACAAAGGACGTCGCGCATTCGATGATAGAACTTGCTTTGGAACTTCATGTATCCAAGAACCATCCTCGGGCTGCCAGCTCATTGGACCGCGCGCTGCGCGGACTCACGAACTACGACATTGAAAGGATGGCCGGTCATGCGTCCGAGTTCTTCAAAGGCACGGTCGGCGGGCGGGAGATGGTCGATTATTACAGCATCTTCATCCCAGAGAACTTCACAAGTTTGGAAAGAGCGGTAAACGCGTATCAGAAAGCCCTCGCTCGCGTTGTCGCGAATCTTCCAGGCAAAAAATTGAAATGCATTTTTCCGGAGGGGCTGGTGAACGCGACTGCACGCCGTCTAGGACATGTGATTGAACGTATTGCTCCGAAAGATGAGCTGAGGAACCTGACTATCAAAGCAATGAATATCGTA
>JAPLUY010000018.1 GCA_026397385.1 Candidatus Aenigmatarchaeota archaeon
TCGGCGAGCGTGCCGAATGATATCTTCGTCACGTACGTCTTCGCAGGCTTTCGCAGGCTGACAACCTCGAAAAGCCGCTTCGCGTTGTACTCGTCACGTTCGTCCTTCAGCTTGCGCTTGCCATAGTACACGCGCTCCAGGTCATCGAGCTCGTCGAACATAATCGGCAGCATCTGCCAACTGAAGTCGCGCGTGCGCATCGGATCCTTCAGGAAGAGCAGCCGCAGCACCTCCGCAGGCGCGTGCTCCAGCCAGTCCGCCGGGTATACGACGTTCCCGACGGACGCGGACATCTTCTGCCCGCCGATTATGAGGTGCTCGTAGAATATCGGCACGGGCGCCGGATAGCGCAGCACGCGCTCGCATATCTCCGCGTTGATCCAGAACGCGCTGCCAGGGACCTGGTACTCCTTGCCCGCACCTTCGGCCGCGACGTTCCATCGGGCCCATTGCGCGGCCCATTCGCTCTTCCACATCAGCTTGCCTTCGCCCTTCAGCGGGTCGTTCTCGCCCTCATGACCGCAGCCCTTGGCCGTGCGCGTCTCGAACGCATAGTCGCTGCACTTGTACATCACCTTCCCGTCGCGCACCTCCGTGACGCGCGGCGTGATGATCTTCCCGCAGTTGCCGCATATGGGGCTCCACGGGCTCCACGCGGCCGCGCTGAGCTTGGTGTCGCGGTACTTGTTCTGTATGTCGACGAGCTGTTCGACAGCCGGCATCAGCTTCTTGATATAAGGATTGAACGAGCCGCGCCTGTACTCCTCGCGCATCGAGAACTTCTGCATCTTCAGCGCGACGAACTCGTCGAGCGTCTCCAGGTACTTCGTTACGTGGTGCTCCGCGTAGCTCTTGTGGCAGCCCCACGGGTCGGGGATGTCCGTGACGGGCGCGCCGATGTACTGCTCGAAGCTCGCAGGCACGCCTTCCGGAATCTTGCGCAGCGGGTCCATGTCCTCCGCAACCCAGATCAGCTTCGCCTTCGCGCCCGCGTCAATCAGCGAGCGCGCGACCGCTTCGCCGCGGATCGTGTCGCTCAGCCGGCCGATGTGCAGCACGCCCGAGATCGATGCCGATGTCTTGACGACGAAATCCTTCGGCTTTCTTATCTTGTCATCGGTGTAGAGGAACTTCTTGCGCGCGACCGCTTTGCCGGCTATCTGGTCCGTCCAGAACTCGTACGTGCGTTTCCTCTGTTCCTTTTTAGCCGCGGGCATGTCGGTCTTTCACCAGAAAAATCTTGATATCCGCACGCGCCGCTCACTCGAGCTGCTGCAGCCTCTCGAGCGTCGCAATCTGCGCGTCCAGCCTTATGATATCCTCCTTGAGCTCGTCCTTGTCGTCGAAGCTCGTCGTCATGTTCATGCGGTTGGACAGCTCCACCTTCCTCGCCTTCAGCCTGTCAACCTCTTCGTCCACGTCGCTGCGCATCATTGCCATGCACCCCGCAAGCGGCGGTTACTACGTCATCTTCGAGTGGCGCGAGTACAGCTCGTACACCGCGAGCAGTATCTTCGTCTTGAACTCGGCGTCCATCGAGCTCAGTTCGTCGAAGCTCTCGACCGCCAGCACCTTGCGCATCATCTCCTTCCCGTTGCGCATGACCGCCTCGGTGCCGTGCACGTCCGACTTCGCGTACCTCGCGACGAGCACCACTATCCTGTCCAGGTTGTTCAGTATGTTCGCCTTGTGCCCCTCGAGGTACTTGCGCTCGGTCATGCCCGAGTTCATCTCGCGCTTCATGCGCAGCAGCTCCGGCTCGAGCGTCATGTCGCGCTCGCGCAGGAGCGTGTTGTCGCAGAACGCCATCCTGAAGCGGCGGTCGAACATCTGCTGCGTCACCATGCAATACGCCAGCGGCTCCATCTCCTGCATCGTTATCATATCAATCGCTAGTTAGAATATCGACTTGCGAGTTGATTACTTTATCGCCGAATCGGAGCCGGACGCGGCGGACGATAAATAAGCTGAAAAAGGCATATCATTAATTATAATGAACAGGGTGTCCACGATATCCGGCGATGAGTATGGCAGAAGCGAGAACCCGCCAGCCGATAGTAACCGTGCTTGGCCATGTCGACCACGGTAAGACGCTACTC
>JAPLUY010000036.1 GCA_026397385.1 Candidatus Aenigmatarchaeota archaeon
AGCACGTCGCCGACGCGCAGCCGCGACACGGGAACGCTGCGGCGGAAGCCGACCTTCTCGACTGCGAGCGCGAACTTCCATACTACGAACACGCCGGCTATCGCAAGCACGCTAACCGCGGAGTTGAAGATCATCGGTGCGAAGCCGAGGTGCATCCCGAAGCTGCTGTACATAAAGAAGTTTATCGCGGCTATGCCGACGAACAGCGCCGCGGCCGCGATGACGTAGACGCGGTTGGTCGCCTTCACGTCGCCGATGAAGGACGTCAGCACCTTCCGGTTGCTCATTGCGATCGCGAACGCGTAGGCCATCATGTAGGCCGCGCCGACGAAAAAGACGTTGAAGAAGTAGCTTACCGGATAGGGGAAGAACAGGTGCACGTTCTGGAAAGCCGTCAGCCCGGCCGATGCGAGCTCCGCAGGCAGGCCGGCAGCGTTAGGCAGCAGGCAGCCCACGGCCGCGAGCAGCTTCGCGTCCCCTCCGCCCCACTGTCCGATCTGGTACATGAGGAAGCCGAACGCGAAGAACGCGCCGCCAATGCCCAGGCTCCACGCCAGCGGCCAGAAGCTGCCTTCGGTGTATGACTGCCACCCATAGAGAAGCAGGCCAATCGCGATCATGACATAAGGAATCTCGTCCGGTATCTCCGTGGTGCGGAGGTCCCACGCCGCGGCGAGCGCCGAGCCGGCGAGCGCGACCGCGAACGCAATCATCAGCAGCATGCTATCGAAAGAATATTTCGCGCGGCGCAATAAATAGACTGCAAGAGCGGCCAGCTTAATTATCGCCGATTGCATAGCGTTTAAATCAGTAACGTCACAGAGTTCTATTCTAAGAAAACAAACGGGGGGCCATGAAATTGCAGATTGGAACGATGTACACGCTTGAAACCTCGCGACAGGAGGTCGCCGGCAAGATACTAGAACTCGCCAACCTCGCGCCTTCGAGCATCAGTGCGGCGCTCGTGAAAGACGGTTCATGCTACATAAGGACTATGACGTTCGGGGATGACGATGAATCCGCAAAGCGGCTGTATGGCGTCGTAGGCGACCTGGAGAAGCTCGGCGCTGCGATAGTCAAGCGTCACGACGGCAAGCGCACGTACGGCTTGGATATAATCCTTACTCCCCTTGGAAAGGATTCTTTGAAGGACGCATGCGAGTTCGCGCTCTTAGAGGTTTAGGATTTCTTCGCCAGGACATCCCGAGAGGATTTCAAAGGCAGTTTCAGTGTTTCACGGCCTAGCTGTTCTTCCTGAAGCCGACGCTCTGCGCTACCTCTCTGAAGCAGCGGCGACAATATTGGAGGTCGTACTTGCGTATCAGCCCGCGCGCGTTCCCGCAGCGCCGGCACACGCGCGTGCCGCGGCCGTACTTCTTCTTCTTGACTATTTTTTCCTTTCCCATAAGAGCCACCGTGCCTACTCGTCGTCCTCGCCGTGCAATCCGTTGCGGCAACCGCCCGTCATCGTTCTTCCTAACATCCTACGATGCGAACCTCCTATTTTTTTAACATTCTATAATTGTCACGCCTGCTTTAATCCGTATCACTCAGCCGCCGCTCTCGCCGAACACGCCGAGGAACGCCTCGTCGTTGGTCGCGACGTCCTCGCCGCCCACCATCTGCAGCTCGACCATCTTCTCGATCGCCTTCGAGTAGACGCCACTGAAGTTGTCCTCGAGCTCGGCCTTGCGGAAGACCACGCCGGATATGCGGTTCGTGGCGTCGACGAACTCCGTGAGCCTGCGCATCTCCGACCTGTCCACCATCATCTCCATGTTCTTCATCTCCTGCATGTGATGATTGGCATCGCACGTGTCCTTGCTATTATCTTTCGCCAAATGCAACACCCTCCGAAAAACGGACGTCTACGAAGGCTCGACTATCGACGTGCCGTAGCTCTTCGCGAGCCATGCCTTCGCGTCCGCGGCCGTTATGCGCTGCGTCTTCGGCAGCTTCTTTTCCTGCACACGGCGGCGTGAGATGCCATAGCCTGCGCGCTGCAGCGTCACTATCACGTCGAAACCGAGCACGCCTATCTCGTGCTTGTACTTGATGCCCGGCATCTCGATGTACTCCTTGACGCCAAAACTGAAATTCCCCTGGTCGTCGAACTGCGAGTCCTTTATGCGGTTGTCGGCCGCCGCCAGGGACATCTTCAGCAGTTCGGCCGCCTTCTTGCCGCGCAGCGTAAGCATGACGCCGACCGGCTTGCCCTTCGCGATCCCGAAGGTGCTCCTGCGCTTAGAGACAGTGATGACGGGCGTCATGCCGTCGCTCAGCATCTCGAGCAGCTTCTTAGCGCGGTCGATGACCTGCGCGTCGCCGGCGCACCCCAGGTTCAGCGTTATCTTCTCCAGCTTGACCGCGCGCATCGGGTTCGCCGACTTGTCCTTCGCCGCTTTCGGTTTCGCGGCAGTCTTTGATTCAGCCATGACAAACAACTCTTTCAATCGCCGTTCAGCCGGCAAGCTTGATTACGGGCTCGTTTTTGCCTACGACGAGCACGTACGACTTGATGACTTCCAGCTTTTCTCCGCCGACCTTGGTTATTATCTTGTCGGGCTCCTTCGTGCCGGTCGCGATTATGTCCTCTATCTTGCCGGCGAGACCGGCGTTCTTGCCCTTCGTTATGATTATGTATGCGCCCTTCTCGAGTTTGAGCAGGTCGCCCATCTTCTTCGAACCCAGCTCGATAACGAGCGTGTCACCGAGCGCGATTTTCTTGGCCTCGGCCGCGTCGACGAGCATGCTCACGCCGTCGTGCATCCTAAGCTGCGCCTTGCCGGATTTCGCGGACGTCTTCCCGGCCACGCGGTACAGCTTCTTCGCGGCCTCTGCCGCGCTCACCTCGACGAGCTCAAGTCCCTTGTGAGAAGGCATTACGCGGTAGCTCTTCTTCAGCGCCGGTATGGACAGAACGTCCATCAACCCGATGGCGAACTTGTGGTCCGTGCGCACGCGGCCGTCCACGAGGACCTTCCTCGACGTGATTATTGTTTTCGCTTCCTCCGCGGTGTCGGCGATCTTCAGCACGTCGCGCAAAACGGTCAGTAGCGGTATCGACTCGAACAGCCTGTGCCCGCCGGGCCTCGGACGCGTGACCCACTTGTTCTCCTTCTTAGGGACGTTCCAGAATATCGGCACGCGCAGCCTCTTCAAGTGCTTTCTCATAATCTCATTTCACCTTCTTCGCAGCGGGCTTGTGCTTCTCGAGCGAAGCCGCGCGCCTCTTGTCGTCGAGCGCCAGCTTCGTGACTAGCAGGTTCGACGCGTGCAGCCCTGCTTGTCTCTCCGTGCCGTCGGTGCGCTTGATCACGGCGCCCTCTACGTACACGCGGTACTTGCCCGTGTTTATGCGCGTGACCTTGCCGCTCTTCTTGCGGAACTTGCCGCGCATAACCGTGACCTCGTCGCCCTTCCTTATCGGCAGCGCGCGCGCGCCGTACTGCTTGCGCAGCTCGTCGGACAGGTGCGCCGCTATCAGCTTTCGGCGTATGTGCAGCGGCGCGAAGCGCACGTACTTCCTCTGCTTCCTCGCCTTCGCGGATTTCGGACGTGCCATCTAAAACCACCATCACACTACCGTGTTCGCGATCTTGCCGACGGTCGAGAAGCGTTCCACCGCCTCCTTGGCCACCGGCCCCTTGATCTGCGTGCCGCGCGCCTCGCGCTTGTCCGTGACCAGCACGGCGGCGTTGTCTTCGAAGCATACGCGCATGCCGTTCGCGCGCTGGTACGGAGCGCGCTGCCTGATTATCACAGCATCGACCATCTGGTGGCGTATCTTGACATCGCCCGTCTTAACCGCGCACTTCACCACGTTGGCAACGCCCGCCTTGGGCTTCCTGCGCTTGACGCCCTTGTAGCCGAAAACGGATATTATCTCCATGGTCTTCGCGCCTGTGTTGTCCGCGCAAGTTAGCATGCTGCCCGTCACGAGCCCGAGACGTATCCTCGCTTTCACCGGTTTCATCAAAAACACCCATGCAACCTATTTCACTACCTCGACGACCACGAAGCTCTTGGTCTTGCTGAGCGGACGGCATTCGGCTATGCGCACGACGTTGCCTTCGTGCGCATCGATGCAGTCGGGCTTGTACGCCGCGATACGGCTGTGCCTGCGCTCGTACCGCTCGAACTTGGACACATAGTGCGGGTACTGGCGCTCGATTATCGCGGTGCGCTGCGCCTTGGTCGAGACGACCTTGCCTTCGACCACCTGCCCTCGGACGCCGAGCGTGCCGTGGAACGGGCAGTTCTTGTCCTCGCACACCGCTGTCGGAGGCTTGACCCTGAGCCCGATGTTCTTCACCGCGGATTTCGCGGCCCCTGATTCGGTTTTCTTCGGCATTCTGCGATTACCATCTGTCGAATCTCTTCTTTATGCGGTCCTCGGGCCTGCCTACGAGCAGACGTCCTTCGACTCTGACTTTAACTTTGTTTGGAAGAGCAAATATAAATACGCTGTTCTGCTTTGATAAACGTTTTTCGGCCGCCTGTTTGCCCGTCTTTTTGGTTTCGACCACGAGCATGTTGTGGGTCTCGTCCACGACTATGCCGCTTAGCCCGCGCAACATCGGGTCCGTGCTCTCCGCGACGCGCACGCGCAGCCCGATGAGCTCGTGACGCACGACGTTCTCGGGCGTGATGCCGCTAGCGTTCTTCCCGTCGGACATACTATTTGACATGTTGTGATTCTTAAACCATTAACCTTGCGGGATTCATAAACGCGCGCCTCGAAATGTAGAGTATGGCGCGCATAGAGAAAAAATGCTGGCCAGAGATGTTCCAGGCGGTCGCCGACGGCAGGAAAGGCTTCGAACTGAGGCTCGCGGACTTCGAATGCAAGCCGGGCGACACGCTCCTGCTGCGCGAGTGGGACCCGCAGACGCAGAGCTACACCGGCCGCGAGCTGGAGAAGACCGTGACGTACGTGCTGAAGACGAAGGACGTAAAGTTCTGGCCTGGCGAGGATGTCGAGAAGCACGGGTTCCAAGTAATTTCTTTCAGATGAGGACTGGGTTCACTTCAGATTATCTCGATCCTGCTCGCGTCGTAGCCGAGGCTCACGAGCAAATCGATGATCTTAGAGCGGTGGTCGCCCTGCAGCTCTATGAAGCCGTTCTTGTAGGTGCCGCCGCATGCGAGCTTCGACTTCAACTGCTTGATGACGTCCTTGCCCTCGGGGCCGATGCCCTCTACCATGGTTATGGGTTTGCTGAAGCGGCGCTTCTCGATGAAAACCGTTATCTTCTGCTCCTCGCGCTCGCGCACGCCGCACGTGCACAGCTCCTTCGGCAGACCGCATTTCGGGCAGATTTCGCTCATTTAGATGCTTTCCTCGCCTCGTTCTTCAGAGTCAGCACGCGCGCTATCGAGCGCCGCATCTGGCGTATGCGCGCGTGATTCTTCATCGTGCGTCCCATCTTGACGTTCCCGAGAGCCTTGCTCAGTTCGAGCCTCGACTCGGAAAGGGTCTTATCGAGATCCTCGGGCTTCATCTTGCGGAACTCCTTCTTCTTCACTTGTCCAACCGTCCCTGAAATTTTTTAACCCGTGCTCACTTATAAAGGTTCACTCCTACTCTTCCGCAGGCTTCTCCGCGACGGGCTGCGCTTCCTCGACTGGCTTCGCCTCCTCGGCGACCTGTTCCGACGGCACGGGCTGCACGACAGCCTCGGCGACCGGCGACTCGGCTTCCTTCGCAGCTTCCGCAGCCTCGGCCGCGGCCTTCGCGTCTTCCGCGTCCTTGATGACCTTCTTAGCATCCTGGCCTCTCGCCCATTTGGTCAGCTTGCCTTTTTTGAAGTCCTCGGGAGCCTCGGTCATTATCCTGACCTGCACGCCGACTGCACCCGGCTTCAGCGCCGCGCGCGCGTATCCCTTGTCGACGAACTTCTCGGCATAGTCGCCCGAGTGCGCGATGAAGCCCTCATGGAACTTCTGGAAGCGCGAGCGTTCAACGCCCGCCATCTTGCCGGCGACGCGGATCTGTATGCCGATCGCGCCGGACTCCATGACCTTCTCCAGATAAAATCCACAGACGCGCTTGTAGTTTATGCCGCGCTCGAGGCTGTCGGCGATGCGCGCCGCAACTATGTTGGCGTCCATCATCGGGTTCTCGACCTCGCGGACGTCTATCATCGGGTTCTCGAAGCCGAACTTGACCTTGACCTCGTCGGTTATGCTGTTGATGTAGCGGCCGCTGCGGCCGATGACCAGGCCCGGCTTGTTCGCGTACACGACTATGCGCGTGCCTATCGGCGTGCGCTGTATCTCGGTGTGGCTGTAGCCCGCGCGCTTGAACTTCTCGCGCAAAAAGTCCTCGATCAGCGACTCCTTTATGCCTTCCTTGACGAATGTCTTTTCGATTGCCATAACCATCATCCTACTTCTCGCCGACCACTATCTCGAGGTTGCTGAGCTTCGCCTTCTCGCCGCTGCGTCCCACCTTCGTGCGCGGCCGGAAGAACGTCCTGCCCTTGCTCGCGCGCGCGACATAGACATGCAGCCTCGCGTCGTCCATGCCCACGACCTTCGCATTCGACCGGGCGTTCTTCAAAAGCTCTATGAACTTGGCGGCCGTCTTCGTGTAGAACCGGCCGCGTAGGTTGCGCTTCTCGTCCATCATGTCCTCGAGCAGGCGCACTGCGCCGTCGAGCTTGCGGCCCCGTATGGCGTCGGCCACTATCTTCGAGCTCTTCAAGGAAACGCCGGCGTCCCACGCGTGCGATGCGACGCTCTTCTTCTTCCTCACCGGCTTCGCCTCGGCCTTTGTTTCGGCCTTCGCCTCCGGGTTCTTTTCTGCAGCGGCGGGCGTGGTTTCGGGCTTGGCCTCGGGCACGGCTTCGGCCTTTGCCTCGGATTTGGTCGCAGGCTTCGCTTCGACCTTGGGCTCGGGCTTCGCATCCGTCTTCTTCGCGGCTTCCTTGCCCTCGGTCTTCTTTGCTTCTGCCTCTGCCATCTGTAATCACGCCTACTTGACCGCAGTGTGCTTGCTGCTCCTGCTCGCGCCGATTCCAGGCGCCGAGTGCTTGACACGCTTCCTCGTCATGGCGAACTCGCCTATGCGGTGCCCGAGCGTTGCAGGCGTAACGTCGACCTGCACCCAGTCCTTGCCGTTGAAAACGCCCAGTTTGGCACCGAGCATCTGAGGTATAATGACCAGGTTCCTCTCGTGCGTCTTGAGGAACTTGCCGCTGCCCGCCGTGTGCTTGATGGTCTCGAGCAGCGTCTTCTGCGGAGCCATGAAGCCGCGCTTCAGCGCACGGCGCTGGCGCGATGGTACGATCTTCATGAAGTCGGTCAGACTGAGCGCTTTCAACTGCTCTTCATCGAGCCCGCGATACATGAACTTCTTTGCCATCGAATCACTCGTTTCATTCTGTTTATTTTATTTCATTATTATCCTTGAGGCTAGAACTTCTTGGCCTTGTGCTTCCGGCCAGAGCTCCTAGCTGCGATGCTGCCCACCTTCGCCCCCGGCGGCGCGTTCCTGCTGACGTTCTTCGAAGGCCTCGGCGTCTTGCGCCTGCCACCGTACGGGTGGTCTGTGTTCGACATCGCGACTCCCGAGACGCGCGGATACAGCTTGCCGCGAGCGGACTTGATGTACCAGTGCACGCCGGCCTTGGCCATCGGCTTCTCGAGGACGCGGCCGTTCGAAAACTGTATGGTGACGAACTTGTCGCCCCTGTTCAGAATCGAGGCGAAGCTCCCGGGGCCGCGGCACAGTTTGGGACCGGAGTTCGGGAAGGTCTCGATGCAGAAGACGTTCATGCCTACCGGCACGTCCTTAAGCGCGATGACGTTGCCGACCGACGGCGTGGAGCCGTACTCTATCTCCTGCCCGACCTGCAGCCCTTCCGGAGCCACCTGCAGCGTGCTCTCGCGGGCCGCCTCGAATTTTATAATTGCTACGGGCGCGTTCCTGGCCGGGTCGTGCACGATGTCCACTACCACGCCCTTCGCCGTGTCGCCCTCCATCTTCTGCGACGGCAGGTACGTCACGGCTCCGAGATAGCGGTGGCTCTGCGCACGGTACTGCATACCGCCTCTTCCTCGAGCGCGCGTTATGATTCGCTTTCCCATCCATCACGCACCTTTCATAATCGAAACTAAACCACGCCGAGCTTCGTCACTACGTCGCCGGCCTTGAACTCCGGCGTGAGCTTCACGAACGCCTTCTTCTTGCCGTCCGGCGTCACCAGCACGTTCACCTTCGCGACCTTCACTTCGAACACGCCTTCGAACTCGTCGCGTATGCCCTGCTTGTCGGCTTTCATATCCACTATGAACGTTATGGTGTTCGCACGCTCGACGAGCGTCATCGACTTCTCGGTGAGGTACGGGTACTTCAGCAGATTCATCATCGCCCCGCCCTTCTTCTCCGCAGGCTTCCTGTCGACGGACTTCTTTTCGTCGGCCTTCTTCGCCACGGGCTTCTTCGCCGCTTCCTTCTTGTTCGCGTCAGCCATAACTGTTCACTCTCATTCCTCTTCCTTCGCAGCCGCCGGCTTCGCCGCCAGAGCCTTGATCGCGTCCTTCGTGAAAATGGCCAGCCTTCCGGGCAGCGCGCCTGGCGCGAGCTCCCTCACGTTGAGCCTGTCCGCTCGCGCGACTTTCACGCCCGGGAAGTTCCTCGCGGCGCGGCCTATGCCCGAATCCTTCGCAACGACGATCAGCGGGCCTATCTTGACCCTGTACACGCGCCCGCGCGACTTGCCGCGGCCGGCGCGTATCTTCTTTTTCGAAACGCGCTCAATCTCCGCATCGAGCCCGAGAGCTGTGAACAGCTTCGCAAGCTCCGCGGACCTGGTCGTCTTTTCCAGGCCGTTGTCTATAATTATCGGCAGCTCCTTTATGCCGGCGATCTTGTGGCCGCGAGCCGACACGAGAGCGACGCTCGCCGTAGCAGCGATCGCGGAGTCTATCGCCAGGCGGTTCTCCTTTTTGTTGATGCGCTGCACCCAGTCCTTCCACGTCTTCGGCGGGTGGGCCTCGCGGCCCTTGACGGCCTGCGGGACGTTGCGCGCGCGGTTCATGAGGTAGCCCGGCTGCCTGCCGTGTATGCGCTGCATGCGCGCCATCTCCTTGCCCATCATCGTGTATCGCGTGCGTCGGCGTCGGCCGTGGTAGTGCGCGGAGCTGCGGTTGCCCGCGAGCAGGTCCGTACCATATGCTTGCCTGCTCTTGCCCATCACGCTGAGGAAGCTGCGGAGTATCAGGTCCTTGCGCAGCGGCGTCTCGAACACTGCCGGCAGGTCCATCTTCTCAGTCTGCTTCCCGCTCGCATCGTATACGTTGGCTTTCATGCAAAATCACCATTCAATCTCAGCGCACTATCTCCTTTATTTCGTACGGCTGAAGCTTGTGCCTCGCAGGCCGTATCGCCACGCGCATAACGACCAGCCTCTTCTTCGGACCGGGCACCGAGCCTTCGAGCATCACATAAGGACCGCGGATGAGGCCGTATTTGTTTATCCCGCCGGCCCGCGTGACCTCCTTGCCGGCGTCCTGCGCCTCGTTCAGCTTGAGCACGCGCTTGTTGTGCTCGGTGCGCTGGAAGAGCCCGAGCTGGCCCGCCTGCGGCACGGTCCATCTGACCTTGCCGGGCTGCTCCTGGCCGAGGCTTCCCACGTGGCGGACCTTGTGCTTCGCGTGCCTGTTCTGCGTGACCACGCCGAAACGCTTCACCGGGCCCTGCATTCCCTGGCCTCTCGTGATCGCGATGACGTCTATGACCTCGCCTTCCTTC
>JAPLUY010000027.1 GCA_026397385.1 Candidatus Aenigmatarchaeota archaeon
GAAAGTGAAATACCCGCTGTACTTCGAGTATATGGACGCAATTGCGAAGCTGAACATCCTGGGCGAGTTCAGCCGCGTACATGAAAAAGTGCTCACAATTTCAACGACTCTAGATTTTAAGCATTACACCATCGGGCACGAGCTCGGACATAAGGAACATTTCGTACCGATACACATCGACATCGAGGACAAAAAATACGTGCATATTAAGAGGAAGTTAGAAACTGACGCGAACCTGCATTATTATAACGCGCTGTCCGAAAGCGTCGGGGCGGACATGGCGGTGGAAAAAATCACGAACGGGCTGACCGAACTTAGCCGTGTTCTCTATGTCGTCTTCAAAGACCGAAGCCTGAATGTTGGAGAATACATGGACGAATACATGGGATTCCTGAAGGCGTGACGCGCAATCACAATGACAGAAGCGGAAAGCCTTCGGCTTGCCGGAAAATTAAAAAATAAAAAATCCGGAAAACTTATTTTTCCAACAGGGTCTCGTACCCTATGAACAGCGTCCCTATCAGCGCGAGTATCCATCCTATCGCAGCGAAGAGCGTGTCCAGATACAGGCCACCCACGTAGTTGAAGAGGCCTGGGAGAAGCGCTGCTTCTATAGTTCCTGCGAACAGGAAGAACACTCCAGACGCAGCGAGCCACGCGAAGCCCTTCTCGGACTTGCGCTTAACCTTCGCCCATTCGGCGAGTCCCACCGCGAGTAGGAGCGCTATTCCCAAATCGATTAGCGTTGCAGTGAATACCATTTAACTGTTTCACCTAGAATAGATTTTCTCGCGCGGGGGGATAAAAGCGTTGCTAAAACGCCGAAATGACTCTCGCGCAGTAGCGACATCTGCTGGCTATTTCGCGGCCTTCCTGCGCTTAGCCGCGGCCGCTGGCACGACTTCGACGACTTTCCCGCACGGTTCCGACTCGGCGAACACCTGGCATTCGAACTTCATCAGCTTCGTGCCGCTGTCATACAGCGCGTCCGTGGCAAGGCCGGCCTTGTAGCATATGTTATCCAGGAATTCCTGCACGCCCCATCCTTGTTCAGTCGGAACCTGCGGCAGGAGCAACCCGCTGTACCCGCCATTGAATATTATCAGTCCGTCCCGCCCGATCTTTATTTTTTTCTTCCACTCGCCGCGTCCGCCTTCGATGAGCACGGGTTCGGTCATCACCGAGACCTCGA
Organism: Candidatus Aenigmatarchaeota archaeon; assembly: GCA_026397385.1. Taxonomy (GTDB): domain Archaea; phylum Aenigmatarchaeota; class Aenigmatarchaeia; order CG10238-14; family SCSR01; genus JAPLUY01. The sequence goes on from JAPLUY010000027.1 coordinate 1,193, forward strand.
ACGCCACGTCGCCGAGCTCGTCCGCGGACAGCGGAGCGAAACGGAAGTCGCCGAACGCCGCGGCCGCGGCGGCACGCTGCATCGCGTCCCATAGCGGGGTGGGATGTATGAAACCTATGCATCCGCGCAGTTCGCCGTCGGAGTGCCGCTTTATCGTCACGAAGACGCCGCGCGGCACGCTGAGCTTCTCGCCTGCGGTTTTTTGCAAGTGGCGCGAGGCCGCGGCGTCGAGCCGTTGCGAATCTCGCGCGATGCGCCCCTCCGCGGCTATGGCCGTCACTATCTTGCGCGCTGCACGCACCAGGAGCTCGCCGTCCTTAGCGCCCAACAAGTATGTCACCGTCACTATCGCACGCGTTCCGCGTCAAAAAAGAAAAGGAAAATTGAAATCAAAAAATTTCTCACGCGAAATTTTCTACCAGTCCGCGAGTTCGTCCGACTCGTCCGAACTTTCGGACTCTTCGTCCCATTCGTCCAATTCCACTTCTTTGCCATTCTCGGTGTCCATTCGACTTTCACCAAATCGCGGCATCGATTTTTTCAAATGAAAATCATTTGAAATATTATTAACTGATTTAAGCGCGTCCGATGTATATAAAGTTTTTTCGAGAATCCGAGCGCTGCTCGGTCGCTCATTGCGAGGCTTTCGCGTAGCGCGTCATCGCGTCGAACACGCGGACCGCGCGCTCCGGCGTGGAATATACCGGGAAGCCGTTCCCTTCGAGCTCGCGGACGATGGATCTCGTGAATTCCCCTCCGGCCGCGCAGCACAGCACTGGTTTCTGGTGCCTCTTCGCTATCGCGGCTATCGACGACGCGATCCTCTTGTCCAGGAGCGGGACCTGGAAGATAGTTATCGCGATTATCCCGTCGTATTCCTTTATCCCTTCCTCGAGCGCGAGCTCGTAGCGCTCCGTGGTCGCATCGCCTGTCAGGTCCATCGGGTTGTGCAGCGATACGTAGCTGGGCATCGAGGCCCTCAGCGCCTTCGTCACGCGCTCGCTCGGATCCTTCAGCTCGATGCCGCGCCTGTCGGCCTCGTCCGCCGCCATCACGCCGAAACCTCCGGCATCCGTAACGATGAGCAGCTTCCCGCCGAGCGGCAGAGGCTGCGAAGCGAACGCGCGCGCTATGTCGAAGAGCTCGGTCCAGTCCGAGACTTCGATCACTCCGGATTGCTTGAACGCCGCGGAGTACACACGCGCCGAACCGGCGATGGAGCCTGTGTGGCTCGCGACCGCGGCTGTTCCCTTCTCGGTCTTGCCGCCCTTCAGGATTATCACGGGTTTCTTCTTCGAGGCCTTCCTCGCGGCTTCCATGAACCGGCGGCCGTCGGACTTGACGCCCTCGATGTACGACGCTATGACCTTGGTATGCGGATCGTCCGCCAGGAACTCCAGGAGGTCGGCCTCGTTGACGCCGATGCCATTTCCATAAGAGACGAACTTGGATATGCCGACGTCCTGGTCGTTCATCCAGTCGAGCATGGTCGCGCCGAAGGCGCCGGACTGCGAGATGAAAGCTATCCCGCCGTCCTTCGGACGGCCGAGCCTGCTGCGGCTGAGGAAGAGCGTGTCCACGCGGCTCGAGCTGTCGTATACGCCCAGGCAGTTCGGGCCGATGACGAACATCTTGTTCTTCTCGGCTATCTTCCTGCACTCGTCCTCGAGTTCCTTGCCGGCCTTGCCGGTCTCGGAGAATCCGGACGACACTACGACCACGTGGCGTATGCCGGCGTCCGCGCATTCCTTCAGAAGCTGCGGCACCGTATTCGCTGGCGTGACTATGACCGCAAGGTCCACTTTCTCCGGCAGGCGCTTGACGCTCTGGTAGACGCCTATGCCGTCGATGGGCACGGGATTCGGATTGACGGGGTACACGCGACCGCGGAAGCCTCCGTGGAGGAAGTTCTCGAGCACTACCCGCCCGAGCTTCTCGTGCTCGTGGCTGGCTCCGATGACCGCGACCGAACTAGGTTCGAAGAAGACGCTAAGGCCTTCACGCGCTTCAGACATATGGATTAATTTGTCGAGCAAGCTAAAATTAGTTATCAGCGGCATCCCGCCGCGGGCGCGAGCATGGATTACGACCGTTTTCTGAACAAAGAACTGACAGGCGTGCCGGAGAGCCCGCTATCCGAACTCGCGCGCAAGTCGCAACACTTCAAGGATGCCATCAGCCTGGGCCGCGGAGAGCCCGATTTCGACATGCCGGACTTCCTAAAGGACGCGGTCACGACCGCGCTGAAGGCGAACCAGACACATTATGCGCCTGCGGGCAGCGTGCCGGGCCTGGACGAGGCAATCGCAGCGAAACTGGAGAAGGAGAACGGCATAAGCGTCGATGCCAAGTCGGGCGTGGTCGTCGGTGCAGGCTCGTCGCCTGTGCTGCAGGCCGCGATCGCAGCGCTGCTCAACCCGGGCGAGGAGATAATGCTCATGGACCCGACGTACATGATGTACATCCCCGCAGTGCGCACGCTGCACGGCCGGTGCAACTTCGTGCCGGTGTTCGAGGAGAACAACTTCGCGCCAACGAAGGAGGACTTGGAGAAACGGTACACGAAGAAGACGAAGGCGCTGCTGATAAACTCGCCGTGCAACCCCACGGGCGGCGTTTTCACAAAGGCGGAGGTCGAGGAGATTGCGGACTTCGCGGTCGAGAAGGATTTGATAGTCATATCGGATGAAATCTACGAATACATCGTCTACGATGGCGCGAAACATTACAGCATCGCGGCGCTCGACGGCCTCGGCGAACGTACCATCACCGTGAATGGTTTCAGCAAGGCGTACGCAATGACGGGACTGCGCGTCGGCTACGCGGCCGGACCGAGCGAGCTGATGAAGCAGATTTTCAAGTTCAACTACTTCGGGCACATATGCGCGTGCGTGCCTTCGATGTACGCCGCGCTGGAAGGCCTGCGCAACCCGAAGAGCAGGGCGTTTGTCGCGAAGCAGGTGAAGGAGTACGACCGACGCCGCAAGTTCATAGTGAAAAAGCTGAACGACATCGGGCTCGCGACGCGGATGCCGCAGGGCGCGTTCTACGCGTTCGCGCGGTGCGACCCGTTCGACCGGAATTCCTACAGCTTCGTCAACCGCATCCTCGACGAGACGCACGTCGTCGCAACGCCGGGATCGGCGTTCGGCCCGCACGGCGAAGGCTTCGTGCGATTCTCTTATGCGACGAAGTACGAGCAGATAGAAGAAGCGATGGAGCGCATCGATAAACTGCTCGCCTGCGAGTGATATTTAAATCCCAGCGCTCAATTCTGTTTTGCAGGGAGCTAGGTCGGGGTGGCTAGGCCTCACCTCCATCGAGAAACGGCCTTCATGCTCGAGCCGAAATCCCCTGGACGGCGCACGTCTATCGGTACGGCCCGGCTTTCGGACTGAGAAGCCCTGCCCCTATCGGCCTGCGCTGCTGCGAACTCCCCAGGGCAGGAATGCAGCAAGGATAAACAGCGGTTCGGGTGCTATAGGAAAAGCGGGGTGGAGGAAGGAGCTCGGACAACCGTTCCGGCGGGCATGCGTCAACCTCGGGAACGCCCCCTGCGTACTTATTCGCGGCTCGTAAACTATTTCGGCGAGTACGGACATCTTATTGCAAGCGACCGAGGTGCGAATCATGGAGACTAGACATTTGCTGGCGATAGTCACCGTGGTCTTGGTCGTGTCGGCCGCGGCGTTCGTTTCCAGGATGGAGAAGGGAGGCGAGACGACTGCGGTAAGCACGGGCCCCGACGGCAGCGGAGCATCGACGCAGTCGAACAGCTACTTCGTCAAACCCGTATACGGCCGGGCAGTCATACTCATGCCCGCTGTCGACAACGACGGCAACGGAGTGGTCACGAGCCTCAAGGTCGAGTCCGCGGAAGGCGAAGGACGGACGCTCGTCAACATAAACCAGCTCATATTCTGGACGGACACGCAGTACTCGATACAGACCGCCAAGGACGTTGCGCAGAATTACACCGGCTACGACCTGTCGAACGCCGACATAATCTACACCATCAACGCTAGCGCGACGGTGATTGAAGGCCCGTCCGCGGGGGCGGCGCTTACAGTAGCGACGGTCGCAGCGCTGCGCAACACCACGATCAGGCCGGATGTCATGATAACCGGCACCGTCAACCCCGACGGCACGATCGGACAGGTCGGCGGCGTGCTCGAGAAGGCGCAGGCCGCCAAGGCTGCGGGTGCGACGCTCTTCCTAGTGCCAGACGGCCAGGCCATGGACAGCCACTACAACCAGCAGCGCAAGTGCAGGAAAATCGGCCCGATGACGTACTGCACCACCGACTACCTTCCCGTTACGGTGGACATCGCCGCGCAGGCCGGCATAACTGTCAAGGAAGTGTCGAACATTTCCGAGGCATTAAAATATTTCCTAGGGTAAATTCTATCTATGCCGTCTCGCGCGACCGGGTTGGCCGGGATCCTCGAAAGGCTGTCGCTTCAGGAGAAGTGGGGACTGGCTGTGACGCTGCTCACGGCGTCGCTCGTTTTCGCGTACAACTTCGACAGCCCGCTGTCGACTTTCGCCGCGCTGCCTGGCGCGTTCGTTGCTGTCTTTATAGCAGTCGCGGCGCACGAGGCGTTCCAGCGCTGGACCGCGAAGAGGCTCGGATGCTCCGCGGCCTTCGAGATGTGGCTGCCTGGAGTCATTTTCAGCCTTCTGATGATGTTGCTGGGCATAAAAATCCTTGCCGTGGGCGGCGCGGTCGTGCTCGCGCACAAATTCAGCCGCTTCGGCATGCGCGAACGTCATGCATCGATCGAGGAAGTCGGCATAATATCCATGGCCGGGCCTGCAGCGAACCTGCTGCTGGCGACATTTCTGCAGCCGTTCGCCGGGCCTGCCGGACTGGCTGCGGCCATAGGATATCTCGCGAACATAAACGCGATGTTCGCGCTGTACAGCTTGATACCACTCAAGCAGATTGACGGCGGGAACTTCATGATGTGGAGCGTCGTGTTCTGGCTGCTCGCGGTGATGTGGGCGCTGCTGTTGCTGACGCCGTACGGGCTGCTGCCGAGCATAGTGACGTTCTGAGCCGCAGAGACCGGTCTAATATTTACGCTTCTGCGGAGAATTTCAAAGCAGGCCTTCGGACATGCAGATAGTAGCGGACTTCCACATGCACAGCAGGTTCAGCCGCGCCACTAGCAAGGAGATGAACATAGACAGCCTGTCGCGCAACGGGAGGCTAAAAGGTTTGCAGCTGATGGGCACGGGGGACTTCACACACCCGGAGTGGCTGGGCGAGATAAAGGAAAAGCTCGCGTCGAACGAGACGCAGAAAGGCTCGGGCATATTCGAGAGCGGCGGCATGAAATGGATGCTCACGGGCGAGGTCGCGACCATATATGCTGACGGGGCTGTCGTCCGCGGCGCTGGTCGAGTTGCTCGCGGGCATATCGAATGACATACTGATTTATCCTGCGCACGCATGGACCAGTTGGTTCGGCGTCGTGGGCGAGTTCTCCGGTTTCGATTCGCTCGACGAGTGCTACCTCGACCAGACGAAGAACGTGCACGCGCTCGAGACTGGGATGAGCAGCGACCCTGCGATGAACTGGCGCGTGTCCGGCCTCGACCGATTCACCATCCTGTCGAACTCGGACTCGCACAGCCCATGGCCGTGGCGCATCGGCCGCGAGGCGAACGTGTTCGACATCGAAGAAGGCAGGCTCTCGTACGCGGAGATTAACGATTCAATCCTGAAGAAGGACCCGAAGCGGCTGACGTGCACGATCGAGGTCGACCCGGCGTACGGCAAGTACCATTATACTGGCCATAGCGCGCACGGCGTGAGCGTGGATC
>JAPLUY010000010.1 GCA_026397385.1 Candidatus Aenigmatarchaeota archaeon
GGCGGCGTGGCCACGTTCTCGTACAGCACCTCGAACTTGAGCTGATCCGCGGCCGCTATCTGGGACATGTCCCAGTTTATGAGTATGTTGCCGCTGGTTATGTGCTCCGAGGCCTTGTCCAGATAAGAAAGGATGCTGGAGGATATGTCCTCGCCGGACAGTAGTGCGCTCGGCGGGAGCCTCAGGGACACCACGGAGGTGTCCACATAGGCGTGCGGCGTGAAGTCCGCGCTGAAATAGAACTTGCTGTCAAGGGCCTTCACGAAGTCGGCGGTCTCGAAGCTTATCCTAAGCTCCTTCTCCATGGCGGTGAGGTCCATGCTGCAGTTTATCTCGCTGGTGCCGCTGACGCTCACCATGCAGTCGACCGGGCCGGAGTTGCTGCTGGCGTTGAAGTTTTCGACACGGCCCAGGACGTTGAAGGCGAAGCTCGTCTCTGGTTTGACGAAGGTCATTACCATCTGCACGGCGCTCCTGCCGTCCTCGGCCAGCTGCACGTCCACATTGTAGAACTTCATGCTCGGATTGCGCAACTGCGTCAGTTCCGCCAGGGACGCGCTTGGAAACATGGATAGCGCCAAAACGCACGCCAGGGCCAGCGCGGCTGAAGCCATCAATCTGTCTGGTCTCATTGAAATATAATGTGTCCTGTGTGTTTATTATGCTTGCGAACGCCGTCGCGCAGCGTGAAACGATTTGAAACAATCGGACAGGCCGCGGAACGGTTGAAACGATGCCGCTGGCGGCGCACGCTCAGTCCACGAGGATGTTTATCTTGAACCCGCAGTTCGGGCATCTGTCCTTGACGAGGTTTATCTTCTCCACCTGCGTGCCGTTGCGCTTTACTAGGAGCTCGCGGCAGTTGTAGCAGTACGTGTTCTCGTCTTCGTGGCCCGGCACGTTGCCTATGTACACGTGCCTCATCCCGGCCATCCGCGCCTCGGTGGCGCAGCGCTCCAGGGTCTCCACGGGCGTGGGCGGCAGCTCCATGAGCTTGTGGCTCGGGTTGAACCGGAGCATGTGGAAGGGCACGTTCGAGTCTATGCTGGAGTTTATGTGCTCGGCGAGCTTGCGGCAGAGGTCCACGTTGTCGCCTACCTGCGGGACTATGAGGTTGGTGACCTCGAGGAATATGCGCTGCTTCTTGGCCTGGCGCAGCGTGTCGTATATCGGCTGCACGTCAGGCACGCCCATGAACTTCTTGTAGAACTCCGGGTCCAGCGAGGCCTTCACGTTGATTACGATGCCGTCGAGGAACTTGGCGATCTTCTTTATCGCCTCCTCGGTCATGTAGCCGTTGGTGACGAAGAGGTTCTGGATGTTGCTCCTCTTGGCCAGCTTCGCGGTCTTGTATGCGAATTCGAAAAAGATCGTCGGCTCGGTGTACGTGTAGGCTATGCTCTTCACGCCGGCCTTCTCCGCCATCTTCACGATGTCCTCGGGGGTGTAGCGCTTGCCCGGGATTTCCTCCAGCGGGCAGGTCTCGCTCACGCCCTGGCTGAAATCGGGATTGCAGCAGAACTGGCATTTGAAGTTGCATCCAGCGGACGCTATCGACAGCGCCTTCGAACTCGGATAGAAGTGGAAAAAGGGCTTCTTCTCCACCGGGTCGACTTCCACGGCCACGAGCTTGCCGTAGTTCATGGTGTAGAGCATGTTGTCCTTGTTAATCCTGACCCGGCAGAAGCCGCGCTTGTCCTTGGGTATGAAGCAGCGCCACTCGCACAGTCCGCAGCGTACGCCGTTCCTTTCTTTTTCCCAGAGCATCGCTTCCTGAAGGACGTCCTTGGCCATAAAATCGCCATTTTGTGGTAGGTGTCTATATCTAGACGGTTTGAGTGATCTCGGCTGTCCTAGAACTGGCCGGCTATGGGCAAACCACCAGCAGAGTTAAATATTATATTGGCTCTTCATAGTAATATAGTCTGGCCGAAAGGCTCGTTTGCGGCCGCTTTCGGCCGTTTAACGCGCGTTTTCGCCTCAGTAGCTTAGTGGTAGAGCAATTGCCTCGTAAGCAGTAGGTCGTGGGTTCAAATCCCACCTGAGGCTTTCGGATAGCGCATCGGGGAAAGGTTGAAAAGCGCTGAAAAACAAGGAAAATCGAGGTAATGTACATGGAAATGGTGCTGCATGTCGAGGACGGACAGGCGTTCCGCAAGATCAAGGACACGATGCTCGCTGACGAGACCGTCAATCGCGCCAGCATCACGTTCAAGGACGCCAAGATGTACACGCAGAAGGCCGGAAACCTGATAATCGTCAGCGGCACCGACGACAGGCTGAAGGCCGCTGCCGCGATCGCCAAGGCGGAGAAGACTGCAGACGGCAAACCCGTCGCCGCTGAACTCGAAGGCAAGGAAAAAGAAGAAGTATTAAGAAAGCTAAAAGAGGAAGAGGACCGCGCCATCGAAGGCATGGGCGGGATATTCGGCTGAAAAAAAAGCGGTAATAGTCTAGACTGGTTAGGATTCGGCCTTGCCAAGGCTGAGACGCGGGTCCAAATCCCGCTTACCGCACTCGCTTCTTCTAGCGAAAAGTTATATGTCCAGCAAACAGAATTTAATTATGGCCATTTTCGGCAAGCGCAAGGAGGAGCCGCAAGAGCAGCTGGTCGAGCAGGCTCCGATCGACGAGTTCGTGCCTCCGGCGGATCTGCCAGAAGTCGAGAACAATGCGAGATTCGACATACCTGCGGCGATGCCGATGACGCCCGAGCGCAGGGTCGACCAGGCCGCGGACAACCTCGCGCCCGTGTTCGTGCGGATATCCAAGTACAGGGACATCCTGAACACCGTCAACTACCTCAAGATGGGCTTCGGCGTGATCAGGGGCCAGATAGCGATCATGAACAAGCTGATGAGGCTCGAGAAGGACAACATGGACCTTCTGTACGCGGCGCTGGACAAGGTGAACGGCCAGCTCATGAAGCTTGACTCGGACTTCACGAAGCCGGTGGACTTCATGCGCGAGGTCGCGGACATGAAGGCGACGGACGTGCACGAGCTCGACAGCGTGATGGGCGACCTCAAGTCGCAGATTGACAAGCTCAAGTCCGAAGTGGACACGCTCGCTTAGGCCGAGTACGTTTTCTGCCGAACGGTTTTAAATATCGGGTTGCAGTTAATTATTCAGATGCAGGGGTAGCGAAGCCTGGTCAAACGCGCAGGACTCAAGGTTTTGCACTTTGAGTGCTGATGCTCCCGGGATGATGGGAGGAATGGGAAATCCTGTGGCTTAGTGCCTTCGTGGGTTCGAATCCCACCTCCTGCACAAAATTTCTCGGGCATTCGGCAGGTTATTTAAATTTTGAATCCTTCTTTGGGTTATGAACCTTCAGATGAGCGACTTGGAAATGAGGGAGAGGGGAGGCTGGTACGGGACGTTGGCGGAAGTCAAGGCGCTGATGGGCGTACCGAAAGAGAAATACCCGCTTTACTTCGATGACATGGATGCTATTGCGAAGCTGAACTTCAGAAGCGAATACATGCACGTGCATGAAAAGATTCTCACCATCTCAACGACGCCGGATTTTAAACAATACACCATAGGTCATGAGCTCGGGCATAGAAACCATTTCATCCCAATCCACGTCAATGTCGAGGATGAAAAATATGCGTGGTTAAAGAAAAAATTGGAAACGGACGCAAACTTTCAGTACTACACGGCTCTATCTCAAAAACTTGGCGCTGACATGGCGATGGAAAAAATCACTAGCGGGGTAACCGAAATGAGCCGCGTCCTATACGTTCTCTTCAGGGATCAGAGCC
>JAPLUY010000041.1 GCA_026397385.1 Candidatus Aenigmatarchaeota archaeon
CAGCAATGCGCCGATAAACATGCTCGACCTGACGAAAAAAATTATCGAGGCGTCGGGCAAGGACCTCAAGCCTGACGTGCAGGGAGCGCGCAAGCCGGACGCGGAGATAGACCGCCAGTACCTGAGCGCGGAGAAGGCCGCGGCCGTGCTCGGATGGAAGCCGAAGGTCAAGCTCGAAGACGGTCTGAAGAGAACGATAGCGTGGTACGAGGATTACTTCTCGAAGATAGGAAAGGCCGAGTAAAAATCCGCGCGTTCAGCATTCGTGGTTCTCTATGCCGAGTTGCTTCTGAAGCTCGCCCTTGCTCCACAAATCGTTCAGATCCTGCAAGTCCTTGACTGTGTTCATGGTCTTCCAGAAGCCATAGTGCTTGAGCGCCTGCACCTGCCCCTGCGCGGCAAGCTCCTCGAACACGTCCGTCTCGTCCATGCCCGGTTTGATCATGTCTATGATCTTGCTGTTCGCCACGATGTAGCCGCCGCTTATCCAGTAGTCGAGTATCGGTTTCTCCTTGAACTTGCTTATGATTCCGTCTTCGTTCATCTCGACCACGCCGAACGGCGAAGCGAGCCTGACAGTGGTTATGGTCACCGTCTTTCCGTTCCTCTGGTGCACGTCGATGACGTCGTTTATGTTGACGTTGCACAGGTCGTCGCCGTACGCGAGCAAGAAGTCCTCGTCCTTCAGCTTTCCCTTTAGCGCCATCAGGCGCTCGCCCTTCGTGGCGTCCACGCCCGTGTCGACAAAAGTGACGTTCCAATCGGGTTCGATGTTCTGCGGGTTGCTGAAGTACTCCTGTATCAGCGAGGCCTTGAAGCCCGTGAGAAGTATGAAGTCCTTGTGGCCGTTCTTCGCATAGAGCTTCATTATGTGCCAGAGTATCGGGCGGTTGCCTACATGTATCATTGGCTTCGGCATCTCCTCCGTTGTGGGCAGCATGCGCGTACCCTTGCCTCCGCACAGTATAACGACTTTCATACTTACTCCCTCATCCGAAAAGCATTAATCCTTTTAGCTTTTTTAACCTTTTTAAAGCTCGCTGTGGAATTAAGAGAAAGATGATTATGAGAGGCGAAGCCGGGCTAGTGTCCGTGGTTGTTCCTTTCCGCGACAACGTCAGCCATGTGCAGGCGTGCGTCGCGTCGCTGAAGAAGCAGCCCTACCGCAACATAGAGATAATACTCGTCAGCGACCGAATGAGGTGGAAGGACGCCGACAAGCGCGTGCGCGCCGTGTACGACCCGAAGTTCAGGGGCGCAGGCGAGAAGCGCAACGCGGGCGTAAAGCGCGCGCTCGGCCAGATGATATTCTTCCTGGATTCCGACTGCACGGTCAGGCCGGACGCGATATCCACGCTCGCGCGGATGTTCGGGAACATGGACACGGACGCGATATCGGGGATGCCGATGGTGCCGGACAACAGCAACCTCGTCGGCATCGCCACGGGCCTCGAGTACGAGGACCGCTTCCTGGAGATGGGCGAGAACTACGTCGATGTCGCCGCGACGACGTGCCTGGGCGTGCGCAAGGCCGCATACGACGCCGTAGGCGGTTTCGAGGACTACAGCCTTAAGGAAGCCGTGGGCGAGGACTGGGACTTCTCGCGCAAGCTGACCGCGGCGGGGTTCCGCATCTTCCACACGAACAAGGTGCGCGTCTACCACAACCACGTGAACGACACGATGAAGAGATGGTTCCAGCGCCGCGTGGAATTCTCAGGTTATCGTGTTACGCACAAGCACAAGTTCGGCCAGGTGTTCGAGCAGTACTTCAGCCTGCGGATGTTCGTCGAGACGAGCGTCCTGTTCGGCGTGCCGGTGGCGCTGCGCATATACTTTCGCACGGGCAAGTGGCAGGCGCTGACGCTGCCCGTGTTCGCCACGTTGAGAACCATCGCATGGTTCGTTGGCGTAGTAAAGGAGCTGGCGAACTGAGACGTCGCCTTTTTCAATGCAGCCCCTGATTAAGATTATTAAACTGTCGGCTACAAAGTAAATTTGAGCGTTTAGTACGAACGAGGTAGTTCGGATTGGCAGGCAACGAATTCACAATCGAGATAAAGAAGCCCGAGACGCTGGTTTTGCTGGCGTTCCTCGGCATACTGCTTGTCATGGAGCTGCAGGTCAGCCTGTCGACGCCGATATCCTTCGGCGACGAGGGGTTCCACACCGGGCTGGCCCAGTGGATCGGCCAGAACGTCGAGTATCCGACGTGGGTACCGTTCACGCAGAACCTGGCCGGCAAGGCCGCCTTTGACAGGCCTCCGTTCTGGAACATTCTGGAGGGCGGACTATTCTGGCTGTTCGGGTTCAGCGAGATGATACCCAGGCTGTTGACGCCTTTCATATCGGTTCTGGGCGGGCTTGCGCTGTACCTGGGCGCGAAGCGCTTCTACGGAGAGCGCGTCAGCTTCATAGCGGCCGTTATGTTAGCTACTTTTCCCTCAGTTGTAACGTACGCGCTCGTGTTCTACACAGATGCGCTCACGACGTTCTTCATGGAGATGTTCGTTATAACGCTCGCGATTGCCTTCACCGACGGCAGGCGGATGTACATGATGGCAGCGGGCGCCTTCGGCGCGCTTACGCTGCTGACGAAGGTGGTCGGCTACACCGCGTACGCGCTGGTGGGGATGATGCTGTTATACGAGCTTTTCCGCAACAGGAAGCCGGCGGATACGCTGAAGAAATATTGGCCGCTGTTGCTGGTGATGGCGCTGCTGCCAGCAACTCACATGCTGCGAAACTATGCGTACTTCGGCACGCCGCTGTGTTACGACCTGCCAGTCGTCTCCAACCTGTTCAGCACCGCAGGGTGCAGCATCGACACCGGAACGTACAAGCCTACTTATTCATATGCCGGACGGACGCAACAGGTGGGCACCGAGACTGACGTGTTCAGCATGGGCATCGTCAACTACCTCGACTTCGCTTACGGGAACACATGGCTCGTACTAGTGGCGTTCTTCGCCGGCGTCATACTCCTAGTGGACCCCATAAGGGAGGGCTTGGCGAAAGGATTGGTAATGCCAGAAATCCGGCCGTTCGACTTCGCGCTTATCGGGATGCTCGCACTTTACGTTCTGCTCTTCTTATTCGGGACGATAACACCGCGCGCCGAGGACACCGCGAGATTCTCACTCATGTGGGCACCCGTGATAGCGCTGGTGGCCGCCAAGTTCCTCGACGAGGCGTATCTGTTCGTGCGCAAGTACCAGAAGTACGTGGCGCTAGCCGTATTCGGCGTGGTCATGTTCCTCGGATGGGGCGTCGCGATGTACAAGATAGCGACGATGTCCCAGGTCAAGCAGTTCTCTCCGCTTTTCTTCGAGGCGTGCGGCTGGGTAAAGTCGAACGTGCCGCAGGACGCGATTATTTCCACTGTATGGACGTACAGGACCGCCTACAGCTGCCAGCGCAACGTGGCCGGCAGCAGCCCCGATATGGCGCTCAGCAATAACGTGACGCTAATCCTCGAGACCGCAAAGGAGATTGGCATAACGCACATATTCGTGCAGAAGTTCAGTCTGAGCGACCAGTCGCTGTCCGAGACGTATCCGGTAAGCTACGTGCAGCTTCTTAGTGCGAATCCCGACCATTTCAAAAAAGTCTTCGAGAACGGGATTTCGCTGGACCAGTGCATACAGCAGGGCGGATGTGACGGAAATATACTCTTCCAAGTCGTATATTGAATCGGTGGTGGCATGCTGATACTGCTGCTGTCGATGGCCTTCGCTTTCCTGACTACGTTTTTCATAGCCCCGTACTTCATGCAGTTCCTGCGCGTTGGCGGCGTCGTCGGCCTGGACCTACACAAGCGCGACCGACCGAAGCTGCCTACGAGCGGAGGCACGTGCGTCGCGATAGGCCTGCTGGCCGGCCTCCTGGCATACATAGGCCTTACTACGTTCGTCGAAGGCCCGATGCCCGGCACTACCGACCTGCTCGCGGTGATATCGAGCGTGCTTATAATAATGTTCGTCGGATTCCTGGACGACCTGAACGTCAAGGCGCGCGCTGTAGTGACGAAGGAAGGTCTGGACATACGCGTCGGCTTCCCGCAGTGGGCAAAGCCGCTGCTTACGCTGCCGGCGGCCGTGCCTCTGATGGTGGTGAACGCCGGAACGACCATGATGTTCATACCTTTCGTCGGCCAGGTGAACTTCGGCATTCTGTATCCTCTCCTGTTAGTGCCCATAGGCGTGATTGGTGCCAGCAACGCCGTCAACCTGCTAGCCGGGTTCAACGGTTCGGAAAGCGGCATGGGGCTGGTGTACTTGCTCGGGCTGGGCGTATTCGCGCTGGCGAAAGGGAACTTCGCAGCGGCGATATTCCTCACGGCGTTCGCGGCCGTTGCGGGCTTCATAAAGTTCAACTGGTATCCAGCAAAGTTCCTTCCGGGCGATAGCCTGACATACCTGCTGGGCGCAGTCGTCGCGTCCGGGGCGATAGTCGGCAACATGGAAAAAATTGCACTGATAGCTATGCTGCCGTTCGGGTTCGAGTTCCTACTGAAGCTGCGTTCCAGATTCAAGGCAAGCAGTCTCGGAAAGCTACGCAATGACGGCAAGCTCGATCCGCCTTATGGCAGGAACATATACTCGATAACGCATGCCATAATGAACATCAGGCCGCTGACGGAAAAGCAGGTGACGATAATATTGATGGCCATAGAAGTGGTCTTCGTTGCAATCGCCGTGGCGAACGTGATATAGGCACGCGCTGCGATGTCACCCCAGCAGCAAAGAAAGTTGCTTCTTCAGCGGGACCTTTTCTATGCCGGCGGACTTGCGCTTCTCCGAGAACATGCACTTCAGCGCTGTAATCCCGAGGTCCCAGCCTTCGAATACCGTCATGCGCACCGCCTGCAGGACGGTGACGGCGGCCAGCGGCACCATCAGCAGCTGCGTCAGCGGGGCGCGCGTGTTCTTCCGGAACGACCATATCTTGTTCCGATAGTGGTAGAACTTCATTCGATTGATTTGCGGTTTCTGCTCCGGCTTCGGCTTCGTCAGCACGCCGCCCTTGTGCACGACCTCGGACGAAGGCACGTAAAGCACCTTGTAGCCTGCGAGTCTCGCACGCCAGCAAAGGTCGACATCTTCGAAATAGGCGACGAACTCCGAGTCGAAACACTGGCCGAGGCGATTGAGCACCTCCCTCTTCACGAGCATTGAGCCGCCTGATACGAAGAAGCATTCCGACGTCTCCGTGTGCCTGCTTATTATCTCCGGGACGACCAGCAGGTTCATCCGGCCTTCGCCGATGTCCGCCTTGAGCCTCTGATCGAGCATCTTTGATCCGCATATGCCCACGTCGTCGGACGCGTCTGCGGCTTTGACCAGCTCCGAAAGCCAGTCGCGCCGCACCATCGTGTCGTTGTTAAGAAAGACGACATATTCCCCTCTCTTCAAAAATTGTAGGCCGCGGTTGTTGCCTTCAGCAAAGCCGTAATTCTTGTCGAACTCGTGGACCTTGACCCACGGGAAGTGCTTTCGCACGAAATCCACGCTGCCATCTGTGCTGCTGTTATCCACCATGACGACTTCGTATCTGTCCTTCGGGTAGTCGAGTCCGGCAAGCGAACTGAAACATTTGTTAACGTGATGGAGACCGTTGAAATTTACTATTAGGACGGAGCAGAACGGTTTTTCTTGCATTTGGACTGCCTGTAGTGAATTTCAGCTGTTGCGGGCGTCTTCGGCCTTACTCCACAGGAAATTGCTCGCGCGCATGAGCGATGGGAACGTACCTGCGTCAGACCAGAACCCGTCGAGCTTGACTGCGCACATGCGGCCGTTCTTTATGTAAAAATTGTTAACGTCGGTTATCTCGAGTTCGCCGCGCGCGCTCGGAGCGAGCGTGCGGATGAATTCGTACACGTCCGGCGGATATACGTAAAGGCCTGTCACAGCATAGTTGGACTTGGGCTGCTTCGGCTTTTCCTCTATACCCAGCACCTGGCCGACTTCGTCTACGGTCGCCACGCCGAACCTCTCTGGATCATCTACTTCCTTCATGAAAATCACGGCCTTGTCGTTGTCGGCCGCGCTGAAAGTCGGTATCTTCGCGTTGTCGAAGACGTTATCGCCGAGTACGACAACCACCTTGTCCCCCTTGGAGAAGTCCTCTGCGAGCAAAAGCGCATGCGCTATGCCCATCGGCTTGTCCTGTATTTTGTACGTGAACTTCACTCCGAGGTTTTCGCCGCTGCCGAGCAGCTGCATGAAGTCGCCTATGGAGTTTCCGCCGGTCACTATGAGTATGTCCGTCACTCCGAGCGTCTTCAGCGTCTCAATCGGGTGAAATATCATCGGTTTGTCGTACACCGGCAGCAGGTGTTTGTTCGTCACATGCGTGCATGGATGCAACCTTGACCCCGTACCGCCTGCGAGTATAACTCCGCGCATACAATTACCACCTTTCAGTCTTCATGCCTGCCGGACGCGTCTTCCATCTCCTTGAGTTTCCTCAGCGCCTTTTCGGCATTTGAGAATGTAATACCTAGCTTTTTAACTTTTGCTATTCTGAGCGACGAGTCGG
>JAPLUY010000050.1 GCA_026397385.1 Candidatus Aenigmatarchaeota archaeon
CGCCGCGCCTCCGACCACGACCACTTCGACGTCTACGACGCTGCCGCTCGCCGCCGGACTGCGCATAGCGAACATGGCCGCGTCGAACACGTCGGCCGCGAACATCGCATGGCTCGAGCAGCGAGCCTTCGAACTCGTCAACTACGAGCGCACGTCGACCGGGCTGCGGCCGCTGTCGTGGAACGACGCCGTGGCAGCGGTCGCACGCGGCCACAGCGTCGACATGGCCGCGCACGGGTACTTCTCGCACACTGGGTTTGACGGCTCGAACGCCAGCACGCGTCTGCTGAACGGAGGCGTCAACTACTGGAACTTGAGCGCGGAGAACATCCTCATGGAAGGCGGGGTGGTGCGCTACACTAACAAGTTCGGCATGATCCTGAAGACCGAGTACTTTACTTTCGAGCAGCTCGCGCAGAACGCGACGATCGGGTGGATGAACAGCACCGGCCACCGCGAGAACATACTCACGCCCGAGCTCGACGAAAGCGGGATGGGCGTGTACGTGTTCAACGACTCGTATTATTTCACGCAGGACTTCATCGTGCGCACGGACTGCGGCTACACCGGCGGTCCGTGCTGCCAGAAGACCGGCTATTATCCGTGGTGCTACGTGCCGATGACTTGCACGGAGAGCATCTGCGCTTAGGAGTTTCAGAACTTGTGTTTTATTCCGCGCTTTTTCTCACGGACGTACCTGGCATACGAGTACACGAATGAGAAAGCCGCGATCGCGAGGACGGGCACGAGCACGAAGTATATCGCGTACTGCGGCGCGAGTATGCCCGCGAACGTTATAAGTCCGGCGGCCTTGAACAGCTTCGCCGCCGCCCTATGGGTCTCGTTCCACACGCGCTCGCTGCTGAGCGTCCACGGGGTGCGTATGCCTATGAACCAGTTGCGCTTCACGCCCTCGAACATGACGCCGAAGTAGTAGAACATCGCGCCCAAGCCTATCGGCAGGATGACGTTCGGGCTGACTAGTATGCCAACGTTCCACAGTACTATGTCGGCCTGGACGGCGAGCATGAAGAGAGCGAATATCGCCACGAACGTGTCGTACTTGTCCCTGAACTTGCGTATGTTCGCGCGCATAGGGTCGATGACGGGTATGGCCGCGAACAGCAGCATCAGCGCGGCCGTGATCGCCGGGAGCAGGAACAGCCCGACGAACTTCGGCGCGTAGCCGTTCGGCACGCCCGCGGCGTTCCAGTGCGAGACGATCGAGTCCGGCATCGCGGGGTAGAAGTAAGCCGCGAGCGCTATCTGAGCGAGCAGCGCGACGACGATTATCGGAATTCTGGCTTTCATTCGCATGCGCCTTCATAACTTTATTTTTTCCAGGACTATCCTGCGCACGTCCATCTCGACTTCTTCCTTCTTGCGGTCGCCGTTTATCACGTGCACGTTCGGATAGAGCTTAGCCACGCGCAGGTAGTTCGCGCGCACGCGCTCCAGCTTGCCGTCCTCCTCGAACAGCTCGGCGTCCTCCCTGCGCTTGCCGCTCTGCGCGAGCCTGCCGTGCACGCGGTCAAGCGCGGTGTCGGGCGGGACGTCGATTATGAATGTCATCTCCGGCACGCGGAACGCCGAGTTCATCGCGCGCAGCTTCTCCATGTCGACGCCCAGCCCGCCGAACGCGAGCGTGGAGAACATGTAGCGGTCGGTTATCACGACCTTGCCCGACTTCAACGCAGGTTCAACGAGGTTGCCCATGTGCTCCCGGCGATCGGCTACGAACATCTGCTGCAGCTCGAGCGGCGTCGCGGTCGCTTGCTTCCGCAGAACGGCGCGTATGCGCTTCCCGACGAAGCCTTCGGTCGGCTCCTTCGTCAGGACCACAGCCACGCCTTCGGAGCGCAGGAACTCGGCGAGCAGCTTCGACTGCGTCGTAGTGCCCGATCCGTCGAGCCCCTCGAAAGCGACGAACCACTGCCTCTGCATACTATAGTGATGCCGTGCGAGAGCTAAAAGCTTCGTCCGGGGTTTGCGCTCTCTTTCATAGGAGCATCGTAGATTTGCTTACCTCCTTTGAGAATTCTTGTGTATGCTGTCCTCGACGGGCTTCATGCTCAGCACGACCAGGCCTATTATCGCGGCGACTATCGACAGCAGATAGTACCCGGTCGCCACGGCCACGCCTATCGACGCCGTGAGCCACAAAGACGCGGCGGTCGTCAGGCCGAACGTCTTGTCCTTCACGTGCACGATGGTGCCTGCGCCTACGAAACCTATGCCCATGACTATGGTCGCGGCCATGTAGCCCTGCGAAGGGGTGCCGGCGAACGCCGTCATCGAGAGCATGGAGAATATGCACGCGCCCATGGACACGAGCATGTGCGTGCGCAGGCCCGCCGGTCGCAGGTGCTTCTCGCGCTCGTATCCTATTATCCCTCCCAGCAGCGCGGCGAGCCCCAGCTTGGCTATCATCTCCATCTGGGACGCGTCCGTGAACATGTACGCGGCGCTGGATAGAAGCCACGAGAATGCATCCAAAACCATAAATGGATTTTGCCGCGGCCGGTATTTAAATATTGTCCACGAGCTCGGAGAACGTTGCAAGGAGTCCCTTCTCGTTCTTCGCCTTCTCCAGCCGCGCCCTTGCCGCGACGCTGCCATGCAGTCCGGTGGTGAACATTATCGCCTGTTGTTTCACGAAGACGAAGCTCTTCCCCGGCGACATGCCGTCGTATTTCTTGTGCATGCGGAACAGCAGCTTCAGGTCTGCGAGCCGCTCTTCGGCTGTCTGTTGCGGCAGCAGCCTGCCCGTGCGCAGATAGCGCTCACATTGCTCGAAAAGGGATGGGTTGCCCATGGTAGCGCGTCCGATCATCACGAAGTCGCAGCCAGTCTCGTGCAGCATGCGCTTGCAGTCCTGCGGCGTGCGCACGTCGCCGTTGCCGATGACCGGTATGCCGACGGAATCCTTCAGTTTTTTTATCGCGCTCCAGTCCGCCCGTCCGCTGTATCCTTCGTCGCACGTGCGCGCGTGCAGCGTCAGTGCGCTCGCGCCTGCCGATTCTGCAGCTTTCGCAACATCAAGAAAATTTTTATATTTCGCTGATATGCCGAGCCGCAGCTTCACTGTGACCGGGATGCTCACGGCGTTCACGACCTCCTTGACTATCGCGCCGATCTTCTCCGGTTCCTTCATCAGCGCGCAGCCGGCCCCGTTCTTCGTGACCTTCTGCACGGGGCAGCCGCAGTTGATGTCGATTATGCTGGCGCGGCCCTCGACAGCCGCGGCCGCCTTCGCGATCGTGCCCGGCTTCGATCCGAACAGCTGCAGCGCTATCGGACGCTCGTCCTTGCGGACCTTTGTCATCATGAGAGTGCGCTCGCTCCCGCGCACGACGCCTTCGGCGTTTATCATCTCCGTGAAAAGCAGCCCGGCGCCGCGCTTCCTGCACAGCAGACGGAACGACGGCCTGTTCACGTCCGCCATGGGCGCGAGCACGAGCCTGTTAGGTATGCGAACGCCGCCTATCGCAAGTTTCGGCATGTTCTGTCTTTGGTTTTCGGAAATTTATATGACGGCGGAGAAATATTCCGGTATGAAGTACGAGCCCGCGCCCGAGCTGGCGAACCTGGCGTTCGACATCATCGGCAAGCTCGGCATGTACCACGTCGACGCGAAGCGCGTCGCGTTCGTCCGCAGCCGCGGGAGCAAGGCGCGCCGCACGCTCGCGCGCATACACGGCACGCCGAAGATAATCCAGGTGGCGACGGGCACGAAGGCGTTCTACGTCGTGGAAGTCATCTCGGAGAAGTTCGATCGTCTTAGCAAAGACGAGCAGACGAAGACGATCATCCACGAGCTCATGCACATACCCGCGAACTTCGGCGGCGGGTTCCGCGGGCACGCGAACTATGTGAACCGCGACACTGTCGAGCGGGCGTTCAGGGAATACAGAAAATCGTCAGAATGAATTCATTGACTGTGACCGATGTGATATTTTTTGATTATTTTTTCAGCCCCGTCGACCGAAATCATGCCTAGTTTAGCCCCGCCTGCGATGGTGATGCCGTAACAAAACATCTTAACAAGAATGTCCAGTCCGATGTTCGAGGAATGATACGATGCTAACAACGGCTCGATTATAGAGACGCTAGCCTTCGCGCCAGCAGCTCCTCCGATCACAGCGCTCGCGGCATAGCAAAAATCCTTGACTCCCATAACCTTGTTTTCAGCCTGTAGAGATTTAAGTCTTCATGAACTTTTTCGTCTTCGTGAAGTTGACCTCGGCCTCGCGCATGTCCTTCAGCAAATCTTCGACCTTGACGTGATACCTGCCTAGTATGCGCTTGGCTGTCGCCGGTCCGATGCCGCGTCCGGCCATGATGATGACGGCGTTGCGGCCGTACGTTATGTACATGTCCGACGACTTGCGCGCGCGCTCCAGCATCTCCTGGTCCGTCGTGCCCAGAGGCCTGTCCTTCAGCTTCTTCAGCACGGCCTTCTGCGTCTCCATGTCCATCGGGTGCACTATCGCGAGCAGCTTGGCGCTGCACTTCGGGCACTTGATGTCGGCGGGCATGTCTTTGATAGTGTACGTCTGCGACCATTCGCCGCAGTTCATGCACACCATGCGCTGCTTCGTGTCCATTATCCTGCGGTTGAAGAGCGCCATTAGTTCTTTTGTGGGCTTTTCGGGCCCGATTATCTCGGCGTACTTGTGCTTGACGCCGATCCTGCCGAGCGGCGATATGCCCTTGCCCGTGTGGAACAGCAGCTTGATGCGGCCGGCCTGCAGCTCGCGCAGCATCTCGCTCGACTTTCTCACGTCGAGCTTCTCCGTCTCGATCTCGCGCAGCGTCTCCTTGTACAGCGGCGTTCCAATGTACTCGGCGATGATGTTCTTCAGGCGCGTGCGGCCGAACTGGACGTCGCGGGTGAAGGCGCCGAAGCGCTTGGCCACGTGCACGAAACGCCACTCGAACATCTCGCTCTTGGTCAGCGACAGCTCGAGATAGTCCTGCAGGTGCTCCGGGTTAGTCTTCATCAGTATCTTGCGCACGAGCTCGGCGTTCTTCGCGCCCTCCCTGGTCTGGAACTGGACCATGATGCGGTACGGGTCGGACTTGAAGCCTACGCTGCCGACGCGCGTCGTGAGCAGTGCGGCAAGGAATCGTCCGATGGTATCGTTCACTACGGACCCGAAGCAGCTGTGGACGATTATGAGGTTCTCATAGTCCTCGACCAGGACCTTGTGCTCGTCCGGCACCACGCCAGCCTCGCTCTTCATCGCTGTCGGATTATCTTGATCATCTTCTCTGCGACGCCGTCGTCGATCGGATACAGCTTGCGCAGTTCGTCCTTCACGCTGCGGCCGTCCTTCTCCAACATATCCGCGATACGCCCGCGCAGGCTGCCGACCTCCTGCGCCACGCCATAGTCCACGGGCATCAGCTCGCCGTCCCAGCCCGGAATCGCGGCTTCGATGTCCGACGTCGGTTCCACAAGTACGCGGTCCTCCTCGACCTCGAGGATGCGCCAAGGCTCGCCCTTGACCACGAACGTGGTGCCCGGCTCGCCGTGCAGGGCCATGAACTCCTCGTCGAGCGTTCCGACGAACGTCTGCTCGAGCGTGTTGAACACGCGGTAGTTCTTCGTCGTGGGGATGGTGCTCAGCTGCGAAAAGTAGTACTCGAACCCGCGCTTCTTCTTCTCTATCATCCGCTCGTCTATCGGCGCCTCCTCGTTGTAGAACACGAGGCCGAGGATCTTCAGCTGGCGCGCTACCGAGAGGAAGTCCTGCATCGGGAGCGTGCTGTACGGCCACGCGCGCGTCAGCGTGGCATAAGTCTCCTTCACGTTCAGCTTCCAGTCCTCCAGAGTCATGCCGACGATCTGGTGCGCCAGCACGTCCAGCGCGTTCGTGTGGAAGCGCGTCGGCTCCAGCTCGCCTGCGAGCGCGCGGCGCGCGATCACCGACGCCTCGAAGCAGTCGTCCTCGTCCGTCGCTATGACGATGCCGCGGCTGATGCGGTCCATGCCATGGCCCGCACGCCCTATGCGCTGCGTGAGCTGCGACACGCGGCGCGGCGACATGTACTGGATGACAAGGTCTATGCTGCCGATGTCGATGCCGAGCTGCAGCGAGCTCGTGGCGATTATAGATTTTATCTCCTCGGCCTTGAACTTCTTCTCCGTCTCTATCCGGACGGTCTTGCTCAGGCTGCTGTGATGGATGCCCACGGGAAAGTGCTTGTCGAGGTTGCGTATGCGCGAGACGAGTATCTCCGCGAACTCCCTGGTGTTCGTGAACGTCAGCGACGATCGCGCGGACTTTATCAGTTCCATTATCGCGCGCAGCCGCGCGGCCGTCTCCTCCGTGGTGTAGACCGCATGTGCGATTTCGTCGTCGCCCGGCTTCGGCTCCGGGCTGATTACGCTGATGTCGAACTGCTTCGCCGTCTCGGCGCGTATTATCTGCACGTCGCGGCCGCCTGCAAAAAATGCAGCGACCTTGTCCGGCGAGCCGACCGTGGCCGACAGCATTATCAGCTGGAAATCCCCGCAGAGCTTTCGCAGCCGCTCCAGCGCTAGCGAGAGCTGGATGCCGCGCTTGCTCTCGATTGCCTCGTGCACCTCGTCCAGAATTACATACTTGACGTTCTTCAGCTTCTCGCGCATCGTCTTCGCGGTCAGCAGCGGTTGCAGCGTCTCGAGCGTGACGATGAGCATGTGCGGCGGGAACTCGCGCTGCATGTTGCGCTCGTGCTGAGTGGTGTCTCCGTGCCGCACGCCGAGTTCGAGCCCGAGCTCGTTCGCCCACCACATCAGGCGGTCGAGCAGGTCGCGGTTCAGCGCCTTCAGCGGCGTGACGTACAGCGCGACTATCGGCTTGGGCTGGGTTTCCATTATGCGGCTGAATATTGGAAACATAACCGCCATGGTTTTCCCGGTACCGGTTTCTGATATGAGCATCGTATTTTTCCCGTCGAGTATCGGCTCTATCGAAACCTCCTGTATCGGAGTGGGTTCCTTGTCCTTCAGCTCCGACTTTTTCAGGACCCGCATCACTTCTGGGTGCAGTTTTGCAAATATGCCTTTCCTTTCTCCGTCAGCGTCCATATCTTCTCACACCTTCTTGCCGGATTTGTAACGACAGAAACCATCCCCAGTTCGACCAGGCCTTTGTAACGGCATCTTGCCGACCGGTAGCCGTTCATTATCATTTTGACATAATCCCTGGACACGCCCATGTTTTCTATCAAATGCTTGGTCTTCGTTGGAGCGTTTTCTAGAAAGTCCATTATTCGCATGCCTGCTTTATTTTTCAGCACAGCATACTCGTCAGGCTTCCTGCTCAAATTATTCAGAAGTATTCCATAACCACGTTCAAAGCTTTCCCTTTTATCTGGATGCAGCATATGGAGTTGAAAGTTTTTTATTTTTTTTACCTTTTCAATCCCGCCGAAGTATATTTGGTTATTTTTATCTTCCTTCGATATTATCCCAAAGAATTTCTTCAAAAAGTACATGAGGTACTTTCTTTCATCTTTGCTCCCGGCTATGCGGACGAGGCTCAACGAGCCGTTTTTCCTCGTGTTTATATTGCCGTCTGCTGCTATGACGCCTCGTATGAAACCGGTTCTGAACCCGGGATTCGTCTCTACATAATCGGGTATGCTGTTTATCAGCGAATTGTAGAACAACCCGAATGGGCTGTTGAAATATCTGACGGAACATGTTCCATATTTCTGAAGGTACGATGACGGTTCTCCTGGTGTGTTTAACCATGATATGTTGATATTTTTGTCCGTTCGAAGTTTCAAAGCGTTCCTCCAGCGCGACTTGATTTCCTCGTCCCCGAGCCCGTATTTGATTTTAGAATTCTTGGAAAGCTTGATGCCGAAATGCAAGTCTTCGGATTTCACACCGAACTCGCTCATATGGGCGATGAACCGAAGAATCAACTCAGGGGAGAAATTTGAAAATTCCACGCATGAGATGTCGTTCTTCGTCCCGTCGCCAAAATATAATCCCAACTCTTCTCCGAGTTTCTCGTTAAAGCAAATAGCCTTCTCCAAAAAAACTTTCCTTGGCTGGTTCTGTTTATTTAAGGGCCTGCCTTTTTTATCCCTGTTTTCCCAAGAGATGGAAACCTTGTCGCCATGGAAATTTATATCAAAGTTCGGCGAGTCGTCCGGCTTATACCGGTCTATAATTTCAGAAGTGTCCAATATCATGTCAATACCATTGTCCTTTATTCTAATTTGTTCTACATACGACTGCCGGGAGCAAACTTCCGAAGAGGAGTCTCCGATTTTAAACAAAACGTTCGTTCGTGCCATTTATATCCTCACTCCATATTTTCGCAGGTCGTCCTTCAGCTGCTTCGCGCTCCTGAAGAGCACCGTCTGCATGCCCATCGCGGCAGCGGGCGCAAGGTTCTCCTCCTTGTCGTCGACGAACACGCACTCGTCCGGACGCAGGTTGAACCTGCGCAGCGCGTGCTCGTATATCCGCCTGTCCGGCTTGCTGATGCCAAGCTTCGCGGATTCTACGACGCCGTCGAAGACCTTGTTGCCGCGCAGCCTCTCGTCGCGCTCGAACCTCTTCGACGGGGTGTTCGTTATCGACGGCGTTACGTAGCCAGCGGCGTGCAGCCTGTCTATGATCGCGAGCACGCCTTCGTTCAGCCTGTACGCCCGGCGCTGGTTTATCACGAAGCTGCGCAGGGCGCTGCCCTCTCCCGCGAAACGCGCGAGCATCCCGTCCAGCCTGCGCATCGCGCCCTTGTACGCGCGGCCGTATTTAGGCCTCGTCACGACGTCGCCTATGTCGAAGATGACCGCCTTGACGGGCGGCCTTGCAGAAATAGAGCGGTTGCTGTCCCCTGCCGGAGTATACTCACTCGCGCGTCCGCGCGTCCCGATCGCATCGTCTGTCCGCATAACTGCAAGCGGACGCGAGTATAGAAACTAATGACATGCCCCTTTAATAAGTTTTGCGGTGGCGCAAGACATTATGCGCGGCCGATAACGACTTAATCCTTGCCGGGCAGTTTCTTTCATGCAACACGCCCCGGAAGGCATGCTCGGCATGGACATAGACAACCTAACCTACCTCATAACCGGCAAATACCAGTTCTCGATCGGAGACAGCCATTCCGGCGGTAACGACATGGCCCTCGTGATCTCCGTGCAAGGCAAGGGCACGTACATGCCGCTGACGTCCTACATGATTCTTTACGACGCGATAAACCGCGGGAAACGGAGCGTGGACGACGCCGCGCTGCGCAAGATCTACGGCAAGGATTACGACACCGCCATGTCCTTCCTGGAATGCGCCGGCTTCCTATTCTGGGACGGGCGGTACAAGGTCGACATGGGCAGGGTGGCTTCGGCCATTTTCCTGAACTATGTGAACGTCGACCACAAAAAACAGACCAATGAAGCGCTACGAAACGGCGCGCGCATGAACATGGCCGGAGTTAAATAACGGCCGCGTATTATTGGTTATGGCCGGCATCGCTCCGCTGCGCGCCCGGGCAGTGCGCGTGATAAATATCCTGCGAGCCCTTTATCCGTCCGCCGGCCGCGGCGAGACAGCCGGCTCCGATACGCGCAGGCCGTTCCAGGTAATGGTCGCCACGATAATCTCTCAGCGCAACCGCGACGAGGTCACGGAGAAGGTCTCGGACGCGCTTTTGCGGAAGGCGGACACGCCCGACAAAATACTGAAGCTCGGGCGGGCCGGGATAGCGAAGACGATACGCTCCGCTAACTTCTACAAGACCAAGGCCAGGCATATCCTCGAGGCGGCGCGCATGGTCAGGGACGAGTTCGGGGGCAGGATGCCGAGGACGAGGGAGGAACTGATGGAGCTGCCGGGCGTCGGAGGCAAGACGGCGGACATCATCATGCTCGTCTCGCACGGCGCCGCGGTCGTGCCCGTGGACACGCACGTGCAGGTCGTGTCGCAGCGGCTCGGCTGGACGACGGAGCGCGATCCGGAGAAGATACGCGCCGATTTGCACAGGCTGTTCGAGCCGAAGGTGCGCGGCTACGTGAACATACTGCTCGTCGAGTTCGGAAAGGAAATCTGCCGGATGCACCTGCCGCGTTGCTACGCCTGCCCCGTAGAGAAGCTCTGCCAGTACCCGAACAAGACGAAGCCGCCCGCTAGGAAGGCGCCGCGCTGACCAGCAGTTCTGACGCGGCCGCCTCGTCGATGATGAACAGCGCGTTCTCGTGCGTCTGCAGCGCCGATGCCGGGCACGATCTGTCCGGCTTGCACTTCAGCGCCATGTACACCGCACTGGCTTTGCCTTTGCTGGCGGCAAGTGTCGGCTCGCGGGACGCTAGTATGTTGCGTATCCCTACCGTGCGGCCCTTGGTCGGGATGCGGCTGGCGTCGTTGTCGTACTCCGCGAGCATGTCCTCTATGGTTCTGGGGGAGAAGTCGACGACGCGCGTGGTGCTGCCGAACGGCGACCCTGCCTCGTTGTATCCTATGTGGCCTTCGCCGCCTATACCGAGCCAGCAATAATCCACCCCGCGTTCCCCCAGCATCCGGTCGAAAGCCTTGCAGTACGCATCGTTCCTCTCCGGGCTCATCACCGAGCCGTCCATCAGGTGGACGTTCTCCGGCTTCACGTTGATTTGGTCGATGAGGTTCTTGCGCATGTACCGCTGGAAGCTGTGCGGGTCCGTGGGCGGCGTCCCCAGCCGTTCGTCGAGGTTGAAGATTGTCGCCTCGGAGAAGTCGTACGTGCCAGGTCTTGCGTGCGAAATTATATCGTACGCGCCGAGGAACGTGCCGCCTGTCGGCAGGAGAAAAGTCGCGTCATGTTTCCTGTCCAGCTGCGTCTTTATCAGATACGCGACGTGTTCGCTCAGCTCCTTGTAGTCCTTTACAACCTCGACCTTCGGCATATCCAGAGGATTCGCGTTTACGGATTTAAGACTTTCATGCGTTCAGAAGTAGTCTCGTATCTTGTGCGCGAACTGCTCGTGCCACAGCCATCCGATGAGCAGCAGCGCGTCCAGCGACACCAGCATCGTCAGCTGCTCTATGCCCGTGGCGGCGGCGAGCGCGCCCGTGAGGTTCCAGTTCACGAGGTAGTCGCTGATCGGATAGAACGGCATCACTTCTCCCGTGAGCACGGCGTCGAGCGCGAGGTGGAACATCCATCCGACTGCCAGCAGCAGGAAGACCTTCGCGAACGCCACCGACTTGCCCTGCCTGTACTTGCGGTTCCTGCGTCCCATCAGCGCCGGCCACACCAGCCCGAACAGCGCTGCGAACATCAGGAAACCTAGCGGTATCCACAGGTTGTGCAGGAATATGCGATGGCCGATAGCCGTCTCGGTGATGATGCCCAGCCGATTCAGCGCTGTGAACAACAGCATGTCCATGTCCGGCATCAGCCCTGCCACGCCCACGAGGAACGTGTGCTTGGGCGAGAACATCTTCTGCATCCACTTGGATCGGTCGCGCAGGATTTCGAAGACTATTATGGGCACGAGCACGTGCGTGACCGCGAGCGGCATAATTGAATTTGTGCTTCCTGTGATAAAAACGCCTCGCCGGGCGCAGGGCGGCAAACGCTAATAAGATTGAAAACCGAGATAGGGAATAGCGTTTATCGCATCCGCATCCGGAGTTGCTTGCATTATGGCTTTCGAAACACCGTTGAACGAATTCGACCCGCAGGTATGGGAGATATTGGAAGCCGAGAAGAAGCGGCAGGAGGAAAGCATCGAGCTGATAGCCTCGGAGAACTTCGTCAGCGCGGCCGTGCGCGAGGCGCAGGCCAGCATCATGACCAACAAGTACGCCGAGGGCTATCCGGGCAAGCGTTACTACGGCGGGTGCAAGTGGTACGACGAGGTCGAGAACCTCGCGCGCGACCGGCTTAAGGCGCTGTTCAACGCCGAGCACGCCAACGTGCAGCCGCACTCGGGCGCGCAGGCGAACATGGAAGTTTATTTCGCATTGCTGCAGCCGGGCGACACGATACTCGGCATGGACCTCAGCCAGGGCGGGCACCTGACGCACGGAAGCCCCGTCAACTTCTCAGGCAAGTGGTACAACTTCGTGCACTACGGCGTGGACCAGAAGACCGAGGCGATAGACTATGACGAAGTCATGCGCATAGCCATGGAGGCGAAGCCCAAGATGATCGTGTGCGTGGGCAGCGCGTATCCGCGCATCGTCGACTTCCAGGAGTTCCGCAAGATCGCGGACGCCACGGGCGCTATGCTGATGTCGGACATCGCGCACGTCGCCGGCCTGATAATCGCGGGCGAGTACCCGCAGCCGTTCCCGTACTGCGACATCGTGACCAGCACGACGCAGAAGACCTTCCGAGGTCCGCGCGGCGGGATAATCATGTGCAAGGAGCCTTATGCGAAGGCGATAGACAAGGCCGTTTTCCCGGGCATACAGGGCGGGCCGTTCATGCATACGATCGCCGCGAAGGCCGTCGCGTTCAAGGAAGCGGCATCACCGGAGTTCCGCGCGTACGGGCACCAGATCGTCGTGAATGCAAAAGCGATGGCCGCGCGGCTGATGCAGGACGGCTTCCGCCTCGTGTCGGGCGGCACGGACACGCACCTGATGCTATTGGACCTTCACGACAAGGACATCACCGGCATCGACGCACAGCACCTTCTCGAGGAGGTCGACATAACGCTGAACAAGAACATGATCCCGTTCGACACGGCCTCGCCGAACGTCACCAGCGGAGTGCGCGTCGGAACGCCCGCCGTCACGACGCGCGGCATGCGCGAGCCTGACATGGCCGAGATAGCCGACCTCATCGCCAAGACGGTCGCGCACAAGGACGACGCTGCCGTGAAGGGCCAGGTGCTCGAGGAAGTGCACTCGCTCTGCAGGCGCTTCCCGCTGTACGCCAAATAGTACGCCACGCGCTTGAGCATTACTGCTATACCGAATAGTGCACCGTATGGAGTTCGACTGGTGAGGCACGATGACGAGGACGTTCGCGCCGGACGATTACGAAGGCGTGAAGGACTGGATATTCAACCTCAAGCAGTTCGGCGACGTCAAGCTCAGGCTGACGGTGACGGAGCAGCTGCTCTCGCGCCTGGGCAATCCCGAGCGGCGGCTGCGCGCGGTGCACGTGGGCGGCACGAACGGCAAGGGCTCGACAGTGGCGATGGTCGCGTCGATGCTGCAGGCCGCAGGCTACCGCACGGGCATGTTCACGAAGCCGCATCTCAGCAACTTCACCGAGCGCATCAGCATCGACGGCGCGCAGATAAGCGAGCGCCACGTCATCGGGCTCGTGAACCGGATGATGCCCGCGATCGACGAAGTGGCAGCGGCGTACCAGCACCCGACGTTCTTCGAGATAACCGCCGCGATGATGTTCCTTTATTTCGCGGAGCAGGCCGTCGACTTCGCCGTGGTCGAGGTCGGCATGGGCGGGAGGCTCGACGCCACGAACGTCATCG
>JAPLUY010000007.1 GCA_026397385.1 Candidatus Aenigmatarchaeota archaeon
AGCGCAGCGCCCGTCGCGGCGATCAAACTGATCAGCACGGGGTTCAGGTCGTGGCCGAGCTTGTACAGCAGCGCCGTCGACGGCACTATGGTAACGCTGAACGCGTGGAAGAAGCCGAAAAGCGCCGACCACATATATCCATATGCACCGAGGCCGGCCACGAACGTGTCGACCGCCGGGTTGCTCAGCAGGTAGTAGGCGACCAGCCCGCCCAGCACGAGCAGCAGCGAGTTTTTGTACTTCCACCTCAGGCGGTTCATCTGACGCAGCGCGTTCTCTGCGGCGATCTCAGTGCGCCTGTGCTGGAAGGAGTACTTTCGCATGTGTCCACCCGCGGCTCAAAATATCTTCTCGGCCTTTTTCTTGATGAATACGAAGTACACCACCACACCAGCGATCACTATCACGCCGCCTATTGCGATGGACAACGGATTCAATTGGGAGGCGAGTATGAGCGACGTCACCAGGCCGAAGAACGGCACGAGCGGGAAGCGGCCGATGTTGAGCGGCGCGCAGCGCAAGAGTAGCGCGGCAAGGTTCACGAACGCGAACATGTAGAAAGTGCCCATGTCCGTGACGCTGGCCACGATGTCTATGCGTTCTATCAGCACGAACGACATGGCCAGCAGCATCGAAGTGAGGATGGCGACCCACGGGGTGCATCGCCTCATGTCGACAGTCGAAAGCACCTTCGGCAGCGCGCCGTCCCTGGACATCCCGTAGAGCACGCGCGAGCTCACTATCAGGCCGACGAGCACCGTGCTCGCGGTCGTGAAAAGCGCGAGAATCGACATTAAGAGGAACGCGTTTGGACCGAACATCGACGAGGCGACGAGCGCGAGCGGTGCGCTGGACGCCGAGAGCGCCTGCCAGCCGACCAGGCCTATGACGGCAACCGAGATGAGCATGTACACGGCCGTGGTTATTACTACAGATATCAGCAGCGCGCGCGGAACGATGCGCCTGGCGTCCTTCGTCTCCTCGCTGAGGTTGGCCAGCTCCTCGAACCCGATGTACGCGAAGAATATCAGCGAGGCCGCGCCCAGGACGCCCGTCAGGCCGTTGGGCATCTCGAAGTAGTCCGCCGTAAGGAGCCTGTCGCGCCCTAATGTGAACGCCGATATTATAAGGAAGACCAGCCCTCCGAGGGCTATGCCCGACAGGGCGAAGTTCAGCTTAGACGACTGGCCTATGCCGAGGAAGTTGACCAGGGACATGAGCGCTATCAAGCAGAGCGCCACGGGCACTGCCGGGAAGCCGGTCAGCACGCTGAAATAACCGGCGAACCCAAGTGAGACCGCAGCGGTGGCGATGACATCCGTGAATATCTCGACCCAGCCGACGTTGAACGCGGGCAGGCGGCTATGGAACGCGTTCTTGACGTAGATGTACTCGGCCGCGGACTTCGGGAACATCGATATCAGTTCCATGTAGCTCATGCCGGTCAGCGATGCAGTCGTGGCCGCTACAAGGAACGACAGCCATAACGCGTTGCCCGCCATGCCTGCGGCCGGGCTGATGAGGACGTATATGCCGGCGCCGAAGATTATGCCTATCCCGTACACGACCGCTCCCAGCAGCCCGAGCTCGCGCTTGAGCATAGGCCTGTGCTTAGGTCTGGCTTGCCTGCTCCGGGAGACGCGTTTCATATAGATATATAACTTTCCCCTTTTAATTATTTTCAAGACAAAACGGAAGGCGCGATGGATGTCAAGCACGAATGGACAAGCAAGCTCGAAGTCGAGCGTTTCCTCTTCGTCCAGCTCCAGCTCGATGTCCTCGTCCTCTTCCAGCTGCTCCAGTGCGTCCTGTTCCGCAAGATAGGACCATTGGAAGAAAGCTAACCTGATTCTGGAAGTTTAAGGGACTGGGTTAGCATGAGGTTTAGAAAAACAGAAATGGAGATGAAGTGAATGCAAATCAACCTGAAGGTGTACATGCGTGGGGCGAACCCATTCAAAACAGTTGAAAACTTGTATAGTGAAAACACGCCGGAGATGGACGCTCTTGGTTACGGATTCCTCGCGGGCGACGACGAGATGGCCCGAGTGGTGATGAAAGAAGGTTGCGAACCATATGGAATGGCTAATTTCCTGATGAAAAAACTGGGCACTGCCGTGAAGGTGGAGATGGACGTATAGGAACGATAAGGTTAATCTAAATGGTCGAAGAAACACAAAATATATGATAGGAAGTGGTCTGCAATGTTGGACATAAAGCTGATCCGAGAGTTCCCCGAGTCCGTGCGCGCGAACATCGAGCGCAGGCACGACAAGGACAAGCTGAAGCTGCTCGACAAGGTCATCAAGACCGACGCCAAGTGGCGCGAGCTGACAGGCGTGATCAACGATCTGCGCAGCAAGCGCAACGCCGTGAGCATGGAGATTGCCGCGCTGAAGAAGGCCGGCAAGGAGAAGGACGCCGAGGCGAAGGTCGACGAGGCCGCGAAGAT
>JAPLUY010000045.1 GCA_026397385.1 Candidatus Aenigmatarchaeota archaeon
CCACCGAGCCGGTGCCGCTGCGCTGAACAAGACGCTCGAGAACTGCATGGAGCTGGGCATCCCTCAAGTCTCGGTGTACATGCTGTCGACGGAGAACCTTAACCGCGAGCCGCGCGAAGTCGAGGAGCTTTTCAAGCTGTATTATGAGTACCTGAAGAAATGGGAGAAGGGCGAGGGCGGCCTCCTGGACAAGTACCAGGTGCACGTGCGATTCGCAGGCGACCTGGGGAAGCTCCCGCCGCAGCTGCGCGAGCTGTCCGAGAAGATAATGGCCAAGACTGCGAAATACCAGCGACGCTTCCTCAACCTGATGATAGCATACGGAAGCCAGTTCGAGCTTATGGAAGTGATGAAGAAGATCGCGCAGAAGGCGATCGAGACCGGCCACATTGAAATCACGGCAAAGGACGTAGAAGCCAACCTGATGGTGCCGGTGCCGCTCGACCTGGTAGTGCGCACGGGCGGCACGTACAGGCTTTCGAACTTCATGCTATGGCAGGCGAGCTACGCCGAGCTTTACATCACGAAGACGCTATGGCCGGACTTCGACAAGGCCGAGCTGATGAAGGCTGTGCGGTGGTACAGCTCCGTGAAGCGCAATTTCGGCAAGTAAGGTGTTTTTGTGTACGATGTGACTGTAATAGGCGCTGGTCCGGTCGGCAGCCGTACCGCCGAGCTGATTGCCCGGCAGGGTTTCAAGGTAGCGCTCCTGGAGAAGAACGCCGAGGTCGGCCTTCCCGTGCGGTGCACGGGTCTGATAAGCAGCCGGCTGAAGGACATCGTGTCCGACCTTCCATCGAACGCGATACTTAACCGGATAGACAGCGCGCGCTTCTTCGCGACGTCCAAGAACTTCGAACTGCGCTCCAAGCGGCCGTTCTACGTGGTCGACCGCGAGAAGCTCGACAAGTTCCTCTTCCTGCGAGCGAGGCAGGCTGGTGCTTCAGCGGATACGGGCATGCTGTTCAAGGATTTCGAGATTTCGTCGAACGACGACGAGGAATTTTTGACCTTGCACACGAGCAAAGGCAAGGTGCAGACAAAGCTGCTCGTGGGCGCGGACGGACCCGTGTCCACGGTGGCGGAGAAGGCCGGCCTGGAACGACCGGCCAATATGATGACCGGGCTGCAGATGACCGTGCCCGGCGAGTACGAGGCTAGCACGGCCGAGCTGATATTCAGCAAGGAGCTGACGCCCGATTTCTTCGGCTGGGTCGTGCCGCTCAGCGATAAGCAGGCGCGCGTCGGCGTTGCAGCTCGACAGAACGCGCTCGCCGGACTAAGGACGCTCGTAGAAAAGCGCACAAGCGGGCTGGTAAAGGCGGCGGACGTGAAACCCGACGTCGCGGGCAAGATAAACTTCGGCCTCATGCAGCGTACGTCAGCGGAGCGCGTGATGGTCGTCGGCGACGCCGCGTGCCAGGTGAAGCCGTTCAGCGGCGGAGGCGTCGTCTACGGCCTGCTGGGCGCGGGCTATGCCGCGAACGCCGCGGTGAAGGCGCTGAAGAGCGACGACTTCTCCGCTGCATTCCTGAAGGATGAGTACGACGACAAGTGGAAAGAGCACCTCGCCAGTCCGATCAAGCGCGGGCTGTTGTACCGCAAGATACTCCTGGGCTCGGACCGCAGGATGAACCTGATGTTCCGCCTAGGCGGCGCCGGCAAGTCGATGCTCGAGGGGTTCGACGCCGATTTGCTCTGAACGTCAATCCTTAAATCCGAACTGCGCGCCAATAATCAACATGGGGCGCAGCGTGCTATCTCAGGTCGACAAGCGCGTCCTCGACCAGCTCGAGAGGCTGGACCGCAGGCGCATGGTCGAGCGTAAGAGCGGCACGTATCCAGACGCGCTGAACAAGCGGCTCGTCGGCTACGTTGACGGCATAAGCTTCTTCGCGGTAAACGGCGAGTTCGTGCGCAACAGGCTCGACGTCGAGTTCACCGTGAACTGCAACTGGCGCAGCGACATGTTCGTGCACGAGAACGAGTCGTGGATCGACGATTGCCTGTCGCCGTTCGGCGGCCTGGCCACGATAAAGCACGAGCTTTTCGAATGGGGGCTTATGCGCGGCGGCACGGACGCTGCGGCGGCGCATGACGAAGCCACCCGGTTGGAGACCGAATTCCGGAAGAAGTTCGGGCGCTGACTACGCCATCACCCTTATCGGCCTGTGAGCGACCATCGCGGCTACGAGCTCGCGGCCGAATTCCGACTCCTTCGTGACCTTCACCTTGCCCTTCTTGCCGATCATCGCGGCGAAGAGGAACGTGTCGTCCACGTAAACGCTCGCCTCGCGGCCTTCGTACTGGCCCTTGAACTTGAGCTCGATGCTGCCGCCGGACTCGCGCAGCTCGTAGGGCACGGCCTGCCCGAGCGATGCGATGCGCGGCTCGATGTCCAGGTGCATGCCCAGCAGCTGCTGCAGACGCTCGACGTTCTCGCCCGCCCTGCCTATGACGCGCGCTATCGCGTCGTTGTCGACGCGCACCTTGGCGCGGGTGTCGCTGATTATCTCGACCTCGGCGTGCGGATCGAACTTGCGCAGCGCGGACTTGATAGTGTCCGCGGCGAGCCTGTGCGCGCCCGACGCTGCTCCGGCCTTCTTCCCTTCGGCCGCGCCGACCGGTATCACGATGTTCTCCTCGCCGAACGTGTAGATCTCGTATTCGAGATTGCTCGTCTCGAAGTCCTTCACGTCCACGACAGGCCGCGCGAGGTCCGCTTCGGTCATGCCCGTCGGCACGCGCACCGAGAGCGAGAGTTCGTACACATTCTCCACCTTGCCGGCGCGCACGAACACGATGGTGTCGATTACGTGCGGTATCACTCCCAGCTCGACCTTCCCCATGAAGCGCTGGATAGCATCAATCGCTTTGCTCGCGTGCACAACGCCTATCATGCCGACGCCCGCCATGCGAAGGTCGGCGAACACGCTGAAGTCCTTCGGTTTGCGCACCTCGTCGAACACCGAGTAGTCCGGCCGCACGAGCAGCAGTATGTCGGCCGTCTTCTCATAGTCGCCTTCGAGCGGCGCGTACTGCGTGATGCCCGGCTCCACCTGCAGGTCGCGCGGGGATTCGAGCGTCTTCACTATCTTGCCGGTATGCATGTAGAACTCGGCCAGTCCGGCCGCGAGCGTCGACTTGCCGCTGCCAGGAGGCCCGGCAATCAGCACGCCCTCGGCTCGGTCCGTCAGGCGCTGCATCAGCTTCTCAGACAGCTTGTAGTCCTCGAGCTTCATCTTTATTATCGGCCGGACGATAGTCACCTCCAGCCCGTCCGCGAAAGGCGGCCGTGCGACAGCGATTCGATAGCTGCCGAGCTGCGCTACCATCGCGCCCCGGCGGTTTATCGCCACGGAGCCGTCGTCCGTGCCCCGCAGCGCCTCGTCTATCTCGTCTATGATGTCTTCGACGTCCTCCGCTGCCAGCGGCTCGCCGCCTACCTCGACGAGCTTGAACTCGCCAGGCTTGCCGCGTTTCGCCAGAGGCTTGACGTTCTGCTTGAGATGCACGCTGATCGTGCTGTCGTCGAAGTACTTCTCGAACGTCAGCCCCGTGGTCTTCATGACGGCCGGTATGTGGCGGACGTTCACGCCCTCCGCCTGCCCGACCAGCGCCTGCACGTAGTCCGCGGTTATGAACTCGGCGTCCTCCTGTTTGGCTATGTCGCGTATGAGCGCGTCCATGCGGCCCGATTTCGCGAGCTGGATGTCCTCGAAGCTCGGCCGCTTGCCCGTAAAGCGCAGCCGCATGCCGCGCTCCTCGCAGAGCTTGCGCAGCTTCTTCAGCTCCTCAAGGCCCGTGAACCCGGTCTCGCGTCCGCGCGACGCCTGCGACTGCAGCTCGTCCAGCACCGGCGCCGGCACGATGATCTCGACGTCCTTCAGCTTCCCCTGCTCGATGAGCTCGGACAGCTTCCTGTCGATAATTATCGATGTGTCAGGCACTACCTTTCTCAGTTTCTTGTTCGTTGTTGTTACCATTTTTCAATTCACCTTTATTTTTTATTTTTTGTTTTCGGATTGCGCTGAGGCTGAAGTGACATCACTGCCGGCAGCAGCCGTTCTCGTAACACGCTAGACTTTCCTCGAATGGAGGTTTGGCGACCCTTGGACCGCTCAAGCCTCAGACGTCAAAAGCAGCTCTTGCACGATTGCACTTTCCGAATAATCCTTAATGGCGGAGCGTGTTTAAAAAACCATAGGTCGCAGACGGCAGAGATAAATCCTTCGCAGGAAATCTTTGATTATGCAAGGTGTGCCGAGGGACGCAGTGCAGCAGAAAGCTTCCGACTATGTAAGAAAACTCGGGAGCGTTAGAGAGGACGCCCTGCTCAAGCACCTGTACGAAGAAGGCGTGAGTCCGGCTGACGCGAAGCGCGTCATGGTAGAGAACCTGATGGAGGTCCGAGAGGGTCCGTATACGCCCAAGACCGAGCCGTATTTCTTCAAATTCCCAAACATAAACTCCGTCCCTACAACTCCATGGACCGGCTATAAACTCCTGAGATATGATCAGGACGTCCTGGTCGAAGAGCAACATCTGCCTCGCATAACCGGCCTGCTCCCGCCTGTGCAAGGATCCGGCCTGCTGCCGCCTCCACGCCACAGTGACGGCATAAAAATAGAGAGACGTAAGGAAGGGCGCATAATCGACATGGTAACACGGATGTACATACTGCTCAAGTAGCAGCAGCTGCCCGAGCGCTCGTGTCCCACTGCTCAGTGGTTTTAACTGCACCGCCGTTGCACACTGCAAAACAACTTTTTCTTTGCAGATTTTACGGCACGGAAAATTGCTTAATAATAAAACGCGTCCGTCTATTAAGGTTGAAGCGGATGATGAACTGCCCCGATTGTGGAAACAGGATCGTGCAGAGAAGCGCGGAGAAACTGTGCAGCAAGTGCGGGCTCGTGCTGGAAGAGGACTACTTCAACGGCACCGGGCTGCTCGTCTGAACACTGCCAGCTACAGGCTAGTTCTACGTATCGCCGAGAACCCGCTTTTTACGGCTCGAGGAAAGAGTTGCGTTTCGAACTGATGTTGTTCTCGGCCTTCGGCCTGGGCACGCGCCTGCCCGCGGATTTTATCTTCTGCGCGAGTCTCGCGAGCGGCATCTCCTCCTCAGTCTTCTTTGCCATGTCTTTCAGCTTGAAGCGGCCGCTCTTCAGCTCGCGCTCGCCGACCACGACGACGTAGCTTATGCCGGCCGAGTCGGCGTATTCGAGCTGCTTGTTCAGGTTGCGGTTCATCAAGTCGGTCTGGCATGCTATGCCTTTCTTCCGCATCTTCCTCGCGATCCTGACAGCTTCTGGGAGCAGCGTGCTGTCCACGTTCGCGATGAACAGCTTTACCTTCGTCCGCTCCGGTCCGAGCATGCCCTCGTCCTTCATTATCTCCACTATGCGCTCTATGCCGAGGGAGATGCCCGTGGCAGGCGTGGACACGCCGCCGAAAAGTTCTATCATGCGGTCATATCGACCTCCACCTGCGACGGAACCTACGCTCGTCTTGCTCTTCACCGCTATCTCGAATATCGGGCCGGTGTAGTAATCCAGCCCTCTCGCCAGGCTGAAGTCCAGCTTGACGAACTTTGAAATGCCGAACGCCTTTCCGATCCTAAGTATTTCCTCAAGCTCCTTCACGCCTTCCTCGCATAACGCGTTCAACGAGCGCACGCGCTTCTTGCCCTTGGTCGTTATGAACGAGAGCATCCGCTTAACCTGCTTATTGTCCAAGCCATCCCGCTCAAGCTCCTTCATGACTTCCTCGGTGCCGACCTTTTCGAGCTTGTCTATCGCGCGCAGCGCGGCGGTCCTTTTCGTTTCATCCACGCCAACGGCCTCGAGTATGCCATTCAAAATCTTGCGGTTGTTGAGCTTGACCGAAAAATCCTTGAATCCCAAGGTCGACAGGCAGTCCACAGCGCAGGCGATGCACTCGGCGTCCGCTGTCATCGAGTTGGAGCCGACCGTGTCCACGTCCGCCTGCCAGAACTGACGCCTGCGACCGGACTGAGGCTCCTCGTAGCGCCACACGGGCGCGATCGCGTAGCGCTTGAACGGCTTGGGCAGCTGCGGGTTGTTCACGATGACCCGCGCGAGCGACGGCGTGAGCTCAGCCCGCAGGCCGACTTCCTTCCCGTTCTTGTCCTCGAACTTGAATATCTGCTTCGCAAGGTCCTCCCCGGACTTGGTCGAGAGCAGCTTCCAGTCCTCTATCACGGGCGTCTCGAACGGATCGAATCCGTACCTCTCGAAGACCTTCTCCACAGTGGCTATGACGTACTGCCTTTTCACCATCTCCTCTGGCAAAAAGTCCTTCATGCCCTTGAGCGGCTGGAATTCCATACTTCTTATTTTCAGGCCGGGCTATTAATAAGCTTCTGCGTCTCACCACCAGCCTATCGGCACGATGGGCTGCCCGAGCTTGTCCCTTTTCGTGCCCGGGTCGGTCAGCATCGAGTACGTCCTCAGCTTGTCGAGCACGTCCTCCATCTCGCTGGGAGTGAACCCGAACAGCTCCCACGAGTTGTCCAGCAGCGCCTTGTAACCCAGCGTCTTGCATGTTTTCTCCACGTCCTCGACGATGCACCTCACGTCCACGCCGCGAACATACCAGTCCATGTCAGCACCTCCTTTTTTCGGGGAGGGCTACAGAAGCAGACCCACCTATAGTTGGCGCGTGCGGCTTAAGCGGATTTCCGTGGCGGAAAGCAACGGTCGCATGCGGAAAATTGATAAGGAAGGGAAACGATATCATTTTACGAGGTCCAGTGCCGCTCCTATTCTTTCTTAGCCTCGCGGAGCGTTATTCCGAGGATGACCTCGAGCTTGCGCGTCAGCGACTTGTCCGGCTCCATCTCGCCGTGTTCCACGCGGCGCAGCACCGACTCCTGCTCGTTGATGCGCGTCGCGAGCTCCTCGCGCGTCAGGCCGACGCCCTCGCGCGCCTTGCTGATGCGAGCGCCGTAGTCAGCCACGAACTCCGTACCGGCCGAAGCCGCGACGATGTCAGCCCCGCTGCCGGCCGAACCGTAGCCCGGCATGTGCCTGTGCACTTTGACCTCGACGCGCGTGCCCATCCTTGCGCAGCTGTCGCACGTCTCGATCGTGGCGCCCTCCAGCTCGACCTTCACGAGCCGGTCGGACCTCTTTCCGCACAGCGGGCACTCTGGCATACTGATTATAGGGTGCGGCCAGAAATTTAAGCGTTGCCCGGGATGGAGCCATTTTAATCCTGAAAACTACAAAAATTACTTAACGCGGTGTCACGAGCATGGATGCAAGTCCGAAGGAGATGGAGGAAAGGGTAACGGAGTTCTGGCGGGCCAGCAAAATCTACGAGAAGGCCAAGCGCAACCGCTCGGGCGCGAAGAAGTGGTTCTGGCTTGACGGTCCGCCGTACGCCACGGGCAGCATACACGTCGGCACGGCGATGAACAAGGTGCTGAAGGACTTTTACATCCGATTCTACCGCATGTACGGCTTCGACGTATGGGACCAGCCCGGCTACGACACGCACGGCGTGCCCATCGAGAACAAGGTCGAGAAGCTGTTAGGATTCAAAACGAAGTCGGACATCGAGCGCTACGGCGTCGAAAGCTTCGTGCGCGAGTGCAGGCGCTTCGCGACCGAGTTCGTGGACGTGATGGGTAAGCAGTTCCAGAACCTCGGGGTGTGGATGGACTGGGAGCATCCGTACATGACTCTCGACAACAGCTACATCGAAGGCACGTGGTTCACGTTCAAGCGCGCGTTCGAGCGCGGGCTGCTGGACGCTGCCTTCGAACACTGGCGTCATGGCCAATCCGAAGGCGGAGTACGTTCGCGTGGCCGCGGGCAAGGACGTGCTCGTATTCGGCAAGCGCCTGCTTGACAGCCTGATGAAGAAGTTCGGCTTCGACGAGTACCGCGTGCTCGACACTTTTCCCGGCAGCGCGCTCGATGGCGTGCGCTACGAACATCCGCTGGCCGACGAGTTCGATTTCCAGCGCAATCTGAAGGACGCGCACCGCGTCGTGCTGTCCGAGCAGTTCGTCGCGCTGGAAGAGGGTACAGGCCTGGTGCATACTGCGCCCGGCCACGGCGCCGAGGACTACAAGGTCGGGAAGGAGAACGGCCTGCCCGTGATCAACCCGCTGGACATGTCCGGCCACTTCGTCAAGGGCAGCGGACGATACATCGGCGTTTATGCGAAGGACGCGGACAAGATGATTATCGACGACCTGAAACACAGGAACGCGCTGCTGGCCGAGGAGAAGATCAAGCACGACTACCCGATGTGCTGGCGGTGCGACTCGCCGCTGCTCATGCAGGCCGTGCCTCAGTGGTTCTTCCGCGTGACCGAGATACGGCAGAAGCTGCTCGATGAGAACGCCCAGATAAACTGGGTGCCGGAATGGGCGGGCCAGCGCTTCCGCAACTGGCTCGAGAGCCTGGGCGACTGGCCGATATCGCGGCAGCGCTACTGGGGCATACCGCTGCCGATCTGGGTGTGCGACAAGTGCGACGCGATAAAAGTCATCGGTTCGACGAAAGAACTTCCTAAGGTTCCGAAGGACCTGCACAAGCCGTACATAGACCAGATCACTATGCCGTGCAGCAAGTGCGACGGCACGATGCACAGGGTGCCGGACGTGCTGGACGTCTGGTTCGACTCCGGCGCCGCGCCGTGGGCGTCGCTCGGCTACCCGGCGAAGAAGCAGCCGTTCGAGAAGCTCAGGCCTGTAGATTTCATCCTGGAAGGCCCGGACCAGATCCGCGGCTGGTGGAACTCGCTGATGATAAACGGCGTGATGACCTTCGGCTGCAGGCCGTTCAACAACTGCCTCTTTCACGGCTTCGTCCTGGACGCGCACGGCATAAAGATGTCGAAGAGCAAGGGCAACATCGTGACCACAGAGGACACGATAACGAAATACGGACGAGACGTATTGCGGTTCTACTACCTGTCGCGAAACGTCTGGGACGACATGTACTTCAAGCTCGACGAGCTGGACGACCTCGCGAAGGAGTTCATGGTCGTGCGCAACACGTTCAACTTCGTGAAAACGTACGTGACGCGGGTCCCGAACATGAAGCCGAAGGTTCTGCAGCCCGAGGACAGGTGGATCCTCTCGAGGATGAACAGCGTCATAGCTGCGGCGACGGCGGCGAACAAAAGCTTCGTCAGCCAGAAGGCGGCTGCTGAGATTTTGAATTTTGTTACCAACGATTTGTCGCGCTGGTACGTGAAGCTCATCCGCGACAGGGTCTGGCCCGAGTATGACGGAGCGGACAAGTCTGCCGCGATGTGGACGATGTTCGTTACGGCCGAAGCCGCGGTGAAGCTGCTCGCGCCGTTCTGCCCTTACCTGGCGGACGACGCGTACGTCAACGTCATCAAGCCTCTGAAGAAAAGCCGCATGAAGGAATCGGTGCACATCGAGGACTGGCCTGCAGCGGACAGGCGCGCGACGAACGTGAAGCTCGAGAAGCAGATGGAAGTTGTCAAGCAGCTGTCTGAGGCGGCGAACGCCGCGCGCCAGAAAGCTGGACTGAAGCTCAAGTGGCCCGTAGCATCCGTCGTCATAGTCACGGATGACAAGGACGTCGCCGCGGCTGTGAAGGCACTGAACGGCACTCTGAAAGGGATGTGCAATGCGAAGAGGGTCGTCGCTGCTGCAGCGAAGCCGAAGGGCGAGTTCGCATCCGTCGAGTCGGCCGTCGGCAATGTAATGGTCGAGACGACGATGGACGAGGAGCTCGTGCGCGAGGCGCTGATGCGCGAGCTCGTGCGCAAAGTCCAGGGCATGCGCAAGGAAGCAGGGCTGCAGATAAAGGACAAGATTCGGCTGACGCTCAGCAGCGACGAGAAGACGAACGCATTTTTGAAGAAGCAGGCCGACGCGCTGAAGAAGGAGGTTGGCGCTTCGAAGATTACGGTCGGCGCGACGCAGGGCATACACAAGGACAAGCTCGAGTTCAAGGGCGTCGCTGTGGAGATAGCGTTCGATAGAAGTTAGCGCGCTTAGTAAATCGTTATCGGCGGGAAATACTTCATTATCTTCCTAAGGTCGCTACTTTCAACTATGACCTTCGCCGCCTTCCGCACTTTCTCGGTCTTCGGGTTGAACGCGATAGGAAGCGCGACCTCCTTCATGATCGCGACATCTCCCTCGCCGTCTCCGACGTATGCGCACATGTCCGGTCGGAAGTCGTATGCTTTCGACAGCGCTCGAAGCCTCTCGGCCTTACCGTCGTAATCACACTCATTCAGCGACCACCCCATGAAGGAGCCATCGTTGTTGAAACGCACGTCACAACAAGCCGCCGCATAAAAGTCCATGCCGAACTTGTTCTTTATGCGCTGTGCCATTGCTTCAAAGCCGCCAGTTATCATCCCAGTCTTGTAGCCACGCAGCTTGATGGATTTGCATACGTATTCCGCGCCGGCCGTAAGAGGTGCGCCGTTTATGACTTTGTAGAACAGGTCCTTCGTCAGGCCTTTAGTCCTGAGCACGTCGCATGCCTCGTCGCTCCACTCCATGTACGATTCGAACTCGCCGGCCATGTACCGTCTGAACAGGTCGGCGTGCTCGTCACTCGCACCAACTTCCTTGAAGAGTGTCGTCCAGGATCCGTTCCTTACTATGGTTCCGTCTAGGTCGAACACGACGGTATTGATGCCGTCGTATCCTATGTCCGCGCTAGCGCGTATAATTTTAGCCGAACCATACGTCATGCTCATATCATCACGGATGTTAGACTTGGATTTACTAGATTTGAAACGCTAAGGATTTAACCGCCTTTCAGTCACCTGCCCGCGGCATAGTCCGAGTCGAATATCCCTTCGAAGCTCCTCGCAACGTCCGCCGAGTACACCACCACCGACGCCTCGCGATTGTACAGCATGGCGTTCTTGCTCCAGTTCGTGGAGCCAACGAGCACGACGTTGTCGTCGATGACGGCGAACTTCGAGTGCGTGTTGTG
The DNA here is from genome assembly GCA_026397385.1 of Candidatus Aenigmatarchaeota archaeon. Classification (GTDB taxonomy): domain Archaea; phylum Aenigmatarchaeota; class Aenigmatarchaeia; order CG10238-14; family SCSR01; genus JAPLUY01. The sequence continues at coordinate 10,977 of JAPLUY010000045.1, forward strand.
GAACTTCTTCGATGCCCACGCGACGCTAACGCCGCCGTTCAGCAGGTACTGTGACATCTGCGTGTTCGCCGCGACGGAAGGTTCGAGCACGATATGCACGCTCACGTCGCGCGACCTTGCGTCGATGAGCGCGTCCGCCAGCGCCGTGTACGAGAACTCGTACACCTCGAGCTTTATCTCGCGCTTCGCGGAACCGAGAAGGCCGAATATCTCCTCGGAGTTGTCGGGCGAGAACACTGCCAGCACGTCGCCTTCGTTGCACGACTGGGCGTGCGAGCTCTGCATGTAAGCGGACTGCACGACGAACGTGACCGCTGCGAGCGCGGATATCGCCAGCACGAGCGCCTTGTTGTCCATCCTTCACATCACCGCGCGCAGTATCGAAGGCAGCAGCAGCACGCCCATCATGTGCACCGAGCGCACGTGCAGCCGCTTGGATAACAGGCCGACGCATGCAGCCGTGGCCGCGACAAGCATGCCTGCGAGACCGGTGAAGGCGAACACGAGCGCCAGCGCCACCGTCATGCCTACGGCCATCATGCCCTTGCCGTGCGCTCCGTTGCCGGTCCTTGCGACAAGCCTGCCGAGAGGCTTCGCCATGATGGTCATCAGAACGGACGCTGCGCACGCCGACAGCGCCACGACGCCTGCGAATAGCAGCGCCTGGTCGGCGCCTATCGCGCCCATCGCATCGTACACGTCCGCGCTCAGGCTGCTGCGTATCTTCCCGGCCGAGCCGAGCACGAGCACCGACATGGTGTTGAACGCGAGCGCCACGGCGGGCAGAGCGAACAGCACCTTCTCGCGCGAATACAGCGACCCGGCGCGCATCGCTATCGCCGACGCCTGGCCTTTCTTCACGCCCGTTACGAGGCTTGCGAAGCCGGCCGATACGAACGCGATGAACGCTATGCGGACCTTCTCCGCCAGCGGCAGCTCGCGTACGAAACTCTCCTTCCGCTCGTGCCCGCCGTTCCAGCCGGAGATGATCGAGCTGACGCCGTACATGCCGATGAAGACCGGAAGCAGCTGGTACTCCGCAGGCAGGAGCGGACCGTTGCCGACGGCGATTCCCAGGCATCCTGCCACGACGAACACGGCCGCGGCCGCCGCCATCGACTTCCACCCGCGCTCGGTGACGACCATGTACACGCACACCGCGGCGAGTATCCATCCGGCCAGAGGCTTGATGCTCGAGTACACGAGCGGGTACATGGTCCCAGCCACGGCCGCAAGCGGAAGCGCAATGGCAACGCCTACGAGCCCGCCGAGCACGACGCAGCGCATGCCGCGCGCCAGCGATCCGGCTGCGACCGGGTCGACGCCGAGCGCTAGCGACGTCTCCTCGTTGCCTATTCCGAAGAGCATCGGCGAAAGGAACTCGAAGAACGACGACGATATCTCGACCGCGACGACCATCGCAGCGAGCTGGTAGTTAGACGTGGCCAACCCGAACGCGCCGAACGAGAGGAGGAGCATGTTGAGGTTGTTAGAGCTGAAGCCCGGCAGGAACCCGCAGGCTATGCCGAGCAGCACGCCCGCCATGATCGAGACGACGAGCTCAATCACCCTGGCCGCCTCCGAGGACCTGCACGTCCTTCGGCACTATCTCCAACTCGCCCTCGTACTCGTCCACGGTGCCCGTCATACGCAGCACGTCGCCCTTCGCGACGCTCATGGCTTTCAGGTTCTTGTCGAACACGGGTGCCGTAAGCATGCTAACGCACTCGCCATCTTCCGCCAACGACCAGTACAGGCTGCCGGACTTGCTCTTGCGCACGTTGCACACCGTCGCATCCACGCTTACCAGCCGTCCGACCATAGGGCTGTCGAGGCCGGCTTCGAGCACGCTTCCCACGGTGGCTTGCAGAGGCTCGATGCGCTCGGACGCGAACCAGATTGCAGCTATCCCCGCGGCCGAGAGCGCGAGCAGCAGCGCCGTAACTAGATACGACTCGCCTTCCATGATCCGAAGATGCAACCGTGTCCATGATAACGTGTCCGCACCACTGCCGGTGGTTGCGCTCATGGCGTACGTAGACTATTTTAGCCTTAATTCCTGTATTTTTTTAATGTCTAACATCTTCAAGGCCGAGGAGCTTAGACCCAGGGAGCTTCTGAAGAAAGATTATCGCGACGTATTAGACCAGCTCGCGAACAAAGTCCTGTACAACATAAACCCTACAGGCTTGCCAGACGCGGATGCCATGGAGCCTATACTGAAAGACGTGTGGCGCAATAGGCGTGCAGCGCTCAAGTTCCTTTCCAAGGACGACCCGATGGTTCCTGCATACGACGCCATCGAGACGTTCTCGGTCGAAATCTACCGGATGCTTGACAGGGACCGCAGAGCCAAAAGCCTCAAACCTCAGGAACAATCGATGTGGGAAGATTCCAGAAGGGTGCCGCTCTTTTCAAGCAAGTTCGAAAAGCACGCGATCATAGAAGCTACAGTTTTCATAAGAGGCTGCCTGAACTATGCGCGCTATTCAGATATGTGCGCCGAAGGACGCAGCGACTTGAAATACCTCCTGGAAAGGTTCAAAGGCAAGAAAGAGGCAGGGACGGAAATGTACAAGGCTCTGGAGGGCCTGCTCGCGGTCTGTGACAGGTGCCCGTACAAAAATGACAAACCAAGCGCAGAAAAAAGCTCCCTCTAATCGGCAGTTATTTCAATCCTGAAACTTCATTAGTAGATTAGCGCCGTTGGCGCAAGTGCTGGATATGCCGCTCGACAAGAAGGAACTGCGCGCCAAGTTCGCGAAGGACTGGCCGAACTATTACAAGCTCAAGTTCTTCGCCGAGAACGGCTTCGAGCGCAAGGTCTGCAAACGCTGCGGCAAGGGGTTCTGGACGCTCGACACCGGCCGCGAGTTCTGCCAGGACCAGCCGTGCCAGTACTATGAGTTCCTCGGAAATCCGCCCACGAACCGGCCGTTCGAGTACGTCGAAGCGTGGAAGCACATCGAGAAGTTCTTCGTGAAGAACGGGCACACGAGCACACGCCGCTACCCCGTGGTCTGCCGCTGGTTCCCGAGCCTGTACTTCAACGTCGCGAGCATAGTGGACTTTTATCGCACGGAGAACGGCAACGTCGTGTTCGACTTCCCGGCCAACCCGCTGGTGGTGCCGCAGGTGTGCCTGCGATTCAATGATATCCCGAACATCGGCGTCACGGGCAGGCATAACGGATGCTTCGTCATGGTGGGCCAGCACAGCCTGCATAACCCTAAGACGGGCAGCGGATACTGGAAGGAGCGGTGCACCGAGCTGGACTTCGAGCTGCTGAAGACCTTCGGCATCAAGCCCGAGGAGATAATGTTCACCGAGGATGTCTGGCTCGGCCCGGGCGCGTTCGGCAGCACGCTCGAGTACTTCGTGCGCGGGCTAGAGGTCGGGAACGAAGTCTTCACAGAGTTCGTCATCACCGACGCAGAGACGGGCGCGTACAAGGAGATGGACGAGAAGGTCATCGACATGGGCGCGGGGCTGGAGCGCTTCGCCTGGCTGAGCCAGGGCACGCCGACGAGCTACGACGTCACGTTCAAACCCGTGCTCGCGGAGCTGCGCAAGCGCGTGAGCGTCGACTACGATTCCGAACTCTTCCTGCGCTACTCGAAGCTCGCGGGCACGCTGAACTTCGACGAGGTCGCGGACGTGAAGGAGGCGAAGCTGGCCATCGCGCGCAAGCTAGGCGTCGACGCCGCTGAACTCCAACGCAAGATCGAGCCGATGCAGGCGCTGTATGCGATATGCGACCACACGCGCGCGCTCGCCTATGCAATCACGGACGGCGCGCTGCCCAGCAACGTGGCCGGCGGATACAACCTGCGCATAGTGCTGCGCCGCGCGCTCGGATTCCTGGACAAGTTCGGATGGAAGCTCGACCTCGCGGAGATATGCGAGATGCACGCCAAGCAGCTGAAGGACATGTCGCCCGAGCTCGGCGAGAGCATGGAAGAGATACGCAAGATATTGGACGTGGAGGAGCGCCGCTACGCGGACACGAAGGAACGCACGCGCAAGATTGTCGAGAAGTACGCTACAGCCGGCAAGCCGCTCGACGACGAGACGCTCATCAAGCTGTACGACTCGGACGGCATAACGCCCGACATGATTGCAGAAGCGAAGCCCGACGTGAAAGTGCCCGCGGACTTCTACGTGCGCATCACTGAGCGCCACATGTCGCAGGCGAAGGAACCTGAAGCGCGGCCGTTCGACGTCTCGGGCGCGCCGAAGACGAAGATTATGTACTATGATTATCCGGAGGTGCTGGAGTTCGACGCGAAGGTGGTGAAGCTGTTCGGCGAGGCGAAGGACAAGGTCGCGCTCGACCAGACCGCGTTCTATCCCACGGGCGGCGGACAGATGTTCGACGCCGGCACGATCGACGGCATCGAGGTCGTGGACGTCAGCAAGCACGGCGACGTGATTGTGCACGCGTTGAAGGAAGGCGACCGGCTGAAGGAAGGGCAGGCCGTGCATTGCACGGTCGACGCGAGGCGCCGCCGCATCCTGCGCCAGAACCACACAGGTAACCACATCATAAACCTCTCGTCGCGTGCGCTACTCGGGCCGCACGTGTGGCAGCACTCGGCATTGAAGGACGTTGACAAGGCGAAGATAGAGATAACGCACTATGACGCGCTGAGCGACGAGGAAACGAAGAGGATAGAAGATTATGCGAACGCCGTGGTGAAAAAGTCGCTGCCCGTGAGCATCGAGCTGCTGCCGCGCGGCGATGCCGAGCAGAAGTACGGCTTCCGCATCTACCAGGGCAGCCAGGGCGTGCCGAGCAGGCAGGTGCGCATCATCTCCATCGACGACCTCGACCATGCCGCGTGCGGCGGGCTGCACTGCCGCAACACCAGCGAGGTCGGTTTCATAACCATTCTGCATACGAAGCGCGTGCAGGACGGGGTCGTGCGCATCGAGTACGTGTGCGGAGACGTCGCGATGCAGCGGCTCGAGGAGAAGGAGAAGCTTCTTGGAGAAGCGGCGGCCGCGCTCGACGTGAACGATGAAGATGTGCCGAAGGCCGTGACGAAGCTGTTCGACGAGTGGAAGGAGAAGAGGAAGTTGGCGAAGAAAGGGAAAGTGAACGACTATGGACGCTGACACCGAGAGATGGAACGAGTTGAAGGCCAAAGAACGGCTGCTGCGCGAGGCCGCGGACGCGATCAGCGTTCAGGAGAAGGATCTGCCGCGCGTGATAGCGCGCTTCAAGCGCGAAATCGAGGAGTTCGATAGCGGCAAATAGGATTAAATCCTTTAATGTGCTAGTTCTGGTAATGCCGCTAAAGAGTTACATGGAAACTACATCCAAGGTCGACGATAAGTTCCTTTTCATAGGCGGGCTCCACATCTACTTCGGCAAGAGCGGCACGCTCGATGCCGAGTTCCCGGTAAAGCTCGGCTACGTGCACCTGATTTCGGAGAACGGGGAACTTGTCCTGAAAAACGTCGAAAGGAGGGACAAGGACAGCTGCACGTTCTATCAGGATGGCAAGGCTGGCGGCGTCGGGCTCAACATACCGAAAGGCGTGGCGAAATCCCCGAACTTCCCGCTCAAGCAGTACGACACCGTCGTTATAAAGACCGATTACGACAGCAAACGCGTATCCTTAATCAAGAAGCGAAAGCTTTGATTCGCACTGCGCCTATCTCGTAGCGCAGCTCACGGGCGGCTGCACCATCATGTCGCACAGCAACCCGAATACTTGGTCCTGCGACGGGTTCGCGGCCGTGCGCGTGCCGTAGTAGCTGAGCGCGTTAAGCGTCGAAGACTGCAAAGAATTGTCCGTTATCTCCTGCAGAATCAGCTGGTCCGAGTATTTGGTCGCGAAGAATTCGACGTACGCCTTCTGCTGCGTGCAACTGGAGCACGCCAGCGCGTACCTGTACTCGAGCACCGTGCGTCCCAGCCTCACGGCGTAGTCCTTCTGGGCGGCCGTGAGCGCGTAATCCACGACGGATGTCGCCGGCAGCTCCGTCTGCGCCTGCGACGAGCTGCCCCACGCGAACGACTGGACGAGGCCGTATGCCGCGGTCGAGCCGAGCGTGAGCACGATCAGCAATATGGAGATGTACTTCTTCGAATCCAGCTTCAGCTTCATGTCCAGCGCCTTCATTAGAGATTTATCCCCAGCCTTATAAATTTAATTAAGACAAGCGCTAGGTGCATGTAATATGGTTCTCGAAAGGCTCATCAGCCGCAGGGACGCGCTGCGCAACCCGCTCGCGATGTTCCTCGTCGGCGGCATCGTCTCGCTCGCGTGCGTCGTAGTGGCGTTCGTTGTCTTCAGCAGCAGCAACCAGGTAGGCATGTTCACCACAATACTCATAACCATGGCCATGACGCCGTTCATGGTCAACCTGCTCTACTTCGAGGAGAAGGAGACCGAACGGGAGCTCACGTGCAGGATGCAGGGCAATTTCATCCAGAGGCACTCGGACGTGCTGAAGGTCTACGGCTCGCTGTTCATGGGCATGGTGCTCGTGATGTCGATACTGTACATAATGCTGCCCGAGACGTACGTGCAGCAGATATTCTCCGACCAGATCAACGAGATCAAGGTCATACG
>JAPLUY010000006.1 GCA_026397385.1 Candidatus Aenigmatarchaeota archaeon
CGTAAGCGCCGAGGCAGGGATTTGAACCCTGAAGGGCTTGCGCCCGCCAGTTCACTTGAACCCTCAATTCACCTCTTACTCATCACAGCCTTTCGGCGTCAGAGTCAAGCCATCATATCAACGGGCTTTCAAGACTGGTGCACTACCGGATTATGCGACCTCGGCATTGTTTGGAATGTTGTCTGGCCTAGTATTAAAATGTTCTTCAGGGCGTGAGAATCGGACGCGGCCTAGAGAACGTTCAGCTTGCCTGAGCGCGGGAGGTTCAGCTGCATTGCGTCGCGGAACTCGGTGATGTATCCGCCTTCGATCGAGATGCGGTCGCCTACTTTCACCGTGTCTATCTGCGCCTCCCATAGGCTGAGCTTGATGGTGCCGCTGTCGTCCTCGAGCGTGGCGTCGGCGACGCGCTTCTGCCCGTAGCGGGTGTTGACCTCGCGCGCGTCCGATATGTCGATTATCTTGCCTTCTATCGTGATGTTGCTGATTCCGTTCTGCAGTTCCGAAATCTTCATGCTGGTTGCACCACTCAATCTGTATGCGCTTTCCTCATTTAAGTCGTTTACGCCGGCCGGATGCATATCTTTTTTTAAGTGGCTAGCTGTTATATTCCGTATGGCCGCGGTTTCTAAGGACGCGACGGGCGCTAAGAAAGACGATGGAGCTTCCGTCAAGGTCGTGAAGGACGGACCTTACCTGGTGTGCGGCGGTCTCCCGCTCGCGAAGGACGTGATCGTCGCGGACGACGACGGAAGCTCGGTCGGCTGGGAGTCCAAGGACGAGTTCCCGCGCCGCGAGACCTATGCTTTGTGCCGCTGCGGGCGTTCGAAAGGCGCGCCTTTCTGCGACGGCACCCACGCGAAGGTCGGCTTCGACGGCACCGAGACGGCCGACCACGGCAAGTTCAACGACCGCGCTGAAATTATCAAGGGGCAGGACCTGTCCCTATCGGACGACCGCAGCCTCTGCGCGCTCGCGAGGTTCTGCCACAACCAGAAGGGCAACGTGTGGGGCCTCACCGAGAAATCGGGCGATCCCACGTGCAAGGAAGAGGCGATACGCCAGGCGTGCAACTGCCCGGCCGGGAGAATGGTCGAACACGACAAGCGCACTGGCAAGCCGATTGAACCGGAGCTCGAGCCTTCGATAGGCCTGATAGAGGATCCGGAGAAGCACGTCAGCGGGCCGATATTCCTCAAGGGCGGCGTCCCGCTCGAATCGTCGGACGGCACGCTCTACGAGAAGAGGAACCGCGTTACGCTATGCCGATGCGGCGCTTCGCGCAACAAGCCGTTCTGCGACGGCAGCCACATAGGGGCGGGCTTCGACGACGGCGACGATTCGCTCGATTAGGCGCGCAAGCTTCTAAAACCAGTCTTAAGATTTTTCCTGGGCATACGTGCCCCGTTCCATGAACACGCGGTCCGTGCGCACGGCCGTGCCCTTCTTCGCCGCCGCCATCTCCTCGCTTCCCATGCGTGCCACGCCCAGCGCCACGATTTCGCCCTTCTGCGTGTACAGCACGACCGTATCGCCCGCCTCGATGCCGGCCTGCACCCTCGTGACGCCGGCCGCGTACAACGGCGCGCCGTGTGCGACCTCGTCGACCGCCGAGTCCTTGATGAAGACGGCCTTCGTGCCCGCAAGCGCGTCTTCCACCGGCATCAGCATCGACCGCAGCGGCCGTTCATCGCCCGACTCCTTCCATCGTTCGTACGCGTCCTTGAAGTCGAGCAGGCTGTGCGCATGCTTCTCGTCGAACACGCCGGCGCGCACGCGGCGCAGCTCGGTCATGTGCGCGCCGCATCCTAGGGACTGGCCGAAGTCGTGGCACAGTTTTCGTATGTACGTGCCCGCCTGGCATCCTACGTGGAAAAGCGCGTCACGGCCGTCGAGCTCGAGGATGTCGAAGAACATTATGTCACGCTCGCGCACCTTGCGTGCGACCGCGGACTTGACCGGCGGCAGCTGCTTTATGCGCCCGACGAACTCGGCCGCCTTGTCGCGCACCTGCTCCATCGTGACGTCGCAATGAATGCGCATCACGCCCACGTATTCCTTGTCCGCGCCCATGAGCGCGGGCATGGCCTTCGTCGCATCGTCGAGCGCGACGGGCAGCACGCCCGTGACGCCGGGATCGAGGGTGCCCGCGTGCCCCGCCTTCTTCGCGCCCGCTGCACGGGCGACCCATGCCGTCACCTGATGCGACGTCGGACCCGCGTGCTTGTCGATGATTACAATCGCAGACTTGAGAAGCTCCTCGACCGTGCGCTCGTCCGGCCGCTTCCCCATGGACTCGTCCGTGTCCTCGTCCGCCCGCAAGAGCCATCCGTCTCTGTCTTGCTCGACCTTCTTCCTAGGTTTCTTACCGGTCCTGGCAATCGATTTGCGCGGCATAAGATAAGATTCCGCTCATTTGGTTATAAATCAATAACGGCCGCCGCCGGGCGCTGACAGGCATAATGGACGTCCATTCAGTCAGCCATTGTGCTTAGCTTTGTAGAGTGCGTTTTGGACCGCAATTAGGAACAGCATAATGACGAACAACGCGGCCGCCACCGTGCTGAGCAGCATCTCGTCCGAAATCACTGACGCGGCGCCCGAGCGCACGTACTCGACGCCGACCCTGAACTTGGAGAGCGGCACCCCCGCAAGCTCCGCGAACCTGCCGCCGATCGCGGCCACATCCGGGCGCACGGGCCCCGTGTCCGGCAAGGTTATCTGACACGCGGCGGTCGTGGTCGTAGTCGTGTTCGCAGCCGCGCCGCCCGGCGATACGACCAGCTGCACTGCCTTCGAGTGCGACACGTTGCCTACGCCATACGATGCGGTCGCGATCACCGAGAACGCATAAGTGCCGTCGAACCCGTCAGGCACGTCCAGGCTGTACGTGATGTCTGCAGTCTCTCCGAACTTCAGGATCGTTTTGTTGGCCGTGCCGGCCTTGAATATCGCAGTCGGCAGCCTGCCCGCCGACAGCTCTATGCCCGCGAGCTCTAGGACCCCCGTGTTGCGCACCCTCACCACGTGCACCGACGCCGTGCCAGCCTCCTGGTGGAGTTCGTGCTCGTAGTCGTATAGCTCTATGCCGTAAACTGGAGGCACGTCAGCCGCGCGCGCTGCCTCGAACATGACCAGCGAGGCGGTCGATAGCGAAATGACCGCCAAAACGAACAACACGAAAGACTTTGATGCCATGTGGGACGATAGAGAATTGTCCGCGAAAGAATTTCTGTTTGCGCGGATTTGTCAGGGCGTTTATAAACTTTTGCAAGTATGGCGCAATTAGTTCAAAAGCCTTTCTACGATTAGGATAAAAGTTTGAGAATTCTCTTTTACATATCGAGATTGAATGCTATGCAAGTCAAACGTTCGATGATTTTTGTTTCGGCCATGGCGATAATCCTTGCCGGTGCGCTGGTGCTGCCTGCTGTCAATTCCAGCATGACCTCCTACAGCTTCGAGATAATCACTCCGGCTGAGGTCTCGGCCCAGCCCGGGACGCACGTCACCGTCGACTGCGGCGTCCTCGTGACAGGCATGTACTGGCTGCACAACTTTGACATAACGATCAGCGACCTGGGCTACAACTACACCGTCACGCCAGCGCACTTCCAGGACGTGCGCATACTGCGCGAGTGGAACCCGACTGCTGGCGTTTACCGGGTCCCCGACAACTTCACCGTAGGCATCGACGTGCCTGCCGGCGCATCAGGCGTGTACATGGTGACGCTTACGGGCACCGAGCACCAGTCGTGGAGGCAGGTGACGAACAGCACTTATTTCGTACTCAGGGTCGGAGCGGCTGCGCAGAACGCCACAGCACCTCAGCTGACAATCTCGGACATACTCGTGCCCGAGACCGTCAAGGAGTTCGAGCCGTTCAACCTGACGTTCAAGATAGACAACAACGCCGCAGTCGCGACGGCCGCGACCGTCACGGTCGCGCTGCCGAAGGAATGGCAGACCGATGCTGCGTCGAAGACGTTCACCGTGCCGGCCAGCGACTCGGTGCTTGGCGCGTTCAGGATAGTTCCGACGACCACCGCGGGCAGCGTCTCGCTGATGATCGAGTACCCGTTCAAGAACCAGATAATCAACTTCACCAAGGTCGGGCCGTACCTGGTACCGGGCGAGAACGCGACCACGACGACCGTCGCGTCTAACCAGACGGGCGGGCTCGGAATGTTGGGAGGCGCGTTCGCCGCGCTCGGCAGCTTCTTCAGCGGCGCGTTCGGAAGCACCGGCGGCGCCTTTGACTCGTACCTCACGTCGATAACCATAGGCATAATCGTCATACTCGTCATAGTCATCGTCTGGCTGCTCGGCGGCATATTCAAGATAATGCAGGGCGGCCGCGGCAAGCCCGAGAGCACGAAGCAGTGCGACGCCCCGGGCGTGGAACTCAAAGCCGTTTGAGCCGAGTGATTGGCACTGTCCGTCGATGAGCCTCTTTCTGAGAACGATGTTCCGCGGCGTTTTCGTAGACTATAGCGCGCAGCCTTCCGAAGATTTGCGCAAGTCACGCAAAGGAAAAGTGACTAGAAAAATTTAGACGAGACTCCTATTTTTTCTTCTCGGCCTTGGTCTCCTTCTTCGCGGCTTCGGCCTTCGTTGCGACTTTCTGCGCCTTCGCCTTCATCTCCGCGGCGCTCGGTTTCTTCAGCCCGAGCTTGTTGGTCAGTCCGGCCTTGTCGTACGCGGCTATGACCGCCTCGTCCGTCGCATCGGCGTCGATAACGACCTTCTCCTCCGTGGCCTTGACGTGGCTGATGTTGACCTTGCGGCGCTTGACGCCCGTGAGCAGCTTCGGACCGGTGACGGTGATGAAGCTCTTCTCATCCTTCGCTGTGCCCGCAGGCTTGATTATCACGCAGTAGCCGCCGGCCTCGCGGCCCGCGATCTTCATGCAAACACGACCCAGTTCGAGTGACGCCATCCAAAACAACCTCCATCAGTTCTATTCTTTCTTACGCTACCTTCCCCTTGAACGCGCTGCGCGTGCATCGGACGCACAGGTTTCCGCCGTACGGGCGGTTAGGCGTGCGGTTCGAGCTTGCCATGCGCTTGATGTTTATGTGGCTATTGTTCGGCACGCCCTGCAGCCTCGCCCCGCACGATGCGCACGCCGAGGTCGAGCGGTCCATCTTACATTTCTTCCCCTTGCCCGCGGTGTACGCCATGTCAATGCGCCTTGTCTTTTTTTATTCGCGTTCAACGTTTATAAAAGCCACGCGACTGTCGGTCTCATTCGAACCCGAACAGCTTCCTGACGACCCATCCGATGGTCAGCGATACGAGTATGTACCACATCACCCACGTGAGGCTGCCGCCGACGAAAGGCACCTCGAACGGCAGCGCCGCAACGGTAAGACCGGCGTAGCTGTGGTTCAACCAAGGCAGGAACAGGTACAGCACAACGAGCGACACTATGAGCGTCTTGTAGCTGTGCTTCATGAACTCGTTGTTCAGTTGCAGCGTCTGTTCCAGCAGCTTGTTCGCCGTGTCGCGGTCGCCCGATTTCTGCGCCGCGGTCATCTGCTCGCGCAGCTCCTGCATCTTCTGCCTGAGCTCCTTGACGGCCTTGTTGTTCGTGAGCAGGCGTCCGAGGAAGAGCACGGACAGCGTGATTATGGCGGAGACTATGAAAAGCGAGGCCATCGGCCCGAAAGGCACCAGTGGCGCGAAAGTCGCGTCCATGCCGCCGACGAGCATCCCAGTAATCTCTTCGAACATAGCTGCCACTTGAAAGAGACTGTTATTTTCTCCTTTTATAAGTGTTCCCTTGCGCGTCCAGCGAGGACAGGACTGCGGCTACTCGCCGAAAAGCCTGCGCACGAGCGGATGCGCCTCGTCGAGCCTCTGCGAGCTCAGTTCCTCGTAGTACTGGTATACTATCATCACTGTAAGGAGCATGCCTGTTCCCGTTCCGAGAGCGCCGATTATGTCAGCCGATCCCGCGAGCAGGCCTACGAGCAGTCCGCCTACTGCTGCGAGCGCGGGTATGTAGCGGTTCAGCACTTCGGCCATCACGTGCGCATCCTTCCTGTAGCCCGGTATCTGCATGCCGGCCCCGCTTATCTGCTCGGCGACAGTCTGCGCGTCCATACCTGAAGTCGTGATCCAGAACCTCGAGAACAGCATAGCTGACACTGCCATGAATGCCATATACGTCAGCGCGCGCACGAACTCCGGCGAAGTGGCCGTTCCCTGCACCATCTGGCCCAGCAGGTTGCCCGGCGCGGTCAGGTAGTACACCAAGCCGCTGACTACCGTGCCGCCTTCGAAGCATCCGAGCGGGCCGCACGCTATGCCGTTCGCGTCCGCCGGTCCCAGCCCGAACCTTCCGACCAGCTGCATGTTGGAAACGAGCGCGGCCGTAAGTATGACGGGTATGTTGCTCGTGTACAGGAGCTTCAACCCCCAGCTGCGTCCGAACCCGCGCATCTGCGCGTACGTGAGCGGTATCTCCACCTGTATGTTCTGCATGTAGACGGCTACGAAGAATACGATGATTGTCGCCGCTATGGGCAGTGCCGCTATAAGTGCGGGCGCGGCGTTGGCCGAGAGTATGTTAAGCGCGAACACCCAGAGCAGACCGGTCGGCGGGTTGGTCGATGTCGGCAGGCACGACAGCAGGTTTCCGGACTGGCATACGGGCGGAGCCACGAACGGGGAGAGCACGCGTATGAGCACCTGGCTGCCTACGCCCGCTGCGATGAAAAGGCTTATTCCCGAGCCGAAGCCCCACTTGCTCACCAGCTCGTCCAGCAAAACTACGAGTATGGCTCCTGCGGCCAGCTGCATCATGACGGCAACGGCCGTCCCTGCTCCGCCTGTGACGGGCAGCGCGCCCGCGAGCACGAACGCTATGGCCTCGATGAAGCACAGCGCGATGGAGAGGAACTTGTTCCACGTGTTGAACTTCTTCCTGCCCTCCTCCTTCGACGTGTCCCAGTCGATTATCTTCGAGCCTACCAGCAGCTGAAGGAGTATGCCGCCCGTGACGATCGGTCCGATGCCTAGCGTCATGAGGCTTCCGAACTTCGAGCCCAGTACGATTTCATAGAATTGGAACTGCTGCATCCTCTGTGGGTCGCTCGTGTCCAGGCCGTAGACCTGCACGAAGGACAGTATGAAGTAAAGCAGGAGCGCGATGCCGGTCCACTTGAGGCGCGAGTTCACGGTTTCCTTGTAGGTCGGCTTCTTGACCGAAGGCACGTACTTGACGAACTCTTCGACGTGCTTTGTCAGGTTCAGTTCCATCCTACTCTTCCTCCTCGGACTCTTCGCCCTCGGATCCCTTTCCCTCGCCTTCCTCGTCCTCGCTGTCCGCATCCTCGGACTTCGACGCCTTCGCTTCCTTCGTCCTCTTCGCGGTCTTCTTCTCCGCGGGGATCTCGCCTTCGCATTTCCCGCCCGCGACCTCTATCTTCTTCGCCGCGCTCTTCGTGAACACGGGCGCGATAACTTCCAACGGCTTGCTTATGCGTCCTGCGCCGAGCACCTTGTCGTATCCCAGCGCGCCGAGGTCTATCTTCTTCTTGCTGCCCGCGAGCGCCTCGATCTCGCC
>JAPLUY010000035.1 GCA_026397385.1 Candidatus Aenigmatarchaeota archaeon
CGTAGAGGAGCGCCTTGGGCAGGATTTTCCTCGGGTTCTTGGACTCCTCGCTTATGTTCGCCATCTCCTGGAAACCGAGGTAGGCGAAGAAAATGAGCGAAGCCGCTCCTATCGTTCCTGTGATACCGTTTGGCATCTCCATGTAATCGACCGACCCGAACCTGCCGAAAACGGCGGCCAATATTATGACAAGTACGAGTCCGGACAATTCTGTAAGGGTAAACAGCGTGTTAAGCTTCGCGGATTCCTCGATGCCCCAGAAGTTGATTAGTGACATGACAACGAGCAAGCATGCAGCACCGGCCAGGACCGGGAATCCGGTAAGGACGTTCAAGTAGCTTGCAAAACCGAGGGCGACCGTTGTATTAGCCACGACCCCAGCGAATATCTCCATCCAGCCGATATTGAAGGCCAGGACGCGGTTCCGGAAGGCGTGCTTCACGTAGGTGTATTCCGCCGCAGCACGCGGGAAAATCGTGATGAGTTCCATGTAGCTGAGCCCGGTCAGGGCCGCGACAGCCGCTGCTAATGTGAACGACAGCCATATCGAATTGCCGGTCAGCGCGATACCCTCGCCGATGAGCGCGTATATCCCGGCCCCGAGGATTATTCCGATACCGTATATCGTGGCCTCCCATATGCCCAGTCCGCGTTTGAGTTTGGGATTCGTGCTGAGACGCCGAGGAACGCGCTTCATATAGATATATAACGTTTGCCTTTTAATTATTTTCAAGGCGTTTCGGAAGGGGCATAAAGGATGTCAAGCAAGGCCTGACAAGCAAGCTCGAAGTCGAGCGTTTCCTCTTCGTCCAGCTCCATGTCCTCCTCTTCCAGCTGCTCCGGTGCGTCCTGTTCCGCAAGATAGGACCATTGGAAGAAAGCTAACCTGATTCTGGATGCATGACTGAAGGGACAAGGTTAGCGTGAGGTCTAAAAAACGATGAATTGGTGAAAAAAAATGTTGAATGTTGATGGTATTAAGAACGGCATAGAAGGAATTGGAAAATATCTAGGGAAAATGTTCGGAAGGCCTGAATCCTTGGGCACATACTCGATTGCTGTCCCGTGGGGAGAGGCATCAGCTGTCGAGGTCCTATATGCAAATGAGAGAGAGACCTTCGACCGGATGGGCGTGACGAATCTGATGAACCCGGACGGGGCGCACATCGTGTTCGCCATGACCAAGGGAATGGGAGAAAAGGACTACCGGGAAGTCGAGAAATATATCGGCGGGAGGCTAGAAGCCTTGAAGCCGGACGTCTTGAAGCTCGAAAAAAAGATGCTGGAGAACGGCCCGGGGTTCGCAGAATACTGCTAGGGAGTCTGCCGAGGTTAAGTTGAATAGGACGCTGAATAATAAAATAATAAAGAAAGAATGCGCAAGGCGGTACAGATGCTGGACATAAAACTGGTTCGAGAGTTCCCCGAGTCCGTGCGCGCGAACATCGAGCGCAGGCAGGACAAGGACAAACTGAAGCTGCTGGACAAGGTCATAAAGACGGATGCCAAGTGGCGCGAGCTGACGGGCGAGGTCAACGAGCTGCGCAGCAAGCGCAACGCGATCAGCATGGAGATTGCCGCGCTGAAGAAAGCGGGCAAGGAGAAGGAGGCTGAGGCGAAGGTCGACGAGGCCGCGAAGATACCGAAGCGCATCAAACTGCTCGACGAGAAGCAGATAGCGCTCGCGGACGAGCTGAGGCTCGGGCTGATGTCGTTGCCGAACATGCTGCACGAGAGCGTGCCGTTCGGGAAGGACGACCACGACAACGTCGAGATACGCCGCGTCGGCAAGCCGCCGGCGTTCGGCTTCGAGCCGAAGGACCACGTGCAGATACTCACGGCGCTCGGGCTGCTCGACGAGGAGCGCGCTGCGAAGGTGACGGGCAGCGGATTCGTATACCTGAAGGGCCAGCTCGCGATGCTCGACCTCGCGATACAGCGCTTCGCATTGGAGTTCCTGCAGAAGCGCGGCTTCACAGTCGTCGAGCCGCCGTTCATGATGAACCGCCGCGCGTACGAAGGCGTCACGGACCTGGGTGATTTCGAGAAAGTGATGTACAAGATCGAGGGCGACAACCTGTTCCTTATCGCGACGAGCGAGCATCCGATGGGAGCGATGTACCTGGACGAGGTGCTGGAGAAGCAGCAGCTGCCCATCCGCTTCGCGGGCATCAGCCCGTGCTTCCGCCGCGAGGTCGGCGCGCACGGCAAGTACACCAAGGGCCTGTACCGCATGCACCAGTTCAACAAGGTGGAGCAGTTCGTGTTCTGCCTGCCAGAACAGAGCTGGGAGATACACGAGGAGATACAGAAGAACAGCGAGGACCTCTACCAGGCGCTCGGACTGCATTACCGCGTCGTCAACGTCTGCACGGGCGACATCGGGAGCATAGCGGCGAAGAAGTACGACACGGAGTTCTGGATGGCCGACGGTGAGTTCCGCGAGATCGGAAGCAACAGCAACTGCACGGACTACCAGGCGCGCAGGCTGAACGTCCGCTGGCGCGAGGCGCCGAGCAAGCCCGTACAGGGCTTCGTCCACACGCTGAACAACACCGCGCTCGCCACGAGCCGCACGATGCTCGCGATAATCGAACAGAACCAGCAGGCCGACGGCACGGTCAAGATACCGGAAGTCCTGCGGCCGTTCATGGGCGGGCTGGAGTTCATAGGGAAGAAGTAGGCCGGTGGCGCCGATGGAATCCTCAGAAGACTCGAGAATAAGCGGACTGCTCGAGTTCCTGCGCTACGCCGGCAAGCTGAAGGAGACGAAGAGGTCAGGCTGGCTGACCATGAGGGTCGCGAGCGGGGACGAGGCCGAGTCCGTCGCCGACCACGTGTTCCGCACGGCGCTGATGGCACTCGCGGTCGGGGACGCCATGAATTCCGAGCGCGGCGGAGCGGAGAAGCTTGACGTGGGAAAGCTCACGAAGCTGGTGCTGCTGCACGAGGTCGGCGAATCCGTAATCGGCGACTGGGACCACGTGAAGAAGAGGCAGCACGGCGCTGACAACAAAAAAAGGCTCGAGCGCGAAGCCGTCGTGAAGATAGTCTCGACGCTGCCGCCGGCGATGGCGGACGAGTACCTGAAGCTCTTCGACGAGTTCGAGGACGGCAAGAGCGAAGAGGCCAAGCTCGCGAAGGCGTTCGACGTGCTCGAACGGATGATGCAGGCCGCGCACTACGCCAAGAAGACGGGCAACAGCGACATCAAGATTATATTCGACGACGGACTCAACCCCGAGAACAAGTCCATAGAAAATTTCCAGTTCCTGAAGAAGATGCGCGCCGCGCTCGAAAAGGAAATGAGCGAGGGATAGCTTTCCTATAACCGGTTCTTCGTATTCCATGCAGAATATTTAGCCCAAAGCGCTGACTGAAAAATCGTCGGCGAGAGTCCGTAGTCGTCCGTCGCTATCTCCGACAATATCTTCTCCAGCCGCAGATATTCCTTCTTCAGCGGCCCGCTGTTCCTCTTGTAATCGGGCACCACGACGTCGTGGCCAAGGTCACGCAGCGCCCTGATCATCCATATGTCCACGGGGACGACGTTCTCGTAGCCGCACTGCGACATGAAGAGCGACGCGGCTTTGTACGCTATGCCGGGCGCCTCCTCGGCCATCGTGTTCCTCAGCTCGAACTCCCGGCTTCGGCCGTTCGACGCGTCGTAGATAACGTCGCGCGGGAATGATTTGCCGTCGCCGGTCCACCATCGCGCGAGCCGCTTTATCCTATCCTCCTTCTGGTTCGGGAACCGGGTTACGCGTACGATCGCCCTCAGGTCCTCCGGACGGTTTATTATCTCCCTAGGCTGGTCTAGGCCGTTGTGTACCAGGCTTTCATACACGGCGGTGTGTTTGTCGTACCTCTCCGCCACGGAAAGGAGGCAATATATGGCCGCCGAGAACATCCCCTCGTCTGTGAGCGGGCTCACCAGCTGCCCGTTGTACAAGGAGCGCGCGTTTTCCAAGTCGGCATCGGTCAGGACTATGCCCGGCATAAATGTATGTCGGAATCTGAAACATTTATAGCGTTAGGAAGCTTACCCGAGGAAGCTCAGCACGAGCATTATCGCGTCGCCTGCAAAGAGCGTGAACAGCAGCGCGAGCGGGAACGCAGGCGCGAAGCGCACGCCCTCCTTGATGCGGACGTTGCGCACTCCCGATTTCCTGATGCGACGGATGTCCGCAGCGGTGACGCCCTCCCATACTTTCGATCGCTCGAGCACGTCGCCGACGCGCAGCCGCGACACCGGCACGCCACGGCGGAAGCCGACCTTCTCCACGGCCAGCGCGAACTTCCAGACGACGAACACGCCGGCTATCGCAAGCACGCTCACCGCGGAGTTGAAGACTATGGAAGCTATGCCGAGCTGCGCTCCGAAGCTGCGGTACATCACGAAGTTTATCGCGGCTATGCCCACGAACAGCGCCGCGGCCGCGATTACGTATATGCGGTTGGTCGCCTTTACGTCGCTGATGAAGGACGTCAGCACCTTCCGGTTGCTCATTGCAATCGCGAACGCGTAGGCCATCATGTAGGCCGCGCCGACGAAGAAGACGTTGAAGAAGTAGCTTACCGGATAGGGGAAGAACAGGTGCACGTTCTGGAAAGCCGTCAGCCCGGCCG
>JAPLUY010000057.1 GCA_026397385.1 Candidatus Aenigmatarchaeota archaeon
AAGGAGGCGTTCCGCGCCTACGACGCCGCGGTCGTGACGCTGGCCGCGAACCAGGCCGTGCAGAAGGGCGGCGACGTGCGCATAGGACTGCAGTGCCTGATGAAGGCCGGGCGCGCCGCTGAGCGCAGGAATGCACGCAAGGTCGCCGTTGATGATGTGAAGACCGCGCTCAAGACGGTGGATGAGGTCAAGACGCAGATAATCAAGGACCGCATCAGCGAGCACGAGCGGCTGCTTCTAGACGCGCTGAAAGACGGCAAGAAGAGGACGTCCAGCGAGCTTTATGCCGGCTACCGCGGCCTCGCGAAGAAGGCGGGCGTCGCGGATGTCACGGACCGCGCGCTGCGTGACTTTGTGAACCACCTCGCAGAACTGGGGATGCTCGAGATGAGCGACAAGAAGATCGGCAAGAGCAGGCTGGTGTGGCTGAAGGAGAAGCGCGACTGAACTCAGCGCTTAAGATATTTTTTCTTCGTCCTGCACGTCTTGCAGAGCGTGAGATAGCCCACGCGGAAGAGTTTGCCGACCTCCTTGGATGCCTTTCCGCAGCAGTCGCAAATTCTCTTCATGAGAATTATTTGGGATTCGATATATTTAGGCGTTTCGAAGAAATGGTTCGAAACAAAAAATCTAAAAAATCAGCCAGATGAGGAATTTCACTTCTTCTTGACCATCGGCAGGCCCGTCGGGCCTTCTATCACGGTGTATTTCGGATCCATGTCGACCGCGCCGTCCTGGCTCTTGCTGAAGAAGAACAGCTTCGCGCCCTTGCTGCCCACGTCCCTCGAGTGCAGCCAGTAGGTCTGCCCCTTGCTGTTAACATGCGAATACGCCATCATCAATGCGCCTCCTTTGTCATTTCCGTTTTTGTAAATTGTGCGGGCGGGTTTATTAACTTGTGCCGGCGAAGGTTCCGCGTCAGTCCGCGAGCACCACGGTCTCCTCGGCCTGAGCGACCTTGCCGCCGGACTCCTCGCGCAGCACCGGATAGCTGCGTATCGCGCCCGTCGCGAGCAGCTGTTCGAGCGCCATCTCCATCTTCAACGCGTCTATTTTCGGCTTCAGCTCATGCAGCCAGCGCCTCGCGAACGGCAGCCCGCCGAACTGCGTCTTCGCCGCGTCCAGCACGCGTCTAGCCTCCCTCATCCGCACCGGACGGTCCTGCATGTAGCCGAAGATCTCGATGGGTTGCGATTCGTGTATCAGTCCTACGCCGTCCGTGACGAAGACCTCCATCGCTATCGCCTGTCCCGGCTGCAGCTGCTGCCGTATGGTGTTCCGTCCGTTCGGTATCGACAGCGTGGCGTGCTGCGTGTAGCGTTCGAGCCCGTGGCCGCAGAGGTTGCGCACAGGGTTGAAGCCGAGCTTCGCGACCGATGATTCCACCGCTTCAGAGATTTCCATAACCGCCACGCCCGGCCGAATCAGCTTCAGCGCTTCCTCGAGCGCCAGCTCCGCTGCCACTATCAGCGGATGCGACTGCTGGCCCACGCACACGGTGAACGCGCGATCCCATATGCAGCCGTCCATGTGCGTGCCGATGTCGACCTTCACGAGGTCGCCGTGCTCCAGCCGCAGCGTGTCTCCCACAGAAGGCGTGTAGTGCGCGGCGTTCTCGTTTATTGAGACGTTCACGGGAAAGGCCACGCCGCCGCCCAGCTCCTTTATCCTCGCTTCTATCTTCTCAGCTATGTCGAGCGCGAACGCGCCCTCCTTAACCAGCGGCCGCGCATACAGCATGACGGAATCTGATATCTTCCTCGACCGCATGTATTTTTCGCGGGTGTCGGCGTCCATGAATGAATATTGCTGCGGGCAACGATAAAAAACCATCGCGGCAGCCGAAACTATAACGATGTTATATTCTTAAGCGCGCGGCGGCATAATAAGAACCATGAAACCGTTCTGCGAGATAATAGTGGCGGACGTACTGCCGGCGCTGCGCGCGATAATAACCGGCGAGCTGTCGAAGGAATACGGGCTCACGCAGGTGCAGGTGTCGAAGAAGCTCGGGATATCGCAGCCGGCGGTCTCGCAGTACAGGAGCGAACTGCGCGGCCACAACGTGCGCGTGCTCACGTCCGACGAGAAGGTGATGTCGCTGGTGCACAAGCTCACGCACGACATCGCGCTCACTGATCCGGATGCGAAGCACGTGCACAAGTCGCTGTGCGCAATCTGCCGGAAGATACGCGAGGGCGGCCTGATATGCAAGATGCATGCCAACGCGTATCCGAAGATTGGCTCGTGCAGGATATGCCTCGAATGAATGGCTGCCCGAAGTGCGGCTACTGGGCGCGTCCGCTAAGGTCGACCTCGTTCGCCCTTTTCTTCTGCTTGAAGAATTCCTTAAGCTCCTCTATCTTCTGCGAGACCGTGTCCATCATCGGGCGCTTCACGATCTTCGGCAATGGCTGCTCGTTCGCGAACCTGCCCGCGGCCGGTATCATCGGCTTTGGCTGGAAGGAGTATCCCGCTGGCTCGGGGCGTACGACCTGAGGCTGGTACGACGGCTGCTGCAATGCCTGCTGCGGCTGGATCCTCTGCGGGGCGAAGGACTTCTTCATGCCCGGGAACTTCCTGCCGAGATCCTCTATCTTCGTCATCACGTCGTCGACCTTCTGCTTGCCCTGCTCGGTTGGCGACTTGAACGTGAAGCTTCCGGTACGCGGGCTGAAGCCCTTGCCCGGCCACAACAGGAACGCTAGCACAAGCACGACTATAGCCACGCCAGCGCCCACCCCCCACACAATAAGGTTGTTCTCGTTCGCCTGCTCGGCCTGCGCGGCAGGAACCTGTCTCTCGGCGTCAAGCGCGGTCTGCGCGTCGGCGATGAGCTGCTTGACCTGGTCGAGGAGCAGTTGCGCGTTGTGATAGTCGCCCGCCGCGACGTAGTCGTCCACCTGGGCGAGCTTGTCCTGCGCATCAAGCGCCTTCTGCTCGGACTCGGTCTGGTTCGTTATGCCCGTGTCCTCCTTCAGCTCGGCCACTCCTCGGAGCAGCGTGTCTATGCTCGCGCGGTAGTCTGACACGGTCGCGTCTATCGCAGCCGTGTCGCTCTCGGACGGCGTCACGCGCAGCACGAATCCGGACGTCGTGTTGCGGTTCGCTGCCGCCGCCCTGTATACGCCGGCATAGTCCTTCGGTTCTGCCGTCACGGGCACGGTGAAGTTCACGAGGAACGCGGTCGTCCCGCCCGGCGTTACAGTTGTGGAGGTCGCGTTTATCGAGTACCAGCCGGCCGTTATGTTTTCTATCGACAGGCTGATCGGCTGGGATGCGTTGCCCGCGTTCTTCACCACGACGATTGTGGCGTTGCTGACGCCTTTCGGCGCAATCATTATCGCTGGGGCCTTCACGAACGACACGTCTGCCGCATAGCCGAGCACGTACATCATGGTGGTCACGCTGTACGCCGAATAATTTCCGGTCGCGGTGGAATTGCACAGGTACGGGTAATAGCCCGTCACGAGCGTCTGTATGTCCGGGTTCGAGACTGACACGCCGTTCCTGTAGAGGACGACAGTCACGCTCGACGTGTCCACCAAGCACGCCACGGACGTCTGCACGCCCTTCAGCACGCTCCATCCCGGCACCGCCGATAGTGTCAGCGTGGGCGTTAGCTTGCCTATCAGCGCGCTGTACGTGGGAGTGGCGTTCCAAGAGTTCGCGGAGTTGTTCGCGTACACGCGCCACATCAGTGTCATCGGCTGCGTCATGTTGAGGCCGTACGTGGCCGTGTTCGTGCCGGTGATGCGCGTCATTGTGTAGTTCGTATCAGTGCCGCTCGCGTTGTGCTGTATCAAAGCCACGCTGAAGCCGTTGGCGTCGTTTAGGTCGGTCCATGTTATGTTGAATAACGCGAATACGTTCAGGCGCCAGATGGAGGGGAAGGACGTGGATATCGAGTACGACGGCGGGGGCGTCATGACGCGGAGTATGTACGTCACTCCGACCACGTTGGCCGAGTAGTTGGCGCTGCCGCTCGAGTTCGCCTTGAAATAATAATCTCCTATCGGCAGCAGGTCCACATACGGGTTCGACATCAGCGTGCCGTTCTTGTAGAGGCTGACGGCCTGCCCGCTGCCGGTCACGTTCACGGTGTTTCCCTGGTTGATTGAGTAGCTTGTGGCCGCATTGCCGTTGAAGTACATTACCATCGGATTGTCCGCCTTCGTAACGTTGTACGTGCCGAGCGAAGTGGAGCTCTCGTTTCCGGTGGCGTCGCTGGCGTACCATTTCCACGTGTAGTTGCCCGGGGCCACGTCGCTGCCCGTGAGAGCTATGCTGTACGTCGAGCCGGATGAGGTTACGGCAGGCGTGGTTGCAGTCGTGTAGTTAGTCGCATCGTTCCATCGGAATTTTATGATGCTCACGCCGACGTTGTCCGTGGCAGTCGTGCTGAAAGTATAAGCACCCGAAGGAGCGTACTGCACGGGGGTCGCGGGCGATACGGCGCTGGCCGATAACGCCGGCGCGGAGAGGTCGGCGACGTTCACCGCGACGCTGGCGGAGCTGGTGGCGGCGCTAGCGTCAACGATGGTCACGTCAAAATTGTAGCTGGCGACCGTTGCCGAAGTGGACACGTGGAACGAGAAGCTGCCCGGGACGCCTGCTGCAAGGATGGGGTCCGTTGTCGAGTTTTGCCAGTATACCGTCGCGGCCAGCAGCGAAGCGTTCCACGTACCGCTGGTGTTGGTGTCGTAGCCGCTGCCGTAGTAGGTTATCCCGCTGGGCGGGGTTATCTTGACTTGGAACACTGGTGCGTCGGGAGTTACGGCGAACTTGACGAGCTGGTTCTGCGTGCCTGCGTTCAGCCCGGCGGCAGGCTGCTCGAGCGTGGCCGTGACCGACAATGCTCGCGCCGCGCCCGAGAGGAGCATCGTCGAAATCGCAGCCGCCGCAAGAATGAGGACGACCTTCCTCGCATACGCCCCGTCAACCGTCATATATTCTAATGGGACTTCAGGATAAAAAAACAGAAGCGCTCCCAACGAGATATGAAATTCAGCCTAGCCCTTCAAAATATGCTACGGTCAGGCAACGCCGATCATCCAGATACCAATGAATATCATCAGCGCGGCTGCCAGCTTCTCCAGCAGGTGGCCACGGCCAGTGTCTTCCTTCAGTATGTTCGGCATGAACAGACTGAGCATGGTCGCCATGACGAAGACGAAGAACGGCTGCAACGAGCCCAGCGCTGAGACTATGGCCACGGGACCCAGCGAAATGGCCAGCATGGAGAGCACGTCGCCTACCAGCCAAATGCCCTCCTTGATGATGCACACTACCAGCGTCTTCGCATCCATCATCCTGGCGAGCCTCCGGAAATCACTTCTGATGGACTTGAATGAGAGGAGGAACGGGACGTTGGCCGTCACGCCAACGAAGCTCCAGAAGAAATACGACCAGTAGTCCATGGTCCCGAGCAGGTATTTGGTGGCGATGCTGTAGACGGCAATCATCAACGCGAACGCCAGGGCGTACTTCAGGGACGCGGACCTCTTCCTGCCGGACTCGGTCCTCTTGTGAGATATCAGCGCCGAAGAGGCGACTATCAAGGCTATGCCAGCGTACTGGTTGAATCCCAGCACCTCCCCGAGCAGCACGGCCGACATGACGGCCACGAGGATCGGGTACGTCTGCATTATCGACATCGCCCTGGAACCCTCGTCGTTCTTCATCGCGTGGTAGAAGAAATAGAAGCAGTAGCTTATGAAAACGCCCACAACTACCGCATACAGGTTCGACGGATATATCCAGCTTATCGGGAAAACGAAATACACGCCGACGACAAACATCAGGTCGATGATTGTGAGGAATATGGAGAACGGGAACGGCTTGTCGAACCGCTTGTCTATGAGTATCTTGGACATGACGCTGTTCACGGAATAGAACAGGGCGGAGAGCAACGCGAAGAAAACCCAGTCCATCGAGTCCACATCCGTTCCATCAAAAATGAGAGCGCTCCCGGCGTGATTTGAACACGCGACCTTCAACTTAGGGGGTTGCTGCTCTATCCAAACTGAGCTACGGGAGCTTCGACTGAAATAACTTACACAGGTTAATTATTTCAATAGGCCAAAGACTAATAAATATATGGTTTCTGACAAGAAGATGCAGCGCGTGGCGCGCACGATGGTGCGCATAAACTTCGGCGTGAAGCCGAAGGACGTCGTCTCGATCATAGCAGGTCCGAAGTCGCTGAAGTTCGCCGAGGCACTGGCGTACGAGTGCTTCATGGTCGGCGCGCAGCCGCATATAAACTACGGCAGCGACGAGCTGTCGCTGAGGGTTTACAAGCGCATACCCGACAGGTTCCTGAAATTTTGGCCTAAGCACGCCGCGAGCGACCTGAAGGTCGTCGACGTGGAGATGGTCCTGGACGATTCCAATCCTTTCGTCGCCAGGCAGATGCCGCAGAGGAAGATCGAGATACGCCGCAAGGCCACGAAGAAGTTCCGCGAGATGAAGGAACGGAAGATGTTCAAGAAGCAGCTGCGTTCGGCGCTGATAGGCTTCCCGACCGAGGAGGACGCGCGCGCGATGCGCGTGCCGTACGCGCGCCTTGACAGGATATTCTGGGACACGCTGGACGTCAACTTCCAGCGGCTGTACGTTTTCAACGAGCGGATGCGAAAGCTCATGCGCGGCACGCGCAAGATCCACATAGTCGGCGACCGCACCGACCTCACGCTGTCCGTGAGAGGCAGGGAGTTCATAAACGACTGCGGCATCGTGGCGAAGGAGAAGATAGGCTACATGAACCTGCCTGCAGGCGAGATATTCATCGCGCCCGTCGAGACCGGTGCCAATGGCACGATCTACTTCGACCTGCCGTGCATGTACCACTACGGCAAGCAGGTCGAGGGCGTGTGGTTCCGCTTCAGGAAAGGCAAGGTCGTACAGTACAAGATCGAGAAGGGTCTGAAGGACTTCGAGGACATAATCAAGCACGCATCGGGCGCTAAGACGACCATAGCCGAGCTGGGCATAGGCACGAATCCGCATGCGAAGCCGACGGGCGGCATGATAATCGTCGACGAGAAGCTGCTCGGCACCATCCACATGGCCATCGGGCAGAACAAGCTCTACGGCGGCCGCAACGAGGCGACCATCCACTGGGACTTCTTCAAGACCATGGGCCGAGGCAGCCGCGTGTACGCGGACGGGCGCGTGGTCATGAAGGACGGCAAGTGGATGATGTGAACGATTCCTGTGGGCGGTTGCCATGAAGAAGAAGCGACCGGACATACACGCGCAGCTGAAGCGCATAATCAAGACTAGGGCAGAGCTGGCGCTGCTGAGAAAGTCCGCGAGGATAACCGACTCGTGCGTGGCCGTGCTGCAGCGCGAGCTGAAAAGGAAGGGCGTGACGGAAAAGCAGCTGGCGGCCGCTATCGACCGGAAGATACGCAAGCAGCACGCGCAGCTCGCGTTCCCGACAATCGTCACATGCGGGAAGCATGGCAAGACCGTGCACGCGAACCCTTCGAGGAGGATCGTACGCGGCCTTGGCTATGCGGACTTCGGCGCGATGTGGAATGGCTACCGGACGGACATCACGGTGCCGTTCGTCAAGGGCGCGCTGGGCGCGAAGGAGAAGCGGATACTCGACACGACGCTGAAGGCTTACGCCGCGCTTACGAAGCTGCCGAGGAGCGGGATGCTCTGCTGGAAGATGCAGGACAGGTTCGACGCGTTCCTGAAGAAACGCGGCTACGTCACGATGCACTCGCTCGGCCACGGCATCGGTCTGGACATACACGAGCTGCCCTCGCTGACGAAGCTGCGACGAAGCAGGCTGCGCAAGATGGGGCCGCGCAAGAAGAAGCGCGTGCTCGAGCGCTGGCGGCTGGTCAAGGAGCTGCGCTTCGAGCCGGACCAGGTGTTCACAATCGAGCCTGGCGTGTACGTCGAAGGCGTCGGCGGCTGCAGATACGAGAACGACTTCCTGATGACCGCTCGCGGGGCCAAGCCTATCACTCACAGCCGGCTGCTGCGGGCGGACTGAACGGAGCGTTGCTACGTTTTTAAATAAATGTCCGAATCAACTATACATACGGTGCAACACATGGCCGGGCAACTGATGCTTCCAAGCCACGTAGGCTTCATAATCGACGGCAACCGCCGCTGGGCTCGCGAGAACAAGAAGAGGCACCCTTGGGAGGGCCACCGAGCCGGTGCCGCTGCGCTGAACAAGACGCTCGAGAACTGCATGGAGCTGGGCATCCCTCAAGTCTCGGTGTACATGCTGTCGACGGAGAACCTTAACCGCGAGCCGCGCGAAGTCGAGGAGCTTTTCAAGCTGTA
>JAPLUY010000038.1 GCA_026397385.1 Candidatus Aenigmatarchaeota archaeon
CGTGATGCTCGGGAACGAAGCCATAGTGCGCGGCGCGCTCGAGGCGGGCGTGCAGTTCTCATCGACGTATCCGGGCACGCCGGCGAGCGAGATAGGCGATACTTTTGCGGCGATAGCGAAGCATGCGGGCGTCTACTTCGAATACAGCACCAACGAGAAGGTAGCGTTCGAGGCGGCCGCGGGCGCGGCGATGTCCGGTCTGCGTTCTATGGTGTCGTTCAAGCAGTTCGGGCTGAACGTCGCGCTGGACTCGGTCGGCCCTGTGGCATACGTCGGCGTGGACGGCGGGTTCGTGATCGCGTTCGCTGACGACCCCAGCGGCTGGAGCAGCCTGCAGACCGAGCAGGACAGCAAGGCGTTGGCACGGATGACGCACATCCCGATGCTGGAACCCTCGGACTCGCAGGAGTGCATAGATTTCGTGAAGCGCGCGTTCGACCTCTCCGAGAAGTTCAAGACGCCCGTTTTCGTGAGACTGACCACGCGCGTGGACCACAGCCGCAGCATAGTGCAGCTGGGCGAAGTGGTGCGCGGCAGCCGCAAGGCCAAGTTCGTGAAGGACCACGAGCGCTATTTCACGATGCCGCCGGTGATAGTCGCGCTCCACGAGAAGATAGTGCAGAAGATGGAGAACGTGCGTGCAGTTTTCGAAAACAGCGAGATGAACCGCGTGCTGAACGCGGGCGCGAGCAAGGAGCTGGGCGTTATAACATGCGGATCGGCCTTCAACTACGTGATGGAGGCCATGAACGACCTCGGGCTGAAGCTGCCCGTGCTCAAGCTGGGCACGACGCACCCGCTGCCCGAGAAGACCATCAAGAGCTTCATCGGCGGGCTGAAGGCCGTGCTAGTGGCGGAGGAGCTGGACCCGGTGCTTGAGAAGGAGATCGTGGCGCTGGCGAAGGACGCGAACCCGAAGCTGAAGATATTCGGCAAGGCGGGTGGCGCCGGCAAGCTGCTGCCGACCGGCGGCGAGCTGAACACCGAACTGCTGGAGAAAGCGATCGCTGCAGCGGCGGGGAAGAAGATGGATTTCGATTATGACGCGCAGGCGAAGAAGTTCGCGGCAATAAGCGGCTCGCTGGCCAGGCGCTTCCCGGTGCTGTGCCCCGCTTGCCCGCACCGATCGACGTTCTACGCTGTGAAGAACGCGGCCGGCAGCGACGCGGTGTTCGCAGGCGACATCGGATGCTACCTGCTGGGCGTGTTCCAGCCGTTCGAGACCCAGGACTTTATGCTGGCGATGGGCGCGGGCGAAGGCGTGGCGCACGGGATAAAGAAAGCGAACAACGTCACTGGCGGGGCGCAGAAGGTCATAGCTTTCATCGGCGACGGCACGTTCTTCCACGCCGGCATGCCGGCGCTGCTGAACATGGTCTACAACCGCTCCAATCCGATCGTTGTGGTGATGGACAACCGCATAACCGCGATGACCGGCCACCAGCCGAACCCGGGAATGGGGAAGACTGGCGTGGGCGACCCGGCCGAGGAGGTCGGCATAGCTGACATCGCCACGGCGCTGGGCGTCAAGCACGTGAAGGTCGTGGACCCGTACAACATGCGCGAGCTCGAAGCCATAGTGAAGGAGTTCCTGAAGCTCGACGAGGTTTCCGTCATCGTGGCGAAGCGCAGGTGCGCGCTGCTCGACTACCGCGAGAAGCGGAAGGCCGGCAACCTCATCACTTTCGAGGTCGCAGGCGAGCCGACATTCGAGGAGCTGAAGAAGCTGAAGGAGTACGGCTGCCCGGCGTACGTGCCCGACAAGAAGGGCGGGCTGGAGATAGACCAGACCATGTGCTGGGGATGCGCGTCGTGCGTGCAGTTGTGCAAGCCCGGCGTCGTGAAGCCGAAGATGAAGAAGTAGATGATTTTCATGGTTACGAAAGCAACGAAGGCAGAGGCGAACGCGAGAGAGTTCAACGTAGCCGTAGCCGGCGTAGGCGGCCAGGGCATACTCACGCTCGCCGAAATACTCACGGAAGCGGCGTTCAAGCAGGGATACGACGTGCGCATGTCCGAGCTGCACGGTCTCGCGCAGCGCGGCGGGAGCGTGACGTCGCAGGTGAGGTTCGGCACCAAGGTCTACTCGTCGCTCATCAAGGCGGGCCATGCTGATGTAGTTTTCGCGCTCGAGCCGCTCGAGGGACTGCGCGCCGCGAAGCTGGGCGCCGCAGGCAGGACGCACTTCATAATCAACACGCACGAGATAGTGCCCGTGTCCGTCACCGACCTCGGCGATAAGTATCCTACGCTTGCCGATGTCAAGGCGAAGCTGAAGGCGTTCTCGAAGCAGGTCATCGACGCCGATGCGACGGGCATCGCCGAACGCGAGACCGGTTCCGCTGTCATGTCGAACATCTACATGCTGGGCATCGCCAGCGCGCGCGGGCTGCTGCCGATAAGGCGCGAGCTCCTGCTCGAGGCGATCAAGGAAAACGTGCCGGAGAAATACTTCGAGCTGAACAGGAAGATCTTCGAACTGGCGAAGTGAAGGCTGTTTCTAGAACGAGTCCGCTAGAAGGTGCGCAGAATACGCGGACAGCGCTATACCGAACCACGCCGCAGCGTCTATGAACGCGAATGGTTGTTTGAATCCCACGTAGACGAGCACGGCTGCCGCGGAGAACAGCACGGCGAACGGCAGCGTGTGCGTTATGCCGCGGTGCTTCGTGGGCAGGTGCTTCGCCAGCGCGTAAAGCAGCGCGAAGTACGCGAGCGCATAGTACCACGTGGCCGGGGAGAAGTACGCGTACGCGCCGCCGACCGACGCGGCCACGGCCAGCGCGAAGACGCCGCGCATCTTCGAGTTGCGAGTGTCGATGTCCGGAAAAATAGACGTGAATGCCGCGACGAACGCGAGCGAGGCCGTCTTCTCGAGGCTGGAAGCGATGCCCAAGGCAGGGAACGCCGCGGCCCAGCCCAGGGCCACGAGCAGGCCTATAACGATGTGCGTCTTCCAGTCCGGCATGCGCGAACAACCGCCAGCACGGATTGCGTGCTACTCCAGAACTATCCTAGCGTCGACGGCGACCGCGCCGCCCTTGCCCTCGAAAACCACGAGCGGGTTTATGTCCATCTCCGCGATGTCCGCGTTGTCGGTCAGCAGCTTCGAGACCTTCGCGACAATGTCCGCCACGGCGTCGGTGTCATAAGAACGGCCGCGGAACCCCTTCAGCGCCTTGTACATCTTCGTCTCGGCCATCATCGCTTCCGCGTCCGCCTTCGTAACGGGCGCCACGTGCACCGCGACGTCATCCATCAGCTCGACGTAGACGCCGCCCGCGCCGAACATCACGGTCTGCCCGAACTGCGGGTCCTTCCTGCCGCCGACGATCACCTGCTGCCCGGAGGCGGCCATGGCCTGCACGAGCACTGCATCGGGCCGCACGCCGGCCTTCTTCAGCCTTGCGAGCATCCTGTCGAAGCCTGCACGCAACGCTTCCGGAGAGTCGACGTCCAGCAGCACCCCGCCCACGTCGGTCTTGTGCGTCACCTTCTTAGAAACCACCTTCAGCACAACCGGATAGCCGAGCTTTTCCGCCGCCTTCACGGCGTCGTCGGCCGTCTGCACGAGCGCGTAGCCAGCGACCGGAATCTTGTAAGACCGCAGCAGCTCGAACGCCTCGTCCGGCGTCAGCATCGTGCGCTTCTCCTTGCGCGCCTTCGCGAAAAGCTGTTTCGCCTGCATGTTATCACTCGTGCGGCCGTTGTAGCCCTGGGCGGATTCGAACCGCCGTCCCGAGGGTTCTTCCTGCTTTCTTCATCTTGAAATCAGCGCTTCAGACGCGCAGCCCAAAGCCTCGTATCCTTGGCCACTAGACGACAGGGCTATGTGGCTAACCTCAATTAAAATTTCGGCGGATATAAAGATAAGGAGCCGCCGATTTCAAAGCTCGATTCCTAAAGTTTCTATCGTAAACGGCTTGAAGCGTCTTAACAGGAACGATTCCGCCGATTTCAAAACTTGCATGTATTTTAACGACTCTTTCCGAATCGATGCATCTCGTTGATTCATGACGTCAAGAGAGACATCATGGGTTGCAATGCTCATGGCATATCCGTTGAGAGCGTCAACTAGGTCTTTCTCAATACATCTACGGATTATAGGTTTCATCTCTACAATCGCGGCGTAGTCGGTTATACGCGCCTCTTCCACCTCGCCGAGCGCAGGATGAAAAGCTTTGGCATAAGAATGCGTACGATTCTTTTCTGAAAGTGGTATGTCGCTGGCACCATAACCTCCTATCAAATCATATGATTCGCCTTTGACAGCGTAGATGGCTATTTCCTGTTCGACAGGCTTTCCTATTATGTCTGCCATAAAATTCATATCGAAATGAAAAGATTAGAATCCATGATGTTGTTACAGTCTGCTCTACGCCACGAGCGCCTTCCTTTGTTTCGCCGCCTCGGCCGCGCCGAGAAGCTGCTTTACGATTTCCAAAGAGAATTCCATCGCGGTGCCTGGGCCCTGCGATGTGATTACGTTCCCGTCGACCACGACCTTTTCCGGGCGCGGGTACGGCACTTCGCGCTCCATGCCCGGATAGACCGCAGCCTTGCGGTTCTTCAGCACGCCCGCCTTCGCGAGCACCGCGGGCGCCGCGCAGATGGCCGCGATGAGCTTGCCCTTCTCGTTCATCGCCGCTATCAGGTCCATGACGGCCTTCGAGCGCTCAAGGTTGGCGCATCCGCGACTTCCGCCCGGGATGACGATGCCGTTGTAGTCGTCGACGCGCACGTCCGCAAGGCGCCTGTCCGTGGTTATGCGCGCGCTGTGGCCGCCTGTTGCAACGCTGCCCGCGAGGCCGACCAGGTCGACCTGCACGCCCGCGCCGCGGAGCACGCTCAGCGGCACGAACGCCTCGATCTCCTCGAAACCCTCCGCTAGCGGCATAAGAAGTTTCATACGAGATTGTTTGGTCGCCGCAGTATAAATCCGTTCGGACGCTTTTTTTATCCGGAGAAAACAAAGACTACATGTGGTTGCGATGTCGTACAAACAGGCCATCATAGTGAGGAAGGACCTCGGGCTGGGCGCGGGCAAGACCGCGGCCCAGGTCGCGCACGCTTCTGTCGGAGCGATGAAGAAGGCCGGCGAGCGCGCCGCAGACGAGTGGGAATCCGAAGGCTCGAAGAAGGTGGTGCTTAAGGTCGACGGCATCGCCGAGCTGATGGAGCTGAAGAAGAAGGCCGGCGAGCGCAAGCTTCCGGTGTTCCTCGTGCGCGACGCCGGTCTCACGCAGGTCGAGGCGGGCACCGTGACGTGCCTGGGTATCGGCCCGGCGGAAGAGGGGAGGATCGACGAGCTGACGAGCGGGCTGAAGCTGCTCTAGACTATGCATTCCGGCGCGCCCGGAAGGTCGGCGCATATTATTCTCTTCAGTTGTGGTTCTCCGACCAGGCCGTTGTAGAGCCTGCCGTCAACGACGATGCTCGGGGTAGACGTGACCCCGAACTTTGTCATCAGTATCCCTATCATGTCCGACTTCACCCCGACATCCAGCGGGAACACCATCAGCCTGTCCGTGAACGTGTCCTTCATGAGCGTGAGCGTGTCACCCTGCAGCACGCAGTCGTCGCAATTGTCCGTGCTGTAGAAATAGAGCACGGACACGCCGGTGGAGTTGCACTGCTGCCTTATCCGCTCCTGGAGTATCCAGTCCTTGACCAGCGACGAGGTGTACGTGGCCTTCGCGTCCGCTACCTTGCTGGCGGTGAAAACGATGTCCTGCCCGGTGTAGCCGCTGAGCTGGTCGGAAAGCATGTCCAGCTGGTTGTTCGTGGTGCGGACGACCTCCTTGAGGAACGAACAGGACTCGCTCGCGTTCAGGCCCTGGAAGTACAGGAGCTCCAGTTCTATGTCGCTTATCGAGCTTTCGATCGACGAGGAACGGCTCTCCAGGCCGGCGAGCATGTAATTCTCGACGCCCAGCCCCACGACCAGGCCGAAAATGAAAACCGCGACGGTTATCGCGAACGCCTTGACGTACACGTTCATGTGGATTCACCGAACTGAATAAGGTTGGAATCTTTCATTTAAGTCGCTTTTCACGTGGTTCGGCGGCGGCCCAGGCTACCATCTCTTCCTGAAGTTGACCAGCTCCAGGACTATCGCGGCTGTCCAGAACACCATCATCAGGGTGTAGTACGCGAAGAAATACAGCGGCATTATCAGGATTGTATCCCTGACTCTTATGTTCTGCATCCTGAACGACACGATGACGGCCGCTATCGAGCTCGCGGCGATGAGCGCGTACGTTATAGTCGAATAGGGCGACATGAAGAGGCTGCCCAGGCTGAACGTGTGGAGCGAGGCGGATATTATATCGAGCGCGCCTGCGAGGGGCAGGTTGAAGAACCTCCTGGCGTAGAGTATCACGGTGTTCAGCAGGTTCGACATGAAAACCAGCGTGAGCGACACGCCCACGAACACGGCGAGCGTGTTCGAGAACGGCAGCACGAACATTCCCAGGTGCGGGTACTTTTTGTTGAACATGATGTCCGAGTGCTTGATCACGTTCTCGAAGTACCCCCTGTACCACCTGATTCTCTGCTTCAGGAGCGCCGCCAGGCTTGCCGGGACTACGGTGTAAGTCACGGCGTCCATGCTGTTCTCTATCACGTAGCCGGCCTTCAGCATGCAGAGCGCCGCGTCCATGTCCTCGGTCAGCGTGTCGTCCGAGAAGCCGATGCTGCGTATGACGTCCTTCCTCAGAAGCGAGAGCGTGCCTGGGACTATGTACACCGAATTGAGCATGCTCATGACCTTCTTGGTGAAGGAAGCGAAGGTGTACTCTATGCCTTGCAAGGACGCGAGCAGGCCCTTCGTGCTTGACGGCTTCACGTAGTTCGTGACCGCGCCGACGGACGCGTCCTTGAAGTAAGGCACCATCGCCGAAAGGCATCCGGGCGTCGCGAACGTGTCCGCGTCGAATATGCCCACTATCTCGCCGGTCGCGTGCTTCATGGCCTCGTTCAGCGCCTTGCCCTTGCCGGGTTCGGGCACCGAGAGCACCCGCACCTTCAGGCTGCCTGCGTGCCTTGCCCGGAAATCCTCCGCGAGCTTCCGCGTGCCGTCGGTGGAGCCGTTGTCTATGACTATGACATCGAGCTTGTCCTTTGGATAATCCAGCGTCGAGAGCGATTCCAGGGATTTCGTTATGTTCCTCTCCTCGTTGCGGGCCGGCACGAGTATCGAGACCGTCGGCTTCCTGACCCACGCCGGGCGCTGGTGCATGCTGTCCTTTCCCGAGAGAGCCACGAGCAGGAACCACGCGACCAGATAGACGCCGATGAAGAGAACGAAAAACATGAATAGCAGGTAAAGCATCTTCCTTCACCGTATTTCGGGCGAGCGCCACGGCCGTCAGGCACGCGTTCAAGCGTCCAGATCGGTCGGGGATATGCCGAGTTCTACCATAAGGAACCTGTCGACCGCGAGGTCGAGCTGGTGGAGGTCCGTCCCGGATATGAACGTCACGTGCCCGGAGTTCCGCACGGCCGTGTCGTTCGCGAACATCGGATGTATGATCGCTATGATGGGGTTCTGTATCTTGCCGGGCAGGGCGTCGTACGAGCTGACCTGCTGCACGTCGAACGTCGGTATGGTGTTCGGTACCGTCTGGCCAGTCTGCGGGTCGACGGTGCCGAACGCGGTCATGTAGGCGAGCTTCATCTTGCTCGCGATCTCCAGTTCCTCGACTATGTAGTACGGGTTGCCTGACTGACCGGCGTCCTTGAAAACTATCGTGACGTTCTTGACGAGCTGGTGGACGGTGTCCCTGTACACCTCATCCTCGCCCGGATAAACAGGCACCTTCGCGGCCTCGCGCAGGTCGGCTCGGAACTCGATGTTCGTGCCCATGTAATCCAGCACGGTTATCGGCGCGAAGTAGCGCTCGTACGCGTACAGAGCCGCGTACGACGCAACGAGAACGACGGCCGCAACAGCGATAATCTTCACAGTCCTCCCGTCAATCTTGAACTTCAGTCCGGACATTTCCGATTCCTTCCGTGGTATAATTATAGACAGGCTCACGATTAAATCCTTTCCCAGCGGCAGGCGGCCGCGTGCAGCTGGACGCCGCCGGTTAAAAAAAAGAAAAAGAAGGGGAAAGTTGTCATCTTTCCTGGCTTCTTGTTGTAGTAGCTTTGACTGTCAGTCACATTTAGCTCGGAGTGACCGTCGGCGCACCGACAGTTCCCGAGACTGTGACAGACGACGCTGTTACTCCAGCAAGCTTAGTATCGAACTGCTGCATCACGGACGTTGCCGCCCTAGTGTTGTCAGCTTCCCAGCCGGCCACGACGAGCACGCTCTTTCCAGTGCCTTCAGTGTACGGGCTGTCGACCACCTTGATCAACGCCGCGCCCTGAGGTACGGTTGAGCTTGCTCCGCAAGCCGGATACGTCACGCCCAGCGCGTCTGCGGCGACCTGATTGACACACGGACCACCGACGACGATGAGGTTCTTTGCCCTCAGAGTCGCATCGGCCTTGATCTCTGTGTCAAGCTTGGCGACCGCCGACACTACGGGTATCGACGGATAGCTGGTGTACGATGCTGTGCTTCCTGCTGTTCCGCTGGTCAGTGAACCGATGTACAACTTCGCGAACAGGACCTGTGCAGGTACCTTGACCTTCACAATGTCCGATCCGGAATATGCATTCGGAGTCACTATTACGTCTCCAGCGTCAGTAACAACGTTCTGCGAGGCAACACCAACGTCTACCTTCTGTTCAATTCCGCTCACGTCAGTCGAGTACGCTTGTACGTCCTTGGCTTCAGCAGTCGAAGTGGAGAACAACCTGAATTCAGGTATGGCCGTAGCAGACCACGTCGCCGTCTTGTTAACGTAGTTAATCAAGACAGAGTTGTTGTACTGCCCGGCGCCAGTTTTGCCTAACACGATATTCATGAAGGCGCTGGCTCCCCCGGTTCCGACGGCATTGACTGTGCCTGCACCACCTTGTGTACTAGCGGGGTTCGTTATGTTGAACCAGAGATACTGCTTGTCGGCAGTTGCCGCGCCATTGCTGTAACTCAACGTGAAGTTGAAGTTGTAGTTGTAGTTGGTTGCGTTGTCGGACGAGTTGCCGCCGAGTACCTTGTAGTACGCTGAAGTTGAACTTGTAGCATTACCTCCTGAGGGTGCTGTTGATACATCAACAGCTATTCTGTTGTTAACAGAGTCCCAGAACCCGACCATTACTGGTACGAGCGA